>JAGWAX010000032.1 GCA_021296175.1 Nitrosopumilaceae archaeon | reverse complement strand
GTTTCTGCCCCGGCTTCTTGTGGGCCGCGGGATCCTTCCGCGAGGCCTTCTTTCTCTGCCTTGCGGGTATCGAGTTGGCAGACGGTGGGCTGTGCGGGTTCTCGTAGTATGTGATGCGCCCCCCTCCCTTGTCCGGCTGCCCCTTCAGCTGCTCGATCTGGATGTCTTTCTGCTCAATCTGCACCCTCAGCTGCTCAATCTGCACCCTCAGCTGCTCAATCTGCACCCTCAGCTGCGCGTTCTGAGCCTCCACCCGCTCCAATGCCCCGTCTCTCTTCTTGACCTCCGCTATGATCCGCGCAAGCTCGTCTCGCAGCAGCTTGATCTCGGGCTTGATCTCGGAGGGGTTTGACATTACGCCTGTATGTGCTGGGTACGATATAGATCTGATGATCTAGAAAGTTTGACCCTGTGCTCAACCTAACCGGTAACGTCCTGCCGCCCCGGGACACGCGCGCGCAGACCCGGATCCCGCATGGCGCCGGCAGGACTCACTGCATGGCGCCGGCGGCCCTCCTCCCAGATGCACAGGTGCCTGCGGGCGCCTCTGCGGCGGACACGGGCGGCGGCGCCACCGGGCACGTCTGAGCGCCCGCGCATGCAAGCGGCGCCGTACAGTCGGATCCCGCCAATGCGTCCGTCCAAGCGGACGTCACGCAATGCGTGACGACCCGACCGTGACCCCGGCGTTTGCCGTAACGCGGCCTATGCGCCTAGAGCGTATGCGGTACCTTGAGAACGCCTTTGTGATAGCAGGGGCCGAGTCCTCCGGGGCCACCACGCAGAACCCCACGCCCATGTTAAAGGTGCGGTACATCTCGCTCACAGGTATGCGGCCGCGCTCCATTACAAGCTGCATTACCCTTGGCGTGGGGGGCAGATCGTCGATCTCAAACCCTATGCGCTTGAGCCTCGTCAGCTTGGTGAAGGAGCCCCCCGTGATGTGGGCAAGGCCGTGTATCTCGACCTTGGCGTCCCGTACCATGTCCAGTACGGGCTTGACGTAGATCTCAGTCGGCTCCAGCAGCGCATCCCCTACGGTGGGCCCTCCCCGGTACAGCTTTGAGCGGAGGGACGTGCCGTCAAGCGCCTTTCTGGCAAGCGTGTATCCGTTTGAGTGCAGTCCCGTGCTGTGGGCTCCAATTATGACGTCGCCCCTGGTGATGCGGCCGCCTAAAACCCTTGTAGTGTCCCTCTTTGACGGGGGCAGGAGCCCGACCACCATACCGGCAAGGTCGAACTCGAATTTTCTGCTGCTGCCGCTGCCACCGCCCCCAAACAACCCCGGCATCACCGCGGTCTCGCCGCCGACTATGGGCACGGCCCCCCTCCTCGCCCCCTTGGCAAGTCCCCGGGCAATCTCGGCGAACTTGGACTCGTCGTTCCGGTTCGCCGCGATATAGTTTACAAACGATATGGGGGTGGCGCCCGTGCATATCACGTCGTTGACGTTCATGGCCACGCAGTCTATTCCGACCGTGTCGTACCTCTTCAGCGCGTTTGCGACCATCACCTTTGTCCCGACTCCGTCCGTATGGGTCGCTATGCGCGCGCCCCCGCCGCCGATCCTGACGATCCCGGCATAGTGCCCGAATCCGTGCTCCACCCGGACCGCATCCTGCGCCCGGTGCGTGCCGGCTATGATGCGTCCTATTCGGTTCTGGCTCTTCTTGATCGACGCAATGTCGACCCCGGCCGACTTGTACGTGGCGGCCGTTTCACATCGGCCTCCGCTTGGCGCGCCGCAATCTCCCGCGTGCCGCCGCGTGCCGAGTCATGACTCCATGCGCGAGCCGCGCCTGATAAATTGTTTCACACGCATCCACCACAACAACGCGCCGCGTCATGCGTGTTAATTATCTTTGGCAGTCACGTTTGAGGAGAAAGAGAGAGTGACAAGGAGCGTCACACAGTGCGAGATAGCGCCGCCGGGCCGCACTTTTGACGCGCGCCCGGGCGCCGGCGCCGAGGCAGCTGCTGCCGTCACGTCCCACAATCATCTCCTTTAAACATAGCACACGTGCCGTACAGGCATGGAAGAGGTCCTGGCCAGCGCCGCGCTCGTGGCGGCGGGGCTGGCCCTGCTCTGTTTTGGCGGCAACTGGCTGGTGGGCGGGGGCGAGAACATTGCTAGGCGCCTTCGCATAAGCAGCTTTGTAATCGGCATGACCGTAGTCGCCTACGGCACGTCCACGCCCGAACTGGCGGCCAGCATAGCGGCCGCGGGACAGCACAGCGCCATAATACTTGGAAACGTCGTGGGAAGCAACATCGCCAACATCGGGATGGTAATCGGGGTGTCGGCCATACTTTTGCCCCTTGCGATAGGGAGAAGCGTCCTGCGCAGGGAGATACCCATCATGATTGGCGTGTCGGCGCTGCTGGTCGTGCTGTCAATAGACGGCGCCATATCCCCGTATGACGGGCTGGTGCTGCTTGGCGGCCTTGGCATAGTCACGTTTCGCACCGTGAGGATAATCGCAGGGCAGAGGGCAGAGGGCGCAGCAAGCGGGACTGCGGCGGCAGCAGAGTCCGGCGCGGATGATAGCAGCAGCAGCAGCAGCGCCGCGTCAGAGTCGATCCTGCGGCAATCCGGAGGCAGGTTCTATGCAAAGAATGTAGGCATGCTGGGAGCAGGAATTGGGCTCTTGTATGCAGGGGCAATCCTGACAGTCGATCACGCGGTCATACTGGCAGAGACGTTCGGGCTCTCGCAAAAGGTCATCGGCCTGACTGTGGTGGCAATAGGCACCTCGCTGCCCGAGCTGATCACGTCCATGATGGCAATCCGGAGGGGTCGTCACGACATAGGCGTGGGCAACATAATCGGGAGCAACATCTACAACGTGCTCATGATAATGGGGGTCGGGGCCGTCCTTGGCGGCGTCTCGATATCACAGGACGTCTATCTGGACTACGGCATAATGCTGGCATTTGGGGCGTCGCTTTTCGTCGCGCTAAAGGCAAACATAATCGGCAGGTCAGTCGGCATATGTCTGGTCGCGGGGTACGTCGCATATCTCGGAATGTCGCTCCTAAAGTAACCGGCGGCGGCGGCCGCTACCCGCAGTCAGTCCGGCCGCCTAGACGCGCATCATATGCGAATCACGGGGACGTTCTCAACCCGCAGGGACGGCGCGACTGACGACAGCGACGCCCACTGTACGACGCTGCGCGCGTCGTTGCCGATGCCCGATACATCGCGGAGCAGTGCGGGGAGACTGTGCATGATGCGGACAGGCCTTGTAGGGGATACGATTTGCCCGTCCCTTATGAGAAAGACCCCGCTGCGCGCCGTACATGAAAAGTCACCGCTTATCGGGTTCACCGCATACGTATACCAGAGGCGGCCTACCAGCAGCCCCTTTTTCACATCCTGGACCATCTCATCGGGGGGGATCTGCTCCACATCGGAGGATACGGACATGTTGTGCGGGGCGGACACCGGTATCGGGTCGGCGCCGCGGCCCATTGGGACGGCCATGCGCGCCGCGTTTCCAGGCCCGGCAGCTGCCAGCACGCGGCCCTTTCCCAGGGTGCCGCGTGCCGCACAATCAGAATCGGAGGCGCCGGCAGGAGGTCCATTTCCAGCATCATGGTTGTCGGACGCGGCATCGCCGCTGGCGCCGCCATGATTGGCGTCACTGCCGTTATCGTCATCGCCGCCGCTGTCATCGCCGTCGTTGTCATAAACGGCCCTGTAATAGTCAAAGAGGTCAGAGTACGTTCCTTCAAACACCCCGCGCTTTACAAGCGGGCGCCCTGCAGTCGGCACGCCTTCCGCGTCTATGCGGTGCGAGCCGATGGCGTCCGGCGCGTGGGGGTCGTCTCGTATGGTAAGTAGTTCTGATGCCACGGGGCGGCCCGTACTGCCCGAAAAGCAGCTGCGTCCGTCCAGAACCCGCTTGAGCTCAAAGTTCGGCGCGACTACAAAGGCCAGCAGTTCGCCGACCGAGTACGGCTCGAATATGACCGTGTACGTGCCGCCGTCTACGGAGGCCGGGTTTTCTGAGCTGATGCACATCTCGCAGGCGTCGGCTCCGGCCCGTTCCGGATCAAAGCCGTCAAGCGTCCTAGCGCTGCCGTATCCGATTCCAGAGACGGTCGGGTACGGCAGTGGCGGTTGCTGCTGCTGTGACTGTTGCTGCTGCTGCGCTGCTGCGCCAGACGCAGACGCGCCGCGCACGCGCAGGGCCGACTCGGCGTTTACAAGCCCCGCCACGTACGTGGACGTCTCAACATCGTGCAGGCCGCGGGTGTTTGACACCTCGAACGTCTCGCATACGACATGAAGCGAGCCCGTAATTGCCCCAACTTTTTTGTTCGAGGCGGCTACAATCATGCGCTCCGCCAGATCCTCGGCCTCCCGGCAGGTCATGCGGTCAAGGCGCGCGTCGTACGTGCCGCGCAGCTCGCCCGGCCTTCCGCGCGATACGGGTTCTGCAAGCCCGCGCCAGAACCTGCAGGGCCGCTGGATGCTGCCGGATGCGTGCATCATGCGCCCGACGGTCTCAGAAATCCGGCCGGAGCCGGCCGGGACCGAGGCCGATGCAATGCGTCCGCGCGCCACCAGCCGTATGCCGTACTGATCGTCGGAAACCTGCTTTGCCTCAGATACGGCAGAATCCGTGATCCGTATTGTGGTGACGCGGCGGGCCGCGCGCGCAACCTCGCACTCGTCGGCGCCAAGCCGGATTGCCGTGCCAAGCAGGCGCTCGGGATCCACTGATGTGTCAGGTGAACGCGGCGATGCGGCAGATGAACCGGGCGGCAAGGAGGGACGCCTCACTCGGACGGCTTTTTGCCGCGCGGGTTCTGATAGCGGAATTTTGAGATTGTTATCAGCTCGGCATAGGAGCCAAACGAGGACGCGTCGGCAGAGTCAAGCCCGTCTGATCTTGCACTGCCGTCGGGGCCGCCGCCGCTGCGCAGTCCGGCGGCGGTTTTGTCGTTGTCACCGTAACAGTCGTCGTCATCGTCGTCTGACGGCGCAAACGTGCGCAGTATGTTGTACCTCGTATCGCGCTCGGCCGGAACGCGTCCGGCCTCCCTGATCATGCGGCGTATCTCGCGAGGCCTGAGAAGCTGCCCGTATGCGGAGCCGGCAGAAGTCGATATGCTCTCGTTTATCAGCGTGCCCCCAAAGTCGTTTGCTCCCCATCTGAGCAGAATCTGGGACATCCCGGGGCCCTCCTTTACCCAGGACATCTGTATGTTGTCTATGTAGTTGTTGAGCATTATCCTTGCAATGGCGTGCGTCAGCAGTACGTCGCGTCCGCTGCCCCCCTTGCGTATGTTGTCA
Source organism: Nitrosopumilaceae archaeon (assembly GCA_021296175.1). Taxonomy (GTDB): domain Archaea; phylum Thermoproteota; class Nitrososphaeria; order Nitrososphaerales; family Nitrosopumilaceae; genus Nitrosopumilus. The sequence goes on along the minus strand of JAGWAX010000032.1, from coordinate 11,596 downwards.
TGCGTGCCGCGTATGTACATGGGCGCCTCCGTGTGCACAAAGTTCAGCGGCACAAACTCGGTAAACCCGCCAGTCTCCCTCTGGATGTCCCGTATGCGGGCCATGTGGGCAACCCTCTGCCGCATCGTCTCGACGTGCCCGAACATCATGGTGGACGTGGTCCGGAGGCCTGCCGCGTGGGCGCCGCGTATCACGCGCTCCCAGTCGCGTGCGGTTATGCGCCCCGGCGATATCGAGTCGCGCAGCCCCTGGTCAAGGATCTCGGCCGACGTGCCCGGCAGCGTGTCCACCCCGGCCTCTTTGATGCGCGCCAAAAACTCCTCCACCGGCACGCCTGAGCGGGTCGCCCCGTACAGGACCTCCTCCGGCGAGAACCCGTGTATGTGTATGCCGGGAACCTCGCGCTTTATCTCGCGGCATATCTGCTCGTACAGCCCCCCGTCCATGTCCGGCGGCAGTCCGGCCTGGATGCACACCTCGGTGGCGCCAAGCCCGTGCGCCTCTTTTGCGCGCCTCACAATCTCGCTGACGGGCAGCATGTACCCCTCCGTCTCCCCCCTAAAGTCGCGGCTAAACGCGCAGAACCCGCACTGCTTTATGCAGACGTTTGTAAAGTTGATGTTGCGGTTTACCACGTATGAGGTCACGTCGCCCACGCGGCGCCTGCGAAGCTCGTCGGCGGCCATCCCCACCAGGTGCAAGTCGTCATCAGGCACGGCATACAGCACCCGGGCGTCGCGCTCGGAGATCTCCTCCTCGGCAAGCGCCCGCTCAAGTATGTCGCGTATATCCGGGTCCGCCCCCCTTGCGAGGCTGGAGAACCCGCTGCCGTTGCCGCCCGCCGTCGTTGCTGTCGTTGTCACCACCATCATTCCCAGAGCTCCCTTTTTACAAGCATCGCGCCGCCGCCGTTGCCGTCCGCCTGCGCCACGCGCGACATCATATCGCGGAGGCGTCCGGGCACCATGTGCGCAAACTCCGGGTATACCGGGAACCTGCACTCGAGCCTGTACCCGGCCGCCTCCGTATCCCGCTTCAGGCGCCGTATCGCGGGCCACGGAAACTCCGGGTTTACATAGTCCGGGGTGAGCGGGGAGACTCCCCCCCAGTCGTTTATCCCGACTGACAGAAACTCCCCGTACGTGCCAGGCGACAGGTTTGGTGGAATCTGGATGTTCATATCAGGCATCATTACCCGGCAGGCGGCCACGACGGCCATAAAGTAGGCCCTGTCGGCAGGGGGGGCGCGGCGCATGGCAGTGTCCGGCTTTGGCCAAAAGTTCTGTATTATTACCTCCTGGATGTGCCCGTACCGCCTGTGTATGTCGCGTATGACGCCAAGCGACTCGACGGCCTCGCGTACGGTCTCGCCTATCCCGAGCAGTATTCCGGTGGTCATGGGGATGCGGAGCCGGCCTGCGTCCTCCAGCACGGCGATCCGGGCCGCAGGGCGCTTGCTTGGGGCCAGATAGTGGGGCCCCCCGGGCTCTGACGCGAGGCGGCCGCTCGAGGTCTCCAGCATCACGCCCATCGAGACGTTGGTTTTCTGCAGCTCCGCCATCTCAGGCCGCGTGAGGTTGCCGGCATTGGTGTGCGGAAACAGGCCCAGCTCAAGGGCCTTTCTGGACGCGTATGCAAGGCAGTCTGCCGTCGACTCGAACCCGTTCTCGCCAAGCCACCGGCGGGCCTCCTCGTACCGCTCCTCGGGGCGCTCGCCTGTGACAAGCAGCGCCTCTATGCACCCGTACCTCCTTGCCATCTGCAGTGAGAGGTCAATCTGCTGTTTTGACATCATCACGGACTTTGGCTGCCCCGGCTCGGCCTTGTACGTGCAGTAGGAGCAGATGTCGCGGCACAGGTTTACCACGTTGATGAACGCCTTTTTTGAGAACGTTACGGTACGGGACTTGTGCCGTGACTGGAGTATCCGCGCTACTGCGAACAGCTCGCGCGGATCACCGTTGCCGTGATCGCGGCCTGCGGGACGGAATTGTGCGTCGCGAATATCGCGGTACTCCGGGCAGGCGGCGGCGTCGCTCACGATATCTGTCATCTCAGGTACTCCTGCCGCCCTGCCGCCCTCCAGGACGCCGTTGAGGCATTCGGAACCGGGTACGAGCTTGCTCAACAGTTCGACTCGAGTCAGGAGGTATTTATGCTTGTACGGGAACGGCGCTGCATCCGGGTGGGTGGGGCAAGTGACCGGCGCGCGTCTGCCAGCGCGGCGTGGCGCGGCCCGGCTGTTCCGGGCATTGCCCAGAGTGACGGACGGATGGCCGCGGCTCAGGGGGCCTGCAGCCTGCTGCGCGAACCATCACGGCACGCTCAGGAAGGCAAGGATCAGTCCGGCCTCTGCTGCAGCGTCAGCTGCACCTTCATCGCCTGGCCGTCGCGCAGGATGTCGAGCTCCAGCGTGTCGCCCACCGACTTTGAGCGCTGTAGGTGTATCAGTATGTCGTCTATCTTCCTGACGTCCTGGCCGTCTACTCCAAGTATGACATCTCCCCCTATCCTCAGCTCCTCGCCGCGTATTACCACCGCGTCCCCAGACGGCATCAGCCCGGCCTCGTCGGCGGGGCTGCCGCCGATTATATCCACCACGAGGAACCCGACGGTCTCCTCAAGGTTCATGAGCCTGGCAGTCTCGGGGCCGATGTCCCTGCCGGATATCCCGATCCAGGGGTGCGCGTACGAGCCGTCTGTAATCAGGGTGGGGGCGACCTTTACCAAAGTCTGGGAGGATATCGCAAACCCGACCCCTGCAAACTCACCCGTAGTGGACTGTATGGCGTTGTTTATGCCTATGACCTCGCCCCTCATGTTCAGCAGGGGCCCGCCGGAGTTGCCCGGATTTATGGCCGCGTCAGTCTGTATCACGTCGGGTATCGAGTAGCCTGAGCCGGACGGCAGCAGCCTGCCCACCTGGCTCACTATTCCGGCCGTCATGGAGCCGGACAGCCCAAACGGGTTTCCAATTGCGGCAATCGGCTCGCCGACCCTGAGGCCGGAGGAGTCGCCAAACGCAAGGGGCTGCAGCAGATCGGGATCCACGTCCACCCTCAGTATGGCAATGTCGGTGAACTTGTCCACGCCCACCACGTGGGCCACGTACGAGCGGCCGTCAAGGAACGTGACGTATATGCTCTCGGCCAGCTGCACCACGTGTGAGTTTGTCATGATGTGCCCCTTCTTGTCGTATACGAACCCCGAGCCGACCCCGCCGTCGTTGACCACCACGTCCGAGCTGCGCTGCACGTTGATCCGCACCACGCCGGGCTCGGTCTTTTCAAATATTTCCACAAGCGTGAGGTCGCGGGAGGAGTCAAGCGCCTTTGCGCCGGGGGCTGCAGGCTCGGAGAGTGCCTGCAGGTCGCCGCCGTGGCCGTTGGTAACAAAGGGCGCCGGTTCGGGCGCGCCGCCGTCGCCCGCGTCCCACACGGGCCCCATTACAAACACGAACATTACGGAAGCCGCGATTATGGCGCCCACCACGCCGCCGGCAAGCACGCCAGAATTCCCCATGAACCGCGACGGCGAGATCAACCTAAAAGGGTTTGCCAACCGACACGGCCCGGCTTTTTGGCCCCGTACGGGTCCAAGCTCCGTTACGATGCCGGCCGCTGGCTGCCGTCCCCGTTGCCGCTACTGTCGTCACGGCCAGTCTACCATGTACGCGACCTTGTAGTAAAACCTGGACACCTGCTCGTCCTTGAGCACGTTTACGGTCCACGTCACGTCCGGCAGATAGTCCTGTCCGGCCCCGGTATGTATGGCAAAGTATTCGAGTCTCTTGTCGGGCCCTCCGTACACCACCCTCAGGGGCGTCCCGTCTTCGAGCTGGACTGTCGCGTACGCCCCGCCCCGGGATTCAGTCGACCCGCTTATAATGCAGGACACGGACGGGCCTATCAGGCAGGTTCCGTCATCAGAGAGCACCTGCAGGTTCACCGACTGCTCCTCTCCTGCCGTTGTAATCATGGAGCCGGACACGGACACGGGTCGGGCGCCGACCGTCGCGTTGTCGAACACCAGCGAGTCGGTTGCGCGCGCGTCTATCACGAACTCCGAGCCCGGAAGCCTGTTGTGCTTTGTAATCACGACCTCCGGGGCAGGCGGGGCCGTCTCCTCCTCCTGCGGCGGCGGCTGCTGCTGCTCGTCCTCAACGACCTCAAACGTTGTGCGCTCAAGCCAGTTTGCAGACTGGGCAGTCACCTCGTAGGTGCCCTCCGCGCCGCTGCCCTCCGGTATTGCAAAGTGGTGCACGAACGAGGCGGTGGGGCCTGGCCTGATCGTTGTTATGGGCCCCCTGTGGTCGCCGCAGGCCGCCGTGCCGCAGTCTATCTCCTGGCCCGTCGTCTTGTACACGCTGACCTTGTAGTTCTCCACGAATATGATCTTGTTGGGCCCGCCGGATATCGTAACAGTCTGGCCCGGGTGGTACGTCTTGGCATCAGTCGAGACGCTCATGGAGAGGGGGTCGCTTGAGCTCACCACGTAGTCGTTTGCCATGCGGAACAATACGCTGGCCTTTGCGGGCCCGTACAGGGCCGAGACCTTGTAGGATCCCTCCTTGAACACGCCTATGGGCAGGTCAAACACGCTTGAGAACTCGCCGCCGTTGTCCGGATAGACCCACGCCTCGTAGATCTTCGTATACGGGAACGAGTCCTGGCTTACCGTTATGGCGACCCTGAGCGGCGCCCTGAGTCCCTCCCCGCCGTGCTCGTACAGCGTCACAATGCCGGATACCTCCAAGTCGTCGCCGGGCTTGTAGAGCGCCTTTGAGGTGGTTACGATCAGCGGCTCCTTTGCAAGCGAGTCGTTCAGGGGGTCCTCTGAGACCTTAAAGTACAGTATGTCGCTGTACCCGCTAGTCGAGACCTTTACCTTGTATGCTCCAAACACGGTCATCTTGGAGCCGCGCAGCTCGCCCTCCTTGAGCGTGTGCTTCCTCTCGACATTTGGCGCGTCCCACTCCCATGAAAAGTGCTGCCCCACTACCGCCGCGCTGCCCTGTATGGTCGAGCCGTCGGGCTTTGTAAGCGTGATTGAGACGTGCTGCGAGCCGCCCCCCGGGAGGGCCCCGTTGACTGTCACGGTCTCGCCGAGCCCGTACACCTCCTTGTCCGTCGTAATCTCCGGCTCTGAGATGTCGTACTGGTCTATGATTGAGAACACCGCCGCGGCCGTGAGCCCCTTGTATGTCGCGACCGCCGTGTAGTTTCCCGCCCCAAAGATGCTTGGCAGTGTGTTTATGGTCGCGGTGTACCTGCCGGACTCCTCTGGCACGGAGATTGCCTCGTACAGGGCGGAGTCCATGCCGCCTGCAAAGCCCCTCCTCACGTCATCTACCTCCAGCTGGCTGCGCAGCGGCGACCCGTCGGAGTCCGTTATGTGTATCCTGACTGACGTGGTGGCGTACTCGGTGGTGGTCCCCGTGTACGCGTCCGTGGCATACCCTGCAAACATGATGGGCTCGTTGACCTCGTATGCGGGCTTGTCAGTCGTAATGGTAAGCGGGCCGCTGACTGCCACAAACGAGCCGGCGTCCTCGACTACCGATATCACCGTTCCCGCCGCCCCGATGCCGCCTTCAACCGTAACACGGTAGTCCCCAAGCCTCTGCGTGCTGTTTGGTATGTGGAATATGTACTCGAACGAGCCGTCGCCGGCCACCGGCAGCGACTCCCCCCTCTTGAATCCGGCGTGGCTGCCCGTGCTGCTGTCGGGCACGGAGCCCTGCCTTGTCTGCACGATCTTCAGGTCTAGCGCGGCAGTCCAGATGTCGTTGAGCTTGCCGCTTATGACCGCCGTCTGGCCCGGCTCGTATGCGGGGCTGTCGGACGTTATGGTTATGCGCTCGGTCGCCCGCTGCTCGGCGACGACCTCGTACGACGCGGTCGCGGTCTTGCCGGCGTACGAGGCGTGTATGGTGTGCGTGCCGTATGCGGGGTTCACCGCGCTGAGCAAAAAGGACGTCCCGACCTTGCCGTTTATGGGGGCGAGGCTCCCGGCCGATACGGTCTTGCCGCCGGGGCCCACGACCGTAAAGTCAAACGTGGCGAACTGGACCGCCCTCTGGATTGTGCCGGACACGGCAACCTCCTGCCCGGGGGTGTACGTCGCGCTGTCGGCCGTTATTGTAATGCTGTCGTCCTGCAGCACCGCGCCTTCTGTCTCCTCGTACCCCACCTCAAAGGAGGCAGACGCGGACGCCCCGGAGTACTCGGCCCACACCTCGTACGTGCCGCCTTGGATCCCGCGCACCTGCTGCAGTACGAGCAGGGTCGAGAACCCGAGATTGTCATCGGGGTACAGCGTGACCGTCTCGCTGTAACCGGGCCCGCTTATCTCAAGCGTGACCGATTCCGTCATGAAGAACGGCTTTTCGATGTACCTTCTCTCCGACACGGTGCCGCTTATGGCGGCAGTCTGGCCAAAGCTGTACGACTCACGGTCCGCGGACAGCGTGACTGTGAGCCGCTCCACGGATCCCGCCTGCGGAACCTTGCCGTTTGAGGCCCCCGGCGTCGACGTGTGGAGCCTCCAGTCCAGGGCGCTGTCGCCAGACGAGTACCCGTCGTATGTGAGCTGCCACGACCTCGAGTCGCCCGCCGTGTCGGTGATTCTCGGAGTGCTGTGTATTACGGTGCCGCCGCCGTCGCGGAGCTCCGCCGTCTCGCCCACGTCTGCAAACCATATCCGGTCGTACGTGTACGTCATGTACTGGCCGGGCTTTATGCTGGTCCCCTCCGGTATCGTCATGGCCTTTCTGAGGCCCGTGGTGGAGGATATCTGCCATCCGCCCATCTCGACTGTTTCGGACGTGGGGTTGTACAGCTCCACCCATTCCGCGATGTTTGCCGCGTCGCTGCCGGGTGGGTTTGTGTCGATCTCGTTTATCACCACGTGGTTGTAGACGCCCGGGGCGCCCTGCGCGTACGCGACAGGGATCACGTCCGGGGCGCTGCTCCGGGCTGCTTCGTGCGGCTGCTGCGCGTCGTATGCCATGGATGCGGCGGCTGCGGCTGCGGCTATCAGGGCTACCGCTGCCGCCACTGCAATAATCATAATCATATGTGGGACAGGCAGGATCCCCGTGCCGCCCCCGCTTGTTTTGGCGCGGCAGCCCCGCCCGCTGCGCGGGCCGCACGTCTGCGCGGCCGGCGTATTTGATGTCATACGTATGGTTGTAGCGCACTTTGCTTTTATAGTTGGACTTGGTCGAATTTGAGCTAGTTGTTAAATAGTATGTACTTGGCCAGGCGTGCCCATCCTTCAGGCCGAAAAGCTGCCTTTCACGCGCAGACCCGACGTCCCGGGCCGTGCGCAACGGCATGAATCACGGACGCCGCCGAGACGCGCGTCATGCAGTCCGCTCTGCATCGGCGGCGTCGCAGTCAGGACACCTTCCCCCGGATATACTCCCGCCGCACTCCATGCATATGCCCTCTGGGCCCAGTTCGCTGCGAACGGCCTGGTTGCGCCTTGCAACGAACACCTTGATGCCAAAGTACATTGCTATAACTACGACGGCCGCGTACACGGGCGCCATGAACGGAATCAGCCCTATCATAAACAGCACCAGCCCGGCCACCAGTATGACATCGCGCCTGCCAAACTCCATGCCGTGGGCCGGGCTTGCGCTTGTAAAAATGATGCCGAGCTCGGCAATTGAGTCATCTCATCTGTCAATACTCTAACTCGTCCTCATTGCCCGGCGCGGCTAGTGGCATTCTTGCGTGTGATAAAAGTATGGAATGCGTGGGAAAAGGGTCAGGTTCTCCATACGCGGCAGCGACACGGCGCAGGAGTCGCGGCATGTGGCAACGGCAATGTCAGTGTATGGCAAAATGGGACCGGCAGGATTTGAACCTGCGACCCCTGCGTCCCAAACGCAGAATCATACCAATCTAGACCACGATCCCAGTATTTGCGCATTCTTGCCAGACCCAATTTAAGCATGACATCGGCGACTCTTCGGGCACGCCGCACATATCGCGGCCGCACCGGGTTTCAGGCGGGCCCGATTGCCAATCATTTTAAGTGCGTGCCCCGCCCGTCGCGCTGTGCGGGTCGAGGACTATCTAAAGGCGGGCCGGATCGCAGGCGAGGTCAGGGAGATCGCGAGAAACACCGACTGGGTGGGCCGGACCGCGTACGACCTGTGCGAGTACGTCGAGTCCGAGATTAAAAAACGCGGCGCGGACTGCGCCTTCCCAGTCAATGTCAGCATCAACGAGATTGCGGCCCATTATACGGCCGAGCCCGGCGACGACCTTGAGATAAAGGACGACGACCTGGTAAAGATTGATCTCGGGGCCCACGTCAACGGCTACATTGCCGACACGGCCGTATCCGTGTGCTATGATCCCGAGTACGACCCGCTTGTCAGCGCGGCCGAGAAGGCCCTTGCAAAGGCCCTCTCCATGATGAAGGCGGGCGTAAAGGCGCGTGACATAGGCCGTACCATCGAGTCGTCGATCAGGGACATGGGGTTCAAGCCCATTGCCAACCTGAGCGGCCACTCCCTTGACCAGTATACGATACACGCCGGCAAGACCATCCCGAACATATGGTCAATCGGCGGCTTCTCGCTGTCGGACCAGTCCGCGTACGCGTGCGAGCCGTTTGTCACGACGCGTGACGGCGGCGGCTTTGTGCGCAACGGCAGCACAAAGAACATCTTTGCGCTCGTGTCGCGCAAGAGGACAAAGAGCGAGGCGGCCGATCTGATGCTGGACCGCATCTGGGAGAGGTTCAACACGCTGCCGTTCGCGCTCAGGTGGCTTACGTCCGAATGGGAGGAGGCAGAGGCCAGGGAGCTGCTAGACCTGCTCGTAAAGAAAAAGGCCGTCCAGGCATATCCCGTGCTCGTGGAGGCCGAGGGGCAGCGGGTGGCGCAGGCAGAGCACACGTTCATTCCGACTGACGGGGGCGTGACGCTGGTGACGGCGGCGCCCTGAGCCTGCGTCGTCGTCGTCGTTGTCGTTGCTGCTGTCGCCGCCACATCTGGCGTGCAGCTGCCCGCATCACTCCAGAATCTCTCCGAATATCTTGTCTATCATCATAGCACCGCCGCATCCGGGGCAGGGCTCCGGCTCGTCTTCAAACACGACGTCGCCATGCCGAAACCTCCTCTTGCCAGAGGCCCCGCATCCGCGGCATGTGGTCGCGGTGTACTCTGTCACGAGCCTCCGCTTTCTATTGCCGCCCTCAGATGTCACTGCGCGACACCCGCCGTGTTTCCGACCCCGATGACCAGCACTGTCTGGCCCTCGCCGGCGTTCTCGAGTATCATCTCGCGCACCTGTACTGCGACCTCGTCGGCCCTCTGCGCTATCTCTTCTGTCATTATGGTAACGGCCTCCTCGACGGACTCTTTTACCACTATCGAAAAGATCGGTATTCCGGCCCCCAGCGCGTACTCTTCGATCTCGTACCTCTCCGTGCCGATCCCCCCTATCGCGGCGCCAAACCCGTGCGATACACTTGCCGAGTCCTCGCCCTCCATCTTGAGGGCCGCGTCTACCATTATGATGGCGTGTATCTCCTGCCCCGAGTCCGCGATGTACGATATGGCGTCGGCGGGCCTCCCGACCACGGGGGCGGGGCCGCGCGCCTTTAGCAGCAGCAGGCTGCGCCCCTCGTACGAGTCCCTTGCAAGTACAGTGTGCAGGGCGGCCTCCTCCTTTTTGAGCCCGCGCATCATCCTCCCGACTACCATGGGCCCGATGCCGTCGCCCACGGGGTGCCCCTCCCTGAACGCCCCGGTGGCGTTACGAAGGGCCTCGGCCTGCTCCATTACAAAGGGCAGCGCCATCTGCAGGGGCAGGATGAGCGGATAGTTGTTCTGCTTTTTCGCGGTGAGAAACATGTGGTTGACTGTCTTGTGTATCATGTGCAACGAGGACGCAATCTCAAGCAGGACCTGCACCCTTGCCTCCTGCAGCTCGTCGGCCATGCCCGGGGCGAGGGCCCTGACCTGCCTCCTCGTCACGTCCTCCCTCGTGCGCATCACGTGCTTTACCTTTGGCACGATTCCCGACGGATCCATGTCCACCGGCATTATCGTGATATAGTCTATGAACCTGGATACCTTGCCGGCAAGCTCGTCTGTTCCGGTATGGTCAGGCGGCCGGCGCTGCTGCTGCTGCTGCTGCTGACTGCCCGTAACATCTCTGAGATGCCCGAGCAGCTCGTCCCTTGACTCTGACCTGTACGCGTCAAGCTTCTTTATCGCCTTTTTGATCTCGCCGGACGTCACATAGAGCTGTATTCTCTGGCCATAAAACACGAAGAGGATTACGGGCAGTATCCACACGAGCATCATCAGCGGGTTTGACTCCTCGCCCACCCCGAGCAGCTGGTCCAGTTCAAATCCCGTAAGCTCCGTCATTTTCTTAGCCCTTTTATGCGTTCCACGGTTCAGGGTGGTGATATGAAGCTAGCCGTAGAGGAGTTCGAGAGGACGGGGGAGGCGGACCCGCTGGCGCTGTTCAACCAGGGAATCAAGGCAGAAGAGACGCGCGAAAAGTACACGCGCATGCTGCGCCTCGTACTGTGCCGCATGCTGGAGGACATACTGCATGGCACGTTTGAGGAGCGCGTCGAGCAGCTCGTCAGGCAGGGGCGCGAGGATCCAGGGTGGGCGCGCGACTTGATGCTGAGCATCTCGCGCAAGATGCGGGAGAGGACGGTCTGGGAGCGGGACCACCCGGAATACCTGAACCCCGCGTCGTTTCCCAACTACTTCAAGCCTGTGAAGAAGCTGTTTGACATGAACAACGTCATGATTCCATGGAAGCGCGTATACACCACGTTCCCGCCGGTGGAGAACGGCTCGGCCCCCGCGTCAAGGGGGTGGGAGCGCACCGAGATACGCAAGATGCTGAGGTTCTGCCGCGGGCCCGTCGAGAGGGCGATCATACTGGTGTGCGCCAGTTCGGGGATCAGGGTTGGCGGGTTCCCGGGACTGGAGTGGAGGGACTTGGAGCCCGTATGCAAGGGGGTTGACAGGAGGCTGCAGATGTGTGACAACAACAGGGAGGAAGGCAGCGGGGACGGCAGCCTGCCGAATGCAGATACGCGCGGAGTCGCCTGCGCCAAATTGCAGATATACCGCGGGTCGCCCGAGAGTTATCCAGCGTTCATCACGCCCGAGGCGTACGAGGCGCTGCTCGACTACCGCGCGGAGTGGGCGGCCAGGGTCGGCAGGAACCCTGGACCGCGCGACCCCATGCTCATCAAGATAGGCGACCTTCCAAGACGGGCTGCCCTGCCCATGATAACGAACCACGTGACGGCCGTAATCACGAGGGCCGGGCTGCGGCCGTCAGGATTGCGGACTGTCCGCGGCCGCCGCGCGCGCAGCCACAACGTCCCCATGATGAACGGCTTCCGGCGCTTTTGGAACAAGGCGTGCAAGGAATCCACCTCAAGGGAGTCTCCACTCTCCAGCCTGATCAAGAAGGAGTACATGATGGGGCACGCCGGGCTGGTGAGCCTCGATCGCAACTATAGCTGCGATCCAAAGTTCATGCGTATTCTGATGTCTTTCTATTGATGTATTTGTATACGTCGAGAGAAAATCTTG
>JAGWAX010000115.1:4562-7262 GCA_021296175.1 Nitrosopumilaceae archaeon | reverse complement strand
AAGGTTCAATCTTGACATATACAAATACATCAATAGGAAGACGTCAGAATACGCATGAACTTTGGATCGCAGCTATACGGCCGTACTGCCTTTCAAATTGAAGCGCCGATCGCTGATGGGCAAGCATTAGAACACGCGTTCTGGAATGGGTGAGGTGCAACGTGTCCGAATACACTGCCGCAGTATGGCCTCTCGGACTCTTTGCCCTGATGGCGGTCATGATTGCAGTAATTGCGGGAAGCACCGGAATCCGCATGCTGTTTATTGACGGCGAATACAGGAAAATCATAGATTCCATGCAGGAAAATTCCGCGACCGGGGCATCGCAAGATTCCGAGGAACCTGCAGATGACTCATGTGATAAATCACGGGCAAGGCGCACAAACAGATGGATGATGCGCCGCTCGCACACCGAGGACCTGTTGGACATGCGCGGCAGGCGCGCGTCCAACAGGGGGAACGTGAACAAGGATGGACTTTACATCGGCGGCATACTTATAGTGGGGTTTGCGACTGCCCTTGGACTTATCCAGAGCCTGTACGTATCGGCCGCCCTTGTGGCCATCTTCTTTTCTTCGGCAATGATCCCGTTTTACAGCCACGCGCAGACCGTACTCAAGAGTTCTGACTGAACCTGTCCTTGATTGTGCTGTGTTTGGTGTATTCGGGATATGCATGATAAATTTCCTCCAGCAGCCGCTCAAGCCGCATTGACTGGAGGTTTGACACCTTTTCATGTATGTCCCTTATCTCCTTGCCGGATGCGTCCAGAATTTTGCGCCACCTGACGCGCCCCTTGAGCGTAGGCGCATACCTGTATGATCCCAGCCCCGGGTCGGCGAGTGTCTCGCTTATCAGGCCGCCTGACACGCATGTCTCGACATCCTTTTGGAGACTCCTGCTGAACGGCCCGTACCAGAGAGGCTCCCAGTCATCATAAAATTTGAGTCCGGGGCAGTTGGATGCCAGATTGGACAGTTCCTTTTTGTACTGCTTTGACAGCAGAAATCCATACTTTTGAAGCCGCGTGGAGCCGTGTATCTCGGCATCGCTGATTATGACAAGCGCGCGGTCTGCCGATTCAAACTGGGTAACGTCGGAGTCCATTGTCAAAACCACGGGTACTGGCACGCGCGATTGCCTGGTTCACAGGGCCGGGAAGACATAGCACTCCGTGGACCGATCCCTGCCAATAGGACGGCGTGCCCGTCGCTCATTGCAGGACATTGCTTTAACTTCCATTTAAAACATGCTTCAGCAGGAACCTACTCGCGTTCGTTACACCCCTTCCAAGTTCCCATGTATGGCAGGCCGGAACCAGCATAAAAGCCGCCTTTTATGCGGTCGGCGGCCGTCCGTACATGCCACCCGCATCGACGTGCAGCAACTGCCACGGCCGGAACATCAGCGACACCAAACAGGCATGCCCCAAGTGCGGCACGCAGATTACGGTGCAAAAATGCGACGACTGCGGGCATGCAGACCGCTGGACCGTGCCGTCTGAATGCGACTGCTGGACGGGCTACTAGGCGCGCCGCTTGGATGTCATCTGCTTTTATGCAATTCCTGATATTCCTGCCATGGGATTAAAGGCATGGTTGCGAGGATTATGGGACTCTGAGCTGCAAGTATGTGACTCTGAGAGGCCTGATAGGTTTGCCGTCGAGGCAGTTTCCGTTTTGGAAGAAGTCAGGCGGAGATGTCGTGAAAAATACGGGAATGACAGGGACCTCCTGTACGAAATGGTCGGCAAGGAGATGCAGTACTACATAGACAGCCGGAACAACAAGGGGGATGGATAGCACACAAGCACGCTCTGGCAAGATGGCAGATATACAAGGCCGTGTATCCAGAATACATCTCCGATGAACCACCCAAGCCAGTCAAGCGCCTTTGGCAAGATCTGCATCCTTACTAAATGACGTATCCAAGATCTTGCTCAGCCCAATTATGGCCATGACCAGGCATGTTATTGAGGCTGCAAGAATGGTCACAAATACACTCTGGGTCAGGTTTCCGCAACACGCAAAGAGCATGAGAATTCCTTGAAACAATATAAGTATCACAATTGAACCAAGCATGGTGGTTGCGCCTATCTCAACTGATCCGTACTTTTCATATACTTTTGAGAATCTCAGACTCAAAATCGAACCAAACGTGGCCAGACCTGCAATTGTGGCAGCACCAGTATACACCGTCTTTGCATCTATCTTAACCAACGGCTCGCTAGACCAACACAAATCCCACCCGCATACAAAGGCATTAAAAACATATGGCAGACCGAAAGATAATGCTACTGCAGCCCCAATAGGTTTGATCTTTTGTCTTCGTGACTTTTTTCGTTCGCCCTCTTGCATCTCTTTCCGAATGACTTCAACTCCAATTTATCTCTAGTCGCCATTTTGTGAGCAAAATACGTATAGTTAAGATCGAAAGTTCTTGGGCATGGGCGCGGCCCACCTGTCAATGTACGCGTACATGTCAAGCTTGAGCTTCGACGTCCTGAAGTGTTCGGACACAGCCCTTCCCATGCCTGCAAACGCGGGACAGTATTCGGACACCGGCAGGCGGTGCTTTGCCTGCCGCCAGCACCCCCCGATCACGTTGGGGTACGGCGAACACGCCCAACAACATCGCGCTCACCAAGCGCGAGGCCGACTACCTGCACCAGCGCTGCCGCATGTTCGAGTCGGACTTGGC
>JAGWAX010000115.1:0-4409 GCA_021296175.1 Nitrosopumilaceae archaeon | reverse complement strand
ATTCCCCATCCAAAAGGGATGCGGAGAAACAACGTCAGAAGCGGCGCGTGACCGACAGGTCATGAATTCGCAGCGGTTCCCACCATTTGATTTTCTGTTACGCGCACGGCGCGACTCTTCATGGAGGACAACAAGATGCGGGGGTTCTACCATTTTAGGACTCGAAACTTTAAGCTTTCAAGCGCGTCAATTCCGCCCATCTCTTCAAAACCCGTGTCGAAAGTCACCAGCTCGTCACAGCCCATGTCCTTTGCCAGCAGCGCGTGAATCACGTCGACGGTTCCCGCTCCCCCGAACCGAGAATTCCCATCCGGCCTCACCTTGCCCCTGATTTCGTGCAGGATGGCCAAGGCGTCCCTCATGACCGAGTACACGTCAGCGCGCCTCCCGTACTCGAACTTTAGGTTTGGCAGCTTCATCAATTCTGTAACCAACTTGTCATACATTGATTTGCTTTCGCGCAGTACAAACTCGGATTGCTGATCGGGCCGCATCGAATCCAGGCTGCTCTTTTCCCTGCCTTTTTTCACGCGCAGGACGGTTATCACCTCCATTAGCGTAAGGGAAGACACGACCCCGATGGTTTCTCCGCGCCTGATCTGGTCCAACACCCCCATGGACATCCTGAACTGATTGGGTTCCTTCCCCGGACCTGCCGATACGGCCAGCAGGATGTTGGAGTCAAGGTAGTACTTCCTTACCAATCTCTCACGTCTCTGACGGATTCCCTGGCGTCAAAGCCCCCGGGACCCAGCTGCTCGGACAAAAGTCCCCCGACGCGGTCAAACGCCCGCGGGTCTAAATCCGGAACCCCGCGCAGCCCGATGGATTCGGCAAGATCCCTTCTAAAGTCCATGTCGCCCAATACGTGCTGGCCGGCGGAGACCTGCGCTCGAATCCCTGCTTCTTGGTCCGATTGGGGCAGGTCCCCAGATTCGAATCCCCGGTACGGGCCAGAGTCCGCGGCCCTGTTTACGTCTGCGATGATTTTGCTGTTGGCCGTAAGGTGGGGGTATCTTTGGTACACGTCCTTCAGTAGTTCCCTTAGCGGCCGCGAATGATAATGCGATAGGATTCGTCTTATGGCCTCAAGCTTTGACAAGTTTGCCTCGCGAAAGCCGCTTGCCTCCTGCCTCCCCGCTTCAGTCAATGAATACCTGTTGACAATGTCGTGGCGGGCCGTGATTGCTTCATCTGACCGTACGTAGCCGGACGCTTCCAGATCCCTCAGGCTGGCAGCCAGCCGGGTGCTGAACCCGCCATACTTTTCTGCCTTCCAGTCGTCAAAGAATTCTTCATCCTTGAGAACCTCGTAAAAAGACAGCATTCCAAACTTCTGTAACATGGTTCTTCCCTCAATGTATGGGAACATTCCCATGATGGCCAAAAGCCACCTGTCTTCGGTCCTTAGGGGGCGGCGGTCCTTCATGCACTTGTTTGTCCGCCGTTTCTTTAAACCGTTTCCCTCTGGCTGGCGCTGTCCAATCTGGAGTTTTTCGCCCCAAATTTGTGTTCATCTTGACGGGTTAAAACGCGTGATCAGGCGCTCTGGCGCCGGAGAATCCGGGATTCTTCACCATGGACAAAGGTTTGTGCATGGCGTCCGCCGGCTGCAGGGCCGCCCGTCCACCTGCCCCTAGTATTCCAGGCCGGCGACCCTTCGGCCCACTGCATCCGCGTCGTAGTCGTCGGGGATGCCGGCCTCCGGCATATCAGGCCCCTTCCGTCCTGTCGACCCTTACAATCCAGACGCCGCCCTTCTTGTCAAGCGTCCAGTCCAACCTGTCACCCTTTGTCAGCTTCATGTGCTTGACGACCCACGCGGGTATTGTAGTGCGCAGTGAATCCGCGTCGGGGCGCACCGGAGTGACTGCAGTTACCGTCCCTTCGATTCTTGCCATAAGCCTATTAATAGCATAATGGTATATTAATTTGTCTTTTGTGATAGGCAATTAATAGGCAATACTTATATTACGAGCGTGCCTACTAATAGGTGTGAAGTCGCGGGTGATGATGAAAAACAAGGGCTCAGTCCATTCATCTGATTCGGTGATGAGTAGGCTTTGCTCTGAGCCCTCACTTCACTATTGTTTTGGACGCATATTAGTTTTCACGGATGGGGCGGTGCCGGGCGGCCCCCGGGCAGGGGAGGTCCGGTTGCCATGAGCGCCGACTGTATGGCTGCATGCGCATGCGACGCGCCGGCACGCGCCGGCACGCTGCGGTTCGCGCCCGCCTTGATATGCCACGGACTGCGCGGCATCCTGTGTTGCATCCTGCGCCGCCCAGCCGTTACGATCGGGCTTGAACCGGCGAGCTACAGGTGCGGCGCATGCGGGCTGATACTCATGGGCGACCTGCGCGAGGTCTCCGGCCACGTGTACGGGGAGCACGGCGGCACGTCGTTCGCATTCGAGGGGGATGCAATGGGGAGGGGACTGGCAGTGACGGGCGCCGGCCGTGCGGCTGCATGCGCATGCGGCGCGAGCAGCACCCGCCGGTCCGTACCGTCCGTGATGCGCCGCGGACTGCGCGGCATGCTGCCGCGTTCTGTCATCATGATAGTGATGGGTGCCACAAGCTACAGGTGCGGGGAGTGCGGGCTGGTACTTGCCGGCGAACTGGGCGAGGTTTACGGACACGTGCGTCAGGAGCACGATGGGGAGTCGGTTGCGCTAGACTCCGACTGCTGGGTGGCGTCTTGACCGGTACGACATTTATGTTACTCCTTGCCTACATACTACATGATGGGGGTTTGGCGCGGGCACTCTTCACTGCTTGTGTCCGACTACATCGTATCCCGGCACAGTTGCCGGTTTACGCCGTTCCAGCTCATAAAAATGACAGTCATATCACACGGTAGGACACTGGCAGCCCTGGGGAGGCCCCTCATACGGGATCGCATAGAAGCATGGAAACACGGGCCGGTGATACCAGTACTGTATCATGAACTCAAGATATGGGGATCAGAACGGGTGTATGCGCTCCACTATTGCGGGACCATACTGGACGAGAATGAATCCAGGGCCTCGGAGCGCCGTGTATTCTTTGACTCGGTCTTGCCGGCCGACGAGCGCTCCATAATAGACGGGGTTGTGGAGGAGTACGGCAACTGGTCGTTTGGCGACCTGCGCCGACTATGCCATGAGCCGGGGTCACCGTGGGACACGCATTATGACGGCAAGCTTGGAACTGAGATACCGGATCCCACAATACAAGCGTACTACACTCGTGAGATGATACCGTAGTTGGGGGAAGGTCCCGTCACGCAGTTCAAACGGAGGGAGCCGTTTGACGTACTGTCCAACCCCAAAGTGAAAAACACCGACTCGGACGAGGACGAGGACGAGCCAACCGGTAATGACAAGGGATTGCCAGCATGGGCCAAGTCCCTAATCGTGGTCAACACCATTGCAGTGCATGCGGTGGTCGTATCAGTGGGTATTGAAGCCGTGCCGTTCAAATTGAGTGATGCCGCCTTGGCGGCGTATGTCGTAACATGCCTGGGCGTACCTGTTGGTCTTGCAAGTCAGGCCATCCGGGGTGCGCTGGCCGGACTCTTTGGATTAAAATCATCGACGTGATTGGCAGAAAGAACTGCCATCCGGTGCGCCGCCGGTCAATACTTCAGGTCCGCGACGGCCTTGCCAACCCTGTCCATGTCAAAGCCGTCGGGGATGTCCATACGCCTGAGTATTTCCACCGGGACGCGGCCGTGCTTGGAGAGCCAGAGCAACGTGCCCATATGCGGGGAGAATTCTGCGTTCTTCGACTGTTCAATGTCAGTGGTGTGGCCGAGTGTGGCCGGCTCCCCCGGGCGGCGGCCAAGGGGAATGCGGCGGCCGAACAGCCCGCCGCCCGACCTTGCCAATTCTGCCAGCGCGTCAGACCGCCAGCGTCGTAACCCGGCGAGTATGGACTCAGGTCGCCTGCCTGTGAAATCTGAAAATGCAGGCCGGCAGGCACGAATTTTCAAGGGACACACCCTCGCCGTAGCTGCTGTGATGGTTCGACCCCTACGTACGCGTGGGCCACGCGCCCTACTGAGTGAATGGGGCAAGGGCGCGCAGCCCATAGAACCCCCGGGGTCGTTCCATCACGGCCGGGACAGCGTAGGTGTTATCATGTATTCTGGTGCGAATTCGTGAGCTCTGCCTACTCGTTGGCCTGCCTATGAAAGAAGACGGGATTGTCAGGAGGTCGGGGGTTCGTGGCAGTGCTTGGTCATGAATGCCTCGTGCAGATCAGGGTGCTATAGTGTCGCGCAAAAGTTTTGGAGCCAAAGTATGATCATGAATTAAAAGCTTATAGATCGGACAATATTACACCAAGCATGACAAGCCTAGAAAATCTTCGCATCGAATACAGAAAGGAGAAGAACAGCGACGTAAGGATAAGGATGCTCGGAG
>JAGWAX010000114.1 GCA_021296175.1 Nitrosopumilaceae archaeon | reverse complement strand
ACGGCAGGCAGGTCCATGCGACGGCCTGTCAAAAAAATTTATCTAGTTACCAGTGTTTTTTGACACGGCGTATTAAGTAAGATTGGCACAACGCATGGTGTGTGAACGGCAGGCCCGAGATCACGTATGCGGTCGTGCGCAGGCCGACTGCCGCCGACTATGCGCGGGCCAAGGTCCCAAAGAGGCTGGTGGGCATATTTGGATCCTTTGAGCCCGGCAGGAGACTCACCTGCAGGGAGATCTGCAGCGAGCACAGGCCCCGCCTGCCGGAAAACGACTCTACTGCCATCTCCGTGGTGAGCCGCGGGCTTGCCGCGGTCGCAAGGACCGGCGCCCTTGACAGGGTGGAGGACGGGCACATACCCGACGAGTTTCTGGGCCTGAGAACCGTCTCGTTCTGGCTGGGCCAGCTCCGCGGCAGCGCAAGGACCCATGTAGGCGGCGCGGGCAACACCACGCGCTCGTCATATGCGAGGCACCTGTGGCGCTTCAACAGGTGGCTTACAAGCGGCACGCACGAAATCCACGTGACAAGGTACCGGGGCGGCAGCAGGAAATGCTCGGGGGTGCGCATGCTGGCCGGCGGCTCCGCCACGCGCGTGAGCCAGGCCGCCTTTGAGAGCGTCGAGGACCTGATAGAGCTGCTGGCGAGGCCGCTGGCGGTACGCTCGGACGTTGCCGTCATAGTAAAGCGGTACCTGATGGATCCGGCGCACCGGGGGAAGAGGGCGTCGACGATGGCCTCTACCAGGAACGCCATACTGTCATACTTTAAGCGCAACGAGCAGAGGCTCGAGGTCGCGTTTGATCCCGCCGCGACGTACGACACCACGGAGACGGTCCAGACGCTCACGCTCGGGGACGTGCGCGAGATGCTGACTGTCGCAGGCCCCACCATAACCGAAAAGGCCGCAATGCTCTGCAAGCTGCACAGGGGGCTTGACGTCTCCACGCTGATAGACCGGTTCAACTTTGAGGCCTGGGGGCAGATGGCGCGCCACTTTGACTCGGAGGATCACCACGGGTGGGACCTGGACAGGTGCCCCGTACCCGTCACGCTGACGCGCCTAAAGACGGGGTACACGCACCTGGGGTTTTTGGAGCGGGACGCGGTGGCCGCCGTGCAGGAGTACCTTGACTGGCGCCGCTCAAGGACGGGGCGCGGCATGAGCAGGGACCTCCCGCTGTTTCTGTCGAGCGCGCTAAAGCCGATCGGGAGCGGGTGGGTGACAAACGCGTTCTCGAGGCTGGCCTGGGGCTCCGGCGTGCAGCAGAAGACCGGCAAGAACTCGTGGCGCGTGGACTCGCACGAGATGCGCTCGCTCCTAAAGTCCACGCTCATAGAGTGCGGCTGCCGGATGGACGTGGCAGACCACGTGATAGGGCACAAGCCCCCCCCCCCCCCCCCCCCCCCCCCCCCCCCCCCCCCCCCCCCCCCCCCCCCCCCCCCCCCCCCCCCCCCCCCCGCCCGCCCCCCCCCCCCCCCCCCCCCCCCCCCCCCCCCCCCCCCCCGGGGGGGGGATTATGGCACAGCCGCCGCCAGCGGCTCGGGCAAAAATGACCAGGCCGAGATGCGCGCAGTCAGCGACAGACTGCAGGAGATGCTGCGTGCGGGGGGCTCCCCGGATCCTGACGCGCTGATCGGCGAGGTCGCAAGGATCATCTGCATGAGCAACAGGCATGCAAGGGAGATCCGGGACGCGATCGGGGCCCTGTGCGGCGGCATAAAAGACGGTGCAAACGGGAGCGGCCCGTGAAAAAAAGGCACGGGCACTCCGTATTACCGCATGTCACGCGCGTCTGGACATGCGGATTGCCCCGCGCCATTGTGGCAGGCCCGCAAGCCCGGCACGCTGCAGGGCCATTGCCGCTGCCGTTTCCGGCCATGCCGTTCTTCTTCAATATCCGACACACCCTGTTGCAGCTTGTATCCTGATTCTTTCTATGCCCCTGCAACGCGTACCACCTCTACCGGCTGTCCCTTGCAAGCGTCAGTTACGAGCCGCGTCTGGGCCCCGCTGTCCCTGGGCCTGCCCATTCTCGGGCGCGTGTCACCGGCCTTCTGATGCCGCTCCCACAGCCTGCGTACATGCCTGGCAGAAACGTAGATACTTGCCCTCCGGATGTGGGTGCGTCGTTCCTGCGAGGATGGTTAATCTAGAATATATAAAGAAGTTTAGGGTGGTTAATCTAGAATATATAAAGAAGTTTAGGGTTAAAAGTCTAGAATATATAAAGAAGTTCTAGATGAGTAGGACATGGTACAAGAAAGTGACATACGGGGCGCCAACCCATGGTGGAGGGATCCTTCAGACATACAGAACGATCAAAAAATCAAGGATTGGGAGGAATCGGCAGCAAGATACGTACCCAGACTGCTGCGCGCCATCAGATATGATTTTGAGCCTTCCAATACGGTGGTGTACTCGCTGCGGGGTCCAAGACAGGTAGGCAAGACGACACTTGTCAAGCTGCAGATAAGGGAGTTTCTAGACAGAGGCATATGCCCGTGGAACATATTATACTATACGCTGGATCTAGTAGGTACAACACAGGGTCTGGTAGAGATTATAGAGAGATATATAAAAATAAGCAGTGGGCTGCGCGGGGAAGATCGCTGCTATCTGTTCCTAGATGAGATCTCATCAGTGCCCAACTGGCAAAAAGGAATCAAGTGGCTGGTTGATAGCGACAAGCTCAAAAATTGCACGGTCATGGTTACAGGATCACACTCAATCGACATAAGAAACGCGACGGAGAGATTGCCAGGACGCAGGGGGAAAGTTTCTGACAATTATGACAAAGTCTTGCTTCCGATGAAATTTTCAGAGTACGCATCAATGAGAAGCGACAGGATTAGGGACGTGTTAGAAAAACACTTGTTGTCAGTTCGAGATAGAAGGGCCGTATTTAAAAAGCTGTTAAGTAAAGAAATTGACAACCGAATTTATCAAATGAGTGCGTATCGAGACGAGTTGGACGATCTTTTACGTGAATATATGATAACGGGAGGAATACCAAAAATTGTCAATGAGAAAATAGAGACAGGCAGCATAAGTGAGAGTTCATACAAGATCTATTTGGATGGCATTGTGGGGCAATGGTCCGCGTTTCAAAAAAACGAATCAAAATTAAAACAGTTCTGCAGGGCGGCAATCAAAAGCCAGGGCAGCCACACGTCATGGAACAGCCTGTCAAAGGAGGCAGACATTGGCAGCGTGGACACTGCCTCGAATTACGCATACACGCTAAAAGATCTGTTTGTCCTGTCGGTCATACACAGGTATGGGGGCGATAAAAAGATCCCAATGATCAGAAATGATAAGAAGCTCTATTTCCACGACCCGTACTTCCTTCATGTATTCAACGGCCTGACAAGTGTAAAAGACAACTTTGGGGCCAGCCTGGACTACGTGGATCAAGAAGACAACCAGGGCAAGATTATCGAGGGTGTGACGGCAGATCACCTGATTAGATGGGCCTTTGTCCTGAGCAACAAAAAGCAGACTTTTGACTATTACAATCACGTGTTTTACTGGAAGGATAAAAGTAACAGGGAGGTGGACTTCGTGCTGTATGGCGTGGATGACATAGAGGTCCCCATAGAGGTCAAATATAGAAAAAGGATTAATTTCAGAGA
The DNA here is from genome assembly GCA_021296175.1 of Nitrosopumilaceae archaeon. GTDB lineage: Archaea > Thermoproteota > Nitrososphaeria > Nitrososphaerales > Nitrosopumilaceae > Nitrosopumilus. The sequence goes on along the minus strand of JAGWAX010000114.1, from coordinate 469 downwards.
ACTGTCCGGACTGGTGAGCTTTCTTGGCAGCTCCAATACCAAAAGCGGGCTAGTCGTTTCAAAGTACGACTTGGAGGCAAGATCCGAATACGTAGTCATTCCGGCCGCGGTCTTTTTGCTCCTGATGTGAACCCGACTGGGCCGGGGCAGGCAGGCTCGCAAATGCGGATAGCGCAGAGCGCGCGATCACGCAGCAAGAATGCACGTTTGTGGGCATCATGGCGCCGATCCAAGGTTCGTGCGTATTCTGGAGTCCTCCTGTTGAGGTACCCGCGTACGCCAAGATCGAGTCATGCCGTTAAGGTACCGCCCCCCCCGCCGCCGCGAACGAACCGGACACGCGCGGCCCCCTGCCTGGCGCGCCAACCTCCCCGGCCCTGCCGCGGGCGCAGGCGGTTCGGGCCGCCCTTGGATGCGCCTTGAGAGCCGCGCGCCAATTAACGCAAAAGTGCCCCCCAAGACCGAGCCG
>JAGWAX010000113.1 GCA_021296175.1 Nitrosopumilaceae archaeon | reverse complement strand
GCGGGTTCGGCCGCTAGTATAAAGATCATATGCCGAACTTTTGCGGTCTAGGAAGGGTAGCTGAATTCATACGCAGGAAACGCTTGCAGACATAAATACCCAAGGACAGCCCACCACACCATGGAACTTTCCATGGTTCCCCTTGCAAAAATAGTGTTTAACATATTCATCATAGCATCCGTCCTGATAACCGCGTACACCTGCAACTTTTACTACCTTGCATACCTCTCAAGGAGGCGCAAGGACAGGCCTGCCACCGTACAGGATGCCGGCGAGCCGTCCATAACCATACAGCTTCCCATATACAACGAAAAGTACGTGGCAAGGCGCCTGGTCGACGCGGTGTGCGCGCTCGACTATCCGCGAAGCAAGATGCGCATAATGGTGCTTGACGACTCGGATGACGACACGGTAGGCATAATGCGGGACGTCGTGTCCCACTACAACAAGAAAGGATTCGAGATAGAGCACATAAGGCGCGGCACGCGCGCCGGATACAAGGCCGGGGCCCTCAAGCACGCGATGAAGAGTACCGATACGGAGCTGGTGGCCATATTTGACGCGGACTTTATGCCGCCCGAGTGGTTCCTGAGGCGAGCCATACCGCACTTTGCAAAGCCGGACATAGGGCTGGTCCAGTGCAAATGGGGCCACGCAAACGAGAACTATTCGGCCATAACAAGGGCGCAGGCGCTCAGCCTCGACTTTCATTTCCTGATAGAGCAGAAAGCAAAGAGCAACTCAAAGCTGTTCATGAACTTTAACGGCACGGCCGGAATCTGGAGGCGCGAGTGCATAGAGGACTCCGGGGGGTGGCACACGGCCACGCTGGTCGAGGATCTTGACCTGAGTTACAGGGCCCAGATGAAGAACTGGAGGTGCGTCTTCCTGCCCCACATAGTGGTGGACGCGGAGCTCCCCATGCAGATGAACGCCGCAAAGCGCCAGCAGTACAGGTGGGCAAAGGGCTCCATACAGTGCGCCGTAAAGCTCTGGTGGCAGCCGAGACCAAGATACAGGCGTTCGTGCAGCTGACGCGCCACGTCGTATTCCCGCTCATGCTCGTACAGTTCCTGGCGCTGCCCATACTGCTGGCAAGCCACGTGGACATCTACATCATGAGCCTGGTGCCGGCCCTCACAATCGCGCTGTACCTGGCCATGGGTCCCGGCGCATATATCATGATAATACGCGGCATGTACGACGGGCCGTCGTGGCTCTCAAGGGCCGCCACCATGCCGTTTCTACTGATATACACCGCGGGCATATCGGTAAACAACACGGTGGCCGTCTTCGACGCCGTGCTGGGAAAGAAGAACGAGTTTCTGCGCACTCCCAAGTACGGCATGCTCAAGGACAAGGACGACTGGAAGGACAATGCGTACAACCTGCCGTTCTCGCAGGTTACGCTGCTGGAGATATTCTTCGGGGTATACGGTACGGTGGGCGTGTTTGTGGCCATCACGACGGGCAACGCCGTGTTTGCCCCGATCATAGGCCTGCAGACGGTGGGGTTCTTTTACATAGCGTACATGAGCATAGCGCACACCAGATTTAAAAGAAATAAATCAGCGGCGGCACGCATACGCACGAGAAGGGAAAGGATGGCCGACAGGATGTACAAGCTTGCAATAGGGGGCATAATCTCGATAATCGCCATAGGCGGCTTTATGGCGTACCAGGGATACAGCAACGACATATACCCCCTCGACCGCATGAGGGGAAACCTTGACGGGGCCATCGCGTCGTCGGACCCCGCCACCGTAAAGACCCACCTGCAGGAGGCAAAGACAGACATGCAGCTGGTTCTTGCAAACGGGCTCATCCCAGAAAAGAGGGACGCCAACGGCGTGCTGACGTCAAAGAATCCCGTGTGGCTGTTTGACATCGAGACCACCAACTTTGTGAGGATGGACGCGGACATCGGTGCCCTGATAGAGAGGGTGGACAAGGTGGCCACATCGCCAAAGGACAGCGCCGCGTTCCACACCGGGATGCTCAACATAAACGAGTCAAGCCTAGCGCTCAAGATGCACCTCACCGAGGCCACGCCGTTCATGTTCATCAGCATTGCAAACATCCTGCTCTCGGTGGTGTGGATCAGCTCGATAATCATAATATTTGTCGTGCTAAAGAGAAAGAGGGAGAGCATGAAGGCCCAGGACGCGCGGGAAGGCGGAATCTAGCGGGACGCCAGTGTTGCTAGTAGTTGCCAGGACGGCACGCGGCATTGTACCAGTGCAGACTGCAGTTCAACCCACGCGTATGCCAGATGCCGCAGAGACGGGCGGCAGTCATCGTACGCCGCGCCTTTTTTTGGCAAGCTCGGCGGGCTCCATGTCGGCCTCCCTGGAGAGCCGCGCCAGCCCCTTTGCCTGTGACTGTGAGATGCGGACAGACAGGTTTCTCCTTGCGCGAAAAGAGTTTGCAAGTTTTGACACCTCCGAGGGGCTTGCAGAGCCGCCCAGTTTTTCAAGAGCCTCCATATACCGAGCCCTTCTGGCCGCGTCATACTTTGAGACCTTTTTGACGATCTGCACAGCCTTTTCCTGATTCGGCACCGCCTTGCATATGCGGACGGCGTCGCGTCTAGACACGTACGACGGGACCAACGCCTTTACAGAGTCGGGCACTCCGTCGAACCCGAGGTGTCCGCGCAGCGTGTCACGGGTTATTCCAAGCGCCCTGGCCGCATTGGCCTTGCCTATGTTGTCTACCAGGAACCTGCAGGAGGCGGCCATGTCCCTTGCAGACATGTTTTTGCGGTGTAGGTTCTCTATTACAGAGACGGCCTTTGCGTCAGAGACGTCAGAGAACCGATCAGAATCAAGCAGCAGCACGGGTACAGTATCGTGCCCAAGCCGCCTGAGCGCCTCGAGTCGGCGCTGTCCGGCCAGTAGCTTGTACGTGCGGCCCTCGCGCGTGACCGTGAGCGGGTGCTGCAGTCCCTCTGACTTTATGGATTTTGCAAGCGAGTCGATCTCGTCCGTATCAAGATCCCTAGCCTGTGCGTCGGACCATATCGCAATCGAGTCAATGGGAACGGTTCTGAGTACATAGTTGGCCGCATTCGTGGACGTACCGGACCCCTTCACAGACGTATATGGCTATATGGTTATTGATAAGTATTTGGAAAGACCCTAGGCATAATCTGCCCTAGGCATAATCTGCCCTAGGCATAATCTGCCCCATCCATCACACGCCGGCACGCTGGTAACCGGGCCCCACTGCGTCCGGGGCACGAGCATCATTGCAAAAACGGACGACCGGTACGGCACGTCCGATCCAGATTGTGCCTATGGGGAAGGGCAAGTGCGCTGTTTGCCCACGCCACCTTGAAAGAATTTAATAGAGATTTGAGTCAGGGCCCAAATGTTGCAGTTGTAGTATAGTTTGGTTAGTATACGAGCTTGCCAAGTTCGCGACCCGGGTTCGAATCCCGGTAACTGCACCACTCATTCTGACTGATTCCCGCCTTACTCCCGCATCCCTGCTGCGGCTGCTTCTCCTCCTCCACCGCCGCCACCGTCCCTCCCAAGTCCCTGTCGTATCAGGCTCAGAGCATGCACGACCCTCTCAGGGCGCGGCAGTTGTATGAAGACGATCGTCCCATCGGTGGCCAGCACGTCTGCATGCTCCGACATGCCGACGGCGAGCATGCAGGTCTCTGCCAGCGCCTCGAAAAATGAGACGTGCTGCCGGGCGTTGATGATAAAGCGCTCGCGGTCCACTCCCGCACCGCGGGGAACATCCAGCATAACCTCTACAAAGACGCGCCCGGCCATGTCATCGAAGATGTTGAGGTTGACATCCACGGAGACCGGGCGGCCGCGGATGGCATGCGCGATTCTGTCATACCGCCGGGAATCGTCAAGTGCTATGTATGGTACGGAGCGCCCCTCATAGTCAATCAGCTTGGCCCCGCCGTCATGCATGAATGGAAGCCAGTCGTCAGGGATGCCCTCACAGCCATCCATGTCGCGGCCAGTTCCGGATTCGGTCATTGCAGCACCTGCAGCGTCAAGATGGTACACGTCCTCGCCGGCCTCGGCAGGGCCGTCACCTTGGATCCTGCGCAGCGCCGGCCTCAGCAGACGTGTGGCCCGGGTTGCTGTCACTGCCATTATCATCGTTACTTTTTTCACCGCTGTTGGCGGCCGCATTGTCCAGTGCCGGAGGCGCCTCGGCCGAGAACTTGATGTCGGCAAGCTCCGCATCGTCGTCGTCGTCATCGTCGGAGTCCCGGTCGCGGTCGTCTTCGTCTCTGACCGTCATCGACACCACCTTGTCCCCCACCTTTACGATAAAGGGGGTCAGAAACGACGTGATTATTGATATCAGTCCGATAAGGGGAAATACGAACGCACTGACCGCCCCGATGTCCACGCCCACCTTTACTATAACGATGGAGAACTCCCCCCTCGGCGATGCAAGGACGAACGCGGAGCGGAGCGCCTTTTTGCGCTTCATGCGGAACAGCATGTTGCCGGCCATGTTCGCCCCGAACTTCATCCCCATCGAGGCAAGTATCAGGGCCACTGCCAGAAATATGTAGTCGTTGAGCTGCGACACGTCCATCAGCGCCCCGACGGATATGAAGAATATCGCGACGAACATGTCTTTTATGGGGTTGGACAGCACGCGCGCAACCTCGGCAGACTTGGACTCGGCCACCAGCACGCCGGCAAGAAACGCCCCTATCGCGACGGAGAGCCCCATGATGTTTGCAAAGAGTGCATAACCAAAGCAGATTCCAAGCAGGCTCAGCAGCAGTATCTCCCTGTGCTCCATGGCCGCAACGCGGTCGATCAGGTGCGGGATTATCCTCGTCCCTATGAGCAGCGTCCCGGCAATCATCCCGGTGGCCACCAGCACCACCACCACGACAGACTCGATGGATACGGAGCCCACGAGCGCCACAGACTGCAGCGACGATATCAGAATGACTGCAATCACGTCCTCCACTATCAGTATGCCCAGGACCAGTACGGACGACTCCTCTTTGATGCGCCCCATCTCCTCGAATATCTTGACGATGATGGCGGTGCTCGATATGGAGAGCGCGGCCGCCAGAAAGAGGGCGTCCATGAATACCATCCCAAGCGCCGTTGCCACGTAGAATATGACGCCCATCGTGGATAGCAGCCCCAGCGAGCCTATCCCGACGGCAGAGCGCCCCATGCTCTTGATCTTTGCGTAAGGAAACTCTATGCCTATTACAAACAGCAGCAGAATCACGCCGATCTCGGCAAAGAGGTTCAGCGCGGTAATGTCTGCAACCAGTCCGACTATCTCAATGGTGCCCTCACCGTGCCTGTGCGGACTCGAGGCGGTGAGATCCGGCAGCAGCCAAGACCAGAACGGGGAGAGGGGCCCTATCAGCATGCCGGCAAACAGGTATCCGATGATGAGTGGTTGCCGTATCTTGAAGAATGCAAGGGTGACTACGGCGCCAATGATCATTATAATGGCAAGGTCGGTCACAAAGTTGACGTGGGTGAGGTCCGGCGTGAGCTGGTCGATTGTGGTGCTCAGAAAGTGCGATATACGGTCGTCGCCACCCTCGCCGTTGAAGAGTGGGAAGCCCAGCATGTACAAAGGCGCGCCAACCATTCTTAAAAATGATCCCAAACGTAAACCGGGATCTTTTCAGTCCGGAACGGACCGTAGTATCAGTGGTGGATAAAAGATCAGAAGTGTGGCATGACCGACAGATCTAAATCCAGTCATGCCTACGGGAAGCCATGAAAAGTAAAATATCCATACCGAAAGGAGACGAATTTCTACCCGGCATCCCAAAGAAGAGCTTGGAAAGGATGCACAGGGCGGAGAAGAACCACAAGGCAAAGACACGGCTGCTCGTG
>JAGWAX010000112.1:643-3397 GCA_021296175.1 Nitrosopumilaceae archaeon | reverse complement strand
CACCGCATTTGCAGTGGCCACGAATGTAAACGACGGGACCAGGACCTCGTCTCCCTTCCCGATGCCAAGCGCGTGCAGCGCGGCCTGGATGGCGGCGGTCCCGGAGTTTACCGCCACCGCATAAGATGATCCCAGAAACCGTCTTGCAGCATCTTCAAACTCGCGTACGTTGGGGCCGCCCTTCAGGGACGCGTCAGTCAGCGCCCCTCCTCTCAGTACCCGGCCCACCTCGCGCATCTCCTCCCTGCCCAGAACGGGCATGTTGATCGGAACGTTCATGCCACTTGGGAGCACGCAGATCTTCTTAAAAGCCAAACGGTCGGGGGTGGAGGGGGCGCCAGCCTCCGATGTATGGGGGGGCGGCCATTCCAAGACGCCGCGCACGTCCGCCCCAGCGTCACGGATGCATAGCCCATAACCACCACGCCCCTAGGCGAGAGTGACTGCAGAGTCCGCATATGCGACCGGCGCGTGGCGCGACGCAGGGCCGGCGGAGGAGGATCCGCACACGGACATGGCACGCAGGTCCGTAAGCGAGTCGTAGCGCGGCGTTTACGAGCAGATGCTCTGATGGGTTAATATGTGACCCGAGTAGTTTGGTCGTGGATGGTGTTGCAGCGCATGTTGGAGCATTTCGCAACAAAATCTCAACAACGGCATCTTCTGCCGCCTGACCTGCCGTACCCGTCGATATTGCGGACACCAGTAAGCGGAGTGGTGTGTTAAATGAGGATAGTCCAGATAGGTGCAGGCGGCTGGGGCAAGAACCACTTGCGCGTACTGTCAGGGCTGGGCGTGCTGGGCGCCGTATGCGACTCGGATCCCTCCAGATGCGCGGAGTATGGCAGGAGGTACGGCATAAAATGCTACACGTCGCTTGATGACATGATGAATTCAGAGGAATTTGACGGGGCGTTTGTGGTCACTCCCACCTCGACCCATGCCGCAATTACGGAGAGGCTCCTGGAGGCCGGCAAGCACGTATTCGTGGAAAAGCCGTTGACCTACAGCGCGCAGGAGGGCGCCTCGCTGGCCCGCCTGGCCCTGAAGAAGGGTTTGGTGCTGACCTGTGGATACATAGAGCGGTTCAACCCGGCGGTGGAGACGGTAAAGAAGATGACTGACGACGGCAGGTACGGCAAGCTGATGATGCTGGAGCTCCGCAGGGAGAACAGGATGCCCCTGCACATAAAGGACGTCGGCATCATATATGACACGTCCGTACACGACATCGACACGGCAAACTGGCTCTTCGGGGACATGCCGCAGATAGTGTTTGCGCGCGCGGGCAGGATGAAACACGATCACGAGGATTACGCAAGTATAATGCTGGGATACCCCGGGGACAGGATAGCCGTCATAACGTCAAACTGGATAACCCCGGAGCGCGTCAGGAGGTTTGACGCGGTCTTTGCCGACGCGGTCGTGTCGTCGGACTTTATCACGCAGGAGGTGACCGTACACGGCGCGGACGGGGCGAGCACGGAGAGCGGAGACGGGCGGGAGCCGCTGCTCCTTGAGATTCAGAGCTTTCTTGGCGCCATGCGCGGAAGCCACAGGCACAGGGTGGCGCCAGACGAGGCGGTGGGAGTCACTACAATCGCCGAGGCCGCCCTGCGGTCAAGCCGGGAGGGCGTGCCGGTCCGCCTAGACACGGACTGATCGGGGCGTGACGTCCCGCGGCTTGGCAGGCCGCACAGATATAAAAAAATAGGCACGCCGCACATGGGACGCATGATGGGCAACGTGCCATTTGCGACTGCCGCGGCGCACGAACCCAAGGCCGCCCGGCAGGCCCGCCGCCGCGCCACGGCGCAACACGCACACCACAACGGTGGAGTCCCCCGATGACTGCCCGAAAGACTTCCCGCAGGATCTGGTTTGACGTGCTTACCCCCAAGCAGCTTCTCTTCTTTGCGCACATGATGCGCAGGCTAAAGCCGAGGTACGAGATCCTGTGCACCTCGCGCAGGTACGGAGAGGTCACGTCGCTGGCCAGACTGCACGGCATGAGTCCGGAGATTATCGGCAGGCACGGCGGCGCGGAGATGTCGTCGAAGCTGAGGGCAGGCACCGAGCGCGTGCGCAGGCTCACTGGACGCGTGCTGGAGTTTGAGCCCGACGTCGCGGTAAGCTTCTGCTCGCCTGACGCGGCCCGGGTCGCATTCGGCCTAGGCATAAGGCACGTGGCGTTCAGCGATACGCCGCACCACGGGGCGGTCATGAGGCTCACCCTGCCGCTGGTCCAAAAGCTCCTGATTCCCTATGTGATACCAAAGGGGGAGTTTACCAAATACGGCATAAACCCGGATGATATCATGCAGTACCGGGCAATCGACGCGGCGGTCACAATCAGGAGGGAGGTAGACCGCGGCGTCCCGCTGCCGTTTGATGTGGGAAAAGGCAAGAACATACTGATCCGGCCCGAAGAGTCGCATGCGGCATATGTGACGAGGAGGGGCGCCGCGATACCCATTGCAAGGAGGCTCGTGTCGGAGTTTGGTCATGACAACAGCATAGTCGTGCTGGCAAGATACCAGGATCAGGCCCGTGCACTCCGGGCGGAGCTGGGGCCACGCGCCACCGTGACAAGAATGAGATACGACGGGGTTCACCTCTTGGAGAACACGGACGTATTCGTCGGGTCGGGGGGGACCATGACTGCCGAGTCCGCCCTGATGGGGGTCCCGACAATATCCTACGAGGCGGTGGCCACCACGATACTGCGGCGGCTTGAGAGGATGCGCCTGGTGC
>JAGWAX010000112.1:0-558 GCA_021296175.1 Nitrosopumilaceae archaeon | reverse complement strand
GCAGATGGAGGACCCCACAGACGCGCTCCTTGCGGCAATCAAAGGGTTGCAAAGTTGAGAGCCCCGATACCGGTGCGGCCGGCTGCGCCGCACCCGGCGCGGCAGATGCGGCGCCAAAGCAGGCAGGGGGCGCCCCTGTCCGGCATCACGCGGAAGCCTGGCGCTCAGAGTCCTGGTAAATCTCGTTTATCCGCCTTATCGTATCGAGTCCCTTGTACTCCACCAGGTCCAGATTGGGAATCACGCAGTGCCCCCCTATGACCCCCGGATACATCTTTGGCCTGTTTCCGAGAATCTCGTGCGGCTCTCGGGCAAACTCCCACATCTCGTCATAGTCGACCCCCTCGGCATCGCATATCATCTTGGTCAGCTGGGCATAGCTTATCAGCCATCCATAGTATGTGGTATCAGTCAGTATCTTTGCAAGCTCCAGGGTTTTAGTGCTTGACATCCACGCCACCTTTTTGAACCGCTCTTCCACGCCCGCCCTGACCGTGGCGGACAGATCGCCGTCGGCGGCTACGAACTTTGTATACCTCTTCATATCCTTGAGAAACC
>JAGWAX010000111.1 GCA_021296175.1 Nitrosopumilaceae archaeon | reverse complement strand
TTGTTCAGATGGTCGATTTTCTGCATGCTGTTTCTATAAATGAGCATATTTTTGAAGTTTCGCCGCCGCGTGCGCCTGCGACAAAAATAATCCGACGCCTAGCAGTGGCCAGCCTGAGATTTCTCGTACATAAATTTATGAGCATCGCTATAGGTGCACACCTACACCAGATGCAGCCTCAGATTATGGTAGAAAGAACTCTGCATATGCTGCGCACGGACCGCCGGCTACAGCACAAAATCCTGTTCCTTCCAGTGCCAGCTTCCGGATGGAGAGGAGATTATGGCGCCCCTGCACGTCTGAACGTATCAAAATGAGCATGAATCTGAAGTAGAGAAGTCCAAACTGGACAGCACCATCCTACCCATCATCCTTAATTATCATTGTAATTCTTTTTTCAGGAACGTCATTGATTTTGATGTTCTTCAACACATCGCCATTATGGCTAACTTCAGTGTAAATTCTGATCCCATTTTCAAGAAAGATGTAAAAATTATCGTAAGTCCCAAAACTTCCAAATGGACCTCGATGATATTTCTTCATGTCGTTTGGAGTAATTATCAATACATCGGCATTCCGATCAGGTGCTACCAATAGATCAATATCATGATTGGTCAAGACAATTCCGGACTCTATCATCTCGTCATACAGAATATCAACAATTTTGGAAAGGTCCTCTTGGGTTTCCAAGTTCATCACATATGATTTATCAATTTCAGATGCTGCGAATCCAAGAGAATATGCCAGAACAGCCACGAGTGCTAAAATCAAAAATAATTTGTATTTCATCATAATAAAAAAGGGGGGCTCAGCTATATGAATAGCTCGTAAAGGTTATTTCAGCTCTGGATTCTGACGGGCATTTAGGTTGTACGTGTTGCCAAAGTGCAGGTTCAGCACGGCCGCGGCCCTGCTCGGGGCCGCCACCACATACGTGACGTCCCTGGCAGCAGCCAACCACACGTACGATGAAATTGCAATTCTGAGGGCTTAAAAGGAAAACGCCGTCCTGACTGCATGCCGAGATGGCACATCTCAAACAAAAAGATGCCCAGGGGGCAGCTGGCAGACGTCAAAAGGCTCATACACGGTCCTGAAAGGCCGTCTGCCCGTTCAGTGATAGTGCCGATAGAGTCGGACCGGCAGGAGGCGACAGGCGTCGCGGGGGGCTTGGCAGGCGATCAGATACGGAGCTTTGAGATGTGGTGGGACGCGTCAGAGTCAAAGCTCCGGTTTGTCATGATAGCAGACGAGAGGGACGCGGACGACTTTGAGCGGGCGTTCCAGGTCATGTATCCCAACTCGGCGTTCGATGACATATGCGAGACCGTTCCCACATGGTTTGACCGTAGGTCCACATACCGCGTGTTTGACGTGGGCACGCGCCACGGCCACTACGCTACGGTCTTTGACGAGCCGGGTGGGGAGCACGGCCTAATCACCAGGATGGCAAGCGCCATACAGTCTGCCAGCCACGCGTGGATCCAGTTCGTGTTTGCGCGGCTTGACTGCACGCCGTTTCTTCGCACGCACATGTCGCGGCTGGACAATCGGTTCATGGAGATAAACCGCGGCAACTACACGTCGTGGGGAGATGAGATTACGGGGAAAAAGCCGCGCAAGCATCCGGAGCTCGGGTACGACCTTACGAGCAGCTACAAGGGGCTCAAGAAGCACGTCATGGCAAAGATGCAGGGCGCGCATTTGATAATGAGTATAAGGGGGCTGGTACAGGGCAGTGACAGCAGTGATGATGGTAGCGGTGGTGGAAAAGACATCGACCTGCCGTTTGACAAGGTCTCGGCGCTGTCAGTGGACGGCATTGACTCGGCGTACGAGCATTTAGCAAAGTTCCGCTACAAATATGATAGGTTCTTCTCCGACGTAAAGGGATCCCGAGTCAGGGTGCCCGGGCCGCGCGGCGCGCGCGACCACCGCATATGCATGTTCGAGTCAAGGCACCTGCCCGATCCCGACCAGTTTTTTGGCCGCGCCATATCCCAGTATTTTGACAAAGGGTGGTGGGGGCTCCGCGGGTACCAGGCCAGGAGGCCCATGCCGTTCCTGATCCTGAATCCGGCGGAGATACCGCTGTTCGTGCATCTGCCCGACCCGTCCACGCCCAACATCGACACGACGCGCGGCGTGCGCCTGCCCTCAAAGCCGTCAGAAAAGACGGGCGCGGGCATCGGCTTTTTTGACTCGCTGGATGATCCCAAGCAGCAGCCCGGACCTGCGCCGGAGGACGCGGACGGGAATTGCGGCGTGAGATGATGGCGTTTGACTACAGTCCGAAAGAAGGACAGGAGGCGCCAATGGGGCGAGATGACCAAGTCCAAGGACGCGGGCGCCGCGGTCGTATCCCCCACGGACTTTGCAAACCACCTCTACGTGGTGGGCGCGTCCGGCTCCGGCAAGACCTCGCTCATCCGCCTGCTTGCCAAACATCTGGAGGCGTGGAACCGCAACGGTACGTTACGGAACGCGTTCATCTATGTCGACCCAAAGGGGGACGACTCCCACAAGTTTGTCCGTCAGTGCAGCCCTGATACTGTCGAACACGGTCTCGTGCACTTTCTGGATCCCCAAAAGACCAAGTTTTCGATCAACCCGCTGGAGCTGCCCAAATACCAAACACACGAGCGCGAGGAGCTGGTGTCCAGATATGTGGGATATTTCATGAAGACCATAGAGGAGTGGTACCAGCAGTCCGCTACATTCGTCCAGATGGAGCGCATATTCCGCGCCCTGCTGTTCTACGTGTACATGAAACATGATTCCCCCACGTTCCTT
>JAGWAX010000031.1 GCA_021296175.1 Nitrosopumilaceae archaeon | reverse complement strand
TTGCGCCCACAGGGAGGCGCAGATCCCAAACCGTATTAACCTTGAGATGGCAGGACAGGGCCGGACGGCGGAAAACCAAAGTCTGTATAAAGGGCCGGTATGTCGCGCATGCATGTCAGATATGATGGCGGCAAGGCACGGCGACGGCGCGGACCCCGCAGGGTATGATCCGAATGCAGGGGAGAGCAACGGTAAGGGGGAGAAGAAAAAGAAGGTGGTTGCCCTGCTCTCGGGGGGCCTTGACAGCCAGCTGGCAGTCAGAATGATGCAGGAGCGGGGCTTCGAGGTCTCGGCCGTGGCCATCAAGACGCCCTTTTGCGACTTTGACTGCGGCAGGGGATGCGGCTTTGAGATCAGGGAGAGGGCCGACGACCTCAACGTGGACCTCAAGACCGTATACCTGGGCGACGAGTACGTCGAGATGCTAAAGAACCCCAAGTACGGGAGGGGGGCCGGATTCAACCCGTGCATAGACTGCCGCGCGATGATGTTTGGGGCCGCAAAAAAGCGCATGGAGGAGATCGGCGCCGAGTTTGTGATCTCAGGCGAAGTCCTGGGCCAGAGGCCCATGAGCCAGCACGGCCCCGCGCTAAGGACGATAGAAAAGGAGTCGCATCTGGAGGGCAAGATCGTAAGGCCCCTCTCGGCCGCGCTGCTTCCCGCGACCGACCCTGAGAGGGACGGCCTCATAAGGCGCGAGGACATGGGAACGATAAGGGGCCGCACGAGAAGGGCCCAGCTGAGGATGGCCGAGCAGTACGCGATAGAGGATCCCCCCAACGCCGGCGGGGGATGCCTGCTGACCGACCCGCAGTTTGGCCGCAAGACCAGGGACCTGTTTGACCACACGGAGACACCGACCATAAACGACATCGACCTGCTAAAGGTCGGCAGGCACTTTAGGTTTGACGAGTTGACAAAGCTTGTGACTGGCCGCAACAAAGACGAGAACGGGGTCATAGCCGCGCTGGCGCTGCCAGGCGACGTGCTCCTGGAGGCAAGGGACCACATGGGGCCCGTGTCGGTCATACGCGGCGACTCGGACGGCGACAACACGATAACTGACTACCACGTATCGCTTGCCGCGTCCATCACGCTGCGGTACTCTGACGCGCCAAAGGACCAGGACGCGAAGTGGGCCGTAACCGTCAGGAGGGTGCGCGACAGCAGGGAAGGCGGCGGCAACGCGGCGGCAGCGGCAGAGCACGTCATACACGCGGAGCCGGCGCCAGACGAGTCGTACGCCAGGTTCAGGATTAAATAACGCGTCAGGCAGGCAGGTACGGCATGCACAGCTTTGCATATAAAGAAAGTTTTTGAGTGAGAGGATGTAATTGAAGAGTGTGCAAAAGCATGACGGCCCCACGTACCTCAAGGCGATGACCATAAGGGACCCAAGCGACATACACGGCATCAAGGAGGACATCAAGAAGGACATGATACTGATACTGCGCGTCACGCCGCTGGCGCAAAAGGACGTGGCGCAGCTGCGGGGCACAGTCGAGGAGCTGTACGCCGTGGCAAAGGCGGCCGGGGCCGACATTGCAAGGCTGGGCGAGGAGCGCATTATAGTGGCGCCGGCCGGCATAAAGATCTGGAAGCCCGAGTACGACCTAAAATAGCCTGATCGACTCTTGTATCTGCGGGTTGTGCGCGGGCAGCCTAAAGCTGCGGCGTATGCTGGTTGCCAGATTCTCGGACTTTTTGCGCTCGCCGTGGTTTACAAGCACCCTCCTCAGCTTGGGGCGCAACCGCTGCACGAACGCCATCAGCTGGTTGTAGTCGCTGTGCCCGCTGAACCCGTCAAGCTTCTCAACGCTGCAGTCGATGTTCACCACCTCGACCTTGCCGCCCCTGCCCACCATCGTGACCTGCCTTGAGCCGTCAAGGACGCGGCGGCCCATGGTACCGTTGACCTGGTAGGACACGAAGAGCATCTTGTTGTTCTTGCCCGGCGCTATGTTCCTAAAGTATTCCAGCACGGGCCCGCCCTCGAGCATTCCCGACGTGGCAAGTATGATGCACTGCGAGTCCTCGCGAAGCGGCTCGTCCCTGTCGTCGGCGTGCTCTATGTTGGTAAAGTACTCCGAGTCAAACGGGTTGTCGTCAGTCTCCAGTATCTTCTGCTTTAGCTCGCGCGCCAGGTACTCGGGGTACGACTCGTGTATCGCAGAGGCCTCGGATATCATCCCCTCCGTGAACACGGGTGCCTCTATCATCTCGCCGGACTTCATGTAGTGGTCTATCACCATCGTTATCTCCTGGGCGCGCCCCACGGCCGGTATCGGTATGAGCACCTTGCCCCCGTCGGCAAGCGTGTTGTTCACGGCATTGATGAACGCGGACTCGACCTCCTGCCTGCTCGGCTGCACGTCCTCGCGCAGGCCGTACGTGCTCTCTATCAGCAGGGTCTCGGCGCGCGGGAACCGGTAGTCGGCCGCCTCGAACAGTATGGACTTGCCGAACTTTAGGTCGCCGGAGTACACAAAGTTGTGCTCGCCGTTTCCAATGTGGAAGTGGCACAAAGCCGACCCAAGTATGTGCCCCGCGTTTGCAAGGACCAGCTTGATGTCCGGCGAGATGTCAGTGACGGTCCCGTACGGGAGCGTGATTGCCTGCCGCATGACCTGCTTTACGTCGCGCTCGGAGTATATCGGCAGGCGCCCCTGCGCAGCCGCCACCTTGATTGCGTCAAGCTGTATCAGGTTCATCATCGGCAGGGTGGGCTCTGTGCAATAGACGGGGCCCCTGTACCCGTACTTGCACAGCACGGGCAGGAATCCCGTGTGGTCAAGGTGGGCGTGCCCGATCACCACCGCGTCCAGGTCGTCGAGGGTCATGGCAAGCGAGTCAAGCCTCGGATACGCGTCCATCGGCGAGCGGGCGCCGGGGTTGATCCCGCAGTCAAGCAGTATCTTGCTTTCCGGCGTGGACAAAAGCATGCAGGAGCGCCCCACCTGCCCGAAGCCGCCGAGCGTGTGCAGCGTAACCTCGGTGCGCTTTGAGATGCGGGGCCTGAATATCTCGTCGCCGACCTGCTTTAGCTGCCTGCTGCGCTCGGCCGACGACTGCTTTAGCGTGGCGTTTATCATCTGCACCGTGCGCGACTGTATCGTGGTGGACTTGCGTATGCGCAGCCGCCACCCGATCTTCTCGGTCACGTCCGTGTGGTTAAACTCCTTTGCGTTGCGCTGCAGGAGCCAGGGGCGCTTTGCCTCTATTGAGACCTCGCCGGTGGCGGTGTCAAATATCGTGCCTTGGAGCCCGGCCTCCTCCGGGACGCACTCGGCTATCATCTTGCGGGCCTCGTCCTCGGGCTTGCGTATAGAATCCGTGGTCCTGATCACGATGCGCTTCTTTATGATGTTGACCAGCCTCGAGATGCGCTCGCTGTTCTCCATCAGGAATCGCGGCGTGTTGGTGTACAGCGCGATACGCGGCCCCTCGTACTCGATCTTCGTGACGTTCGCATCCTTGGGTATGCTCTGCAGTATGGTCGCCATGATGCTCTGGCTGCTCGGGGGTGGTTCCCTGGGTGGTGACTGTTGCCTTCTTTGCATTATATCACTAGAGTTTGATTACTGCCTTCTTCTGCTCGTCGGTCAGGAGCCGGAACCCGCCGCTGTCCATCACGGCCAAGTTGATTCCGTCGCCCGTCCCGATGTTTCTCACTATCGCGGCCCTGACCGCCCTGAGGGCGATCGTCTTGGCGTCCGATACCGTAATGTCCGGCGAATACTCGTCCTCCAGCAGCCCGTACGCGACAGGCGAGCCGCTACCCGTCGTAACGTACGGCTTTGGCTCGACGGAGCCGAACATGTCTATGTTGAAGAGCGCCGGCCCCTCCGAGTCGTCGTATCCGCCCACCAGTATGTCAGCTATGAACGGATAGCCGCGGTTCTGGTGGAATATCAGCGAGCAGAGGCGGGCAAGCGAGTTTATCCTTATGGGGGCGCCGTCCCTCTCCATCCTGTGCAGACCGGCGTGGTACCTCAGTATGTCCACTATGTTCTGGGCGTCCGCCACGCCGCCGGCAAGGGTCAGCCCGGCGTGGTCGTCTATCTTTTGGATCTTCATGGTGTTGTTGTTCGCAATGAAATAGCCTGCCGAGGCCCTCATGTCTGCGCAGAGTACCACCCCGTCACTGGCCCTGATGCCCACGGTAGTGGTACCATGCAGTATCTTGTTTTCAATATTGGCCCTTGACAAAAAAGCACCTAGATTCATGCATGTTTTGGCCTTTTAAATAACTATCCGCCCGGCCCCGCAGGAACATGCCCGCAGTAGGCAGGGGCGGCGCGGACCGTGCCTGACTCCGTAGCGGCGGATCGCTATGCCGGCCCCGGCCCCGGCTCATACGATTCCGGTGCTCTTTGCCAGGCTCAGCGCCCTTCTCGGGGTCATCTCTGACTCGGACAGTATGGTATAGCGCTCCGGCCTGAGCCCCTGTGCCATGCAGAGCGCCCTTACTATGTGGTCCGCGTCGAGCCCTACCTGTTCTGCAGTCGTGGGGGCCCCCACATCCCTCAGGGCCCTTGCAATCTTGCGCCAGTCCTGCCCGTGCAGCTTTGCCATCATTATCGAGCCGATCCCGCACTTTTCGCCGTGCAGCCCTACGCCGGGGGCTATCGCGTCGAGCGCGTGGGAGAACAGGTGCTCGGAGCCGGAGCAGGGCCTGCTGCTGCCGGCTATGCATGACGCGACCCCGGCGCTGATCAGCCCCTCGACGATCAGCCTGGCGTCCGTACCCTTCTCTGCAAACTCGGCCGAGTTCTCGATTACCATCATTGCGCTCATCGTGGCCAGGTCGGCCGCATACCTCCCATAGTATTCGTCGGTGCGCCTGTGTCCGAGCTGCCAGTCCCGGACCGCGATAATGTTGGCAATCAGATCGCCGCAGCCGCTTGCAAGCAGCCCGGGCGGGGCGCTCTTGATTATGTTGATGTCCACAAAGACCCCCAGCGGCGCGGACGCCACTATCGAGTGCGGCCTGTCGCTCTTGATGGAGACAAACGGGCTTGCCATTCCGTCGTGGGACGCGGCGGTAGGCACGCTGACAAACGGCCTCCGTATGCCAAACGAGATCATCTTGGCGGTGTCAACAGACCTTCCACCTCCTATCCCGGCGACCATCTCGGTGTCATCCTCCTCAATCTCGGCCCGTATGCGGTCAAGCGAGTCCGGGCTGTTCTTGCCTGCCTTGTGCCACACGTATACGATGCCGGCAGACTCGAGTGACCCCTCGACTGTCTTTCTGATGATGCGCCGCACGTTGGAGCCGGACACTAGGGATATGCCGTCGGGCCTTTTCGTGGCGCTGCTGCTGCTGCCGCCGGCGCTGCTGCTACCGTAACCTCCGCCACCTGCCAGCGAGCAGAGAAATCGCCCAAACCCGTCCAGGTTCTTCTCTCCTATCTCTATGAGGCGCGGCAGCTCCATAGTATGCATATTGCTCGTCATCGTAGTACGGGGGCGACCTCTGTATTTATGTCAAAATGGGGCAGCCACGGGGACGCGTGCGGTACGTAATGTGGCTAGGCAGTCCTGCCGTCACCAGAGTCGGCGTTGTTGTCCGGGGTGGTGGTGGCAGTAGTAGTATCATCACCACCGGCAGTAGTAGTATCATCACCACCGGCAGTAGTAGTATCATCACCACCGGCATTACCGTCACCTGCAGCGTCATCGGCGGCCGGGGGATCCGGCTGCTGTGGTACCTTTGCGGCAGCCTTTGCCTTGTTCTCAAAGCTCTCCACGAACCGCACAGAGTCCAGATCAGGCACGAACTTGAATATGTCGCGCGCGATCCTGCGCTTTGCGGCGGGCAGTTCCATGGACTCCAGTATGTCTCCCGCAAGCGTGATCGAGAGGACGCCTGCATCCGTCGCAAATTCCGGTTCTTTAATACTCAGTCTGGCCAGCAGTATGCTGCGTATGACATCATCCGGCTTGTCAAGCAGCTCCTTGACGGTCGCGTCATACGCAAGGGTCTTGCCGGCGTGCACGTGGTTAAAGTCAATCTGCACCCTGCCGGAGCTCATGAACCTGATTATGCCCGGCTTGTCGTCAATAAGCACGCGATCCCCCACCGAGTAGCGGTCGGCGTCCTTGCCGAGCTTCCGTTGCGGATACGTGCGCACCTGCTTCGGATCCCGCGCGCCCCACGCCTTTTCTGGCCCGACCTCTATGACCCTGCTCTCTCCCACCGACATCTCCCCGAGTCCCTCAGCAAAGCCCTTGAGGACCGGATAGTTGGCCTCCCCGACAGAGACGAGTCGGGGCACGTACAAAACGTCTGGGTCGTGTATCGAACCGGCCTTGGCGTCCTCCTCGCGGGTAGTCTCGATGACGGCGTCGCTGTCCTTGGCGCGCATCGTGTACTCTACTAGAATCAGCGACCCCTTCTCAAAAGTCAACGGGCCTGCTCTCGAATTTCCACGTATTAAATCAAACGCGCTCGGGTGGCCGCGCGGTGCTGAATGGCTGCCGTTCACTCGTTTGCGGCGCTTTCATTAGATCCCTCCGGGCGGTGGCTCCGGCGTACGCCGTCAGAGTGCCTTTAGCTCCTCTTCGGCCGCCTTTAGCCCGGCCTGCGGGTCGGTGTCGTACCCCATCATGGCAAGCGTGGAGGATATGGCCGATATGGTCCGCATCACATGGTAGGGGCTCACCTCCCCCATGCACCCCACCCTGAAGACCTTGCCCTTGAGGTTGCCAAAGCCGCCTGCCACAAGAACCTTGAACTTTGCCGCAAGCGTGTCCCGGAACGTCTTGTCCTCCAGCCCCTCCAGATAGTTTAACGCCACTATGGATATCGACCTGTCTTCCTCCTTTGCAAACGGGGTCAGCCCTATGGCGCTGAGCCCCGAGTACAGCGCGTCGGAGCACGTCTGGTGGCGCCGGAACACGTTTGGCAGCCCCTCCTCCAGCAGTATGGACAGCGCCTCCCTGTAGGCGTGCAACAGGGGCAGGGCCGGCGTGAACGGGGTGTGCCTCGACTCCTCGTAGTACTTGAAGTAGCGTGCCAGGTTAAAGTACATCGTGCTCGGCGGGTTCTCGATCATGTATTTCTTGGCCCTCGGGCTTATTGATATTGGGGATATTCCGGGCGGCGCCGCAATCGCTTTTTGCGCGCCCGTCATGCAGACGTCTACGTTCCACTTGTCAACGGGCAGCTCGGCTCCGCCCAGTAGCGAGACTGAGTCCACCACGTAGAACGCGTCGTTTCTCGACGTCAGGTCGGACACCCGGTCAAGATACTTGACCATGGTTCCAGTCGAGGTCTCGTTGTGCACCACGTAGAACGCCTTTACGTCGGGGTTGTTGTCAAAGGCCTCCTTTACCTGCTCAAACGTTGCGTTCTGTCCCGGCGGCGTCTCCAGCCTTACCACGTTTGCGCCCTGCCCCTCGATGAGCTGGGCCAGCCTGTTTGAGAACTCGCCGTTTACCGGTATGATCACCTTGTCGTCCTTTTTGACCAGGTTGATGACGCCCGCCTCGACGGCCCCGGTTCCGGACGCGGAGAGGGCGACCACGTCGTTCGTGGTCTCGAACACCTGCTGGGTCTTTGATATTACGTCCGTGTACAGGTCTACAAAGTCGTCGCTGCGGTGGTTTATCATGGGTGTTAGCATGGCCCTCATGACCCTGTTGGGTACGTTTGTGGGGCCCGGAAGCATCGCCAGATATTCCATGTTTGTTCTGAATGCCGTCCTGCTTTATTTATAACTAGAGATCCGCCAGGCGCGATGCCGCGTCGCACCGCCGCAGAACGTCCCGCGTCCCGGACGGGACAAGCCGCTGCCAGTCGGACGGGGAGGCCCCGCCCCCGATCATGTTCCGGATGCGGGTACCGGACAGCTCGTCCCGGTTGAGGAATGGGATTCGGACGGCCCTGACGGCTCTCCTCTTCCTCTTCTCAGAGTAGAGGCGCTCCGTCAGCCGGTCGTTTGTAAATATCACGCCAAAGGGGGGCACGATCTCGTCGATCAGGTCAAGCCACCTGATGTGGTTCTCCACGTCCGGTATGTCATATATCGCAATACGCGCCGCCGTGCCGGCGTCCACCGAGGAGAGTATCATCTCCCTGCGCTCCGCTGCCGTAAACGGGTTTGCCGCCTCCGGGGGCCTGTTGGAGCTGCCTATTCCGATCCAGAGCCGGTCCGCCGTGCCGAGTGCAAACCGGAGTGCGGACATGTGCCCCAGATGAAACGGCTGGAACCTACCCACCAAGAGACCGTCGGCCACTGCTATACTGCGTGGCAGCTCTAAAAAAGTGTCAGGCCCGCCGCCGCAGGGTCGGGCACGGCGGCCCCCCTAGTCGGCAGACTACCTGCTCCTGCACTCCATGCATTCGGATGGCAGCATGGAGTGATCGCCGGACCGCAGGCACTCTGCCAGCAGCTGCCCCGCCCCCTCGATCCCAAACAGGCTCTGTATCTCCGGTATGCCGCGCCCCTCCTTTTTGCATCCGGAGCAGGCGTACGTCAGGCCGGCGTCTTCGTCGTCACCGTCCTCGTCACCGTCCTCGTCGTCCTCCCACACGTCGCCGTCCTCAATCCTGCCGCCGCGCGTCCTCTGCCTCTTTACGGCAAGCATGGCGTCCCCCTTTGCGTCGGCGTCGTCGCCGGCCGCTGCCTCCGCATCTGCATCCTCGTCGTACGGATCCTCCCACGTCTTCCAAAAGTTCTTGAAGATCTTCCATCCAAGATCCACCGCGATCACGTCATAGTTCTGGCGCAGCTGAAAGTTGTCATCAACGTCCACCAGCAGCATGCTCTCGGTTCCGCCGCTCTTGGTTCCGCGCATGCCCCTTCCTATCATCTGCGTGTACAGCAGCGTGCTCTTGACGGGCCTGCCCACGAACACGCAGTCTATGTTGGGCGCGTCAAAGCCCGTGGTCAGGACGTCAAAGTTGCACAGCACCTCCAGATCCCCCGACCGGAACTGCTCTATCGCGTTCACGCGGGAGTCCAGGTCCATCTTCGAGTCCACGTACTTCACCTTCATGTGGTACAGCACCTTTAGCAGCATCGCGATCTGCCTCGAGTGCGCCACGCTGCACCCAAAGAACAGTATCTTGCGCTTGCCCAGCCCGTTGAGGCGCTTTATCTCCCTGACTATCATGGAGTTGCGGGATCTGTCGCGCCCTATCTCCTTGATCGTCTCCCTGCGGAACTCGCCAAAGGTCGCCATATACTTGACGTCCTGCGTGCTCAGCTCGTAGCTGCTCGAGGAGAGTACCTTGTGGTATACGTCACATAAAATATTGCGCATTATAAGCCGGTGGTACAGGTTCTTCTGGCGCTCTTCAGGCGTCATCTTTGACTCCGTCGGCCTGGGCTCGACTGTAATCCGGGCCGTCGTGACGGACTCGTTGCCGTGGACGTCCCTTACGGACAGCGCCACCTCGTAGTATCCTGGCTTTTTGAACTCGTGTATGATGTTCCTCTGCCCGTCGTACGTCCAAGTCGGAAGCGCGTCCGTCCCATCCCCCGGGCCGCTGCGGCCGTCCTTCGCGCCGTCGGCATCCTCGGCCTGCCCCTCCGCGCCTTCTTCCGGGCCGCTGCGGCCGTCCTTCGCGCCCTCCTGAGTGTTGTCGTCATACGTGACGACGCCGTCCTCCCTCGCGGCGTCCGCAGGCAACGCCTCCTCCTCCTCGAGCTGTGCGGTGCGCGTGATGGTCCACCTAAAGTCCCCGTCTGCGATGTGTCCGTCCCGGTCATACGAGTTCTCGCCTATGATCTTTATCGGATCCTTCGTGTATGCAATGGTCTGGCAGTCCACTATGGCGTGGGGCTTGTAGCGCCGCAGCTCCTCGGAGTAGGGTATGGTCGGAAAGTACGTGCCGCCCATGCGCCGCTTGAGCCTGTCAGTGTCCAGGCCCGAGCCCCTGCCCCGGAACGGCGTGGCCGTCAGGCCGATGAGTATGATCCCCCACTCGGATATCTCCGACTTTCTGTTGTCCCAGTTAAAGCCCATCTCCCGCAGCACGCTGGAGTAGGACGAGGCGACGGCGTGGTGCGCCTCGTCTATGATGATGCAGGCAGTCAGCCTGCCGAGCGTCCGGAGCTGCTCGGGCTGCTCCATTATCTTGAAGAGTGACTGTATCGTGGCCACAATTATCCCCTTTTCATCAAGCAGGTCGTCCATGCCGAGGGTAGGCAGCGCGCCCCCCGCCCCCCAGAAGCGGTGCATGTGCAGCGTGGTGCCGCGCCGGCCAACGTCCTCAAAGACGGCCTTGAACGTGCTGAACGCCTGCTCGCAGAGCTCGTTGGACTGGGCGATCCAGAGTATGAACCTAGAGTCCCGCTGCTGCGCGTTCTTTGAGGGCTTGCCGTCGTTGAGCCACTCTATTATGGTCTCGACAAGCATGCGGGTCTTGCCGGCGCCGGTGGGGATGGATATCATCTTGCGCTTTGCCTCCTTGTCGTTCTCAACCATGGTTCCCTCCAGCATCCTGCGCACGACAATCCCGGTCGTAAACTGGTAGTCATACAGGGGGTTGAGCGGGGTGTGCGGGACTATGATCTCAGTGTCCGGCAGCGACTCGACGTACTCCTTTTCTGCCACCGACGGCGGCAGTCCCAGCACGCCGGCGAGGGCCAGCCCGAGGTTGTTTGTAATCTCCAGGGCCGGTATGTCGGATATGCGGTTTACAGAGTCCTTCCTCGAGGTGCGCACGGCGGACCGTACGGCCCTGATTATATCATCGGGCTTTGCAAGCCCCTTTGCGGTTACGGTTGCAAGTATCAAATCCAGAAAGAGCCTGCGCTTTGTCGTGTCGTTCTCTATGTTCCGCAGAAAGCGCGAGCCGACCGTATCGTACAGTATCTCCGAGAGCCTGCCGGGGTTGAAGACGTCCTTGTTGTCGTCTGAGAACATCATGATGATGTCGGGGTTGATCTGCGATATTATGGCCGAGAGCTCGTCCGTGGACCACCACTCCCTGAACCGCGTTATGCACAGCTCCTTTGAGTTTACGACGGCCGGCTCGTCTGTCTTTTTTTCAACCTTGCGCCTCTTTTTTGGCGCGGAAGGCACATCCTGCGGCTCTGCGGCGGCAGCGGCGACCCCGGTCTTTCTTGTCCTTACCACCATGTACAGGGATCCCCCTCCCCCCGCCGTCACGACGGGCGCGGCGCGTCCCATGCGTTCCGTAGGGCCATGAAGGGGCGAGAGTGAGCCCAAATAACAATTTTTGTCCCTTGCCTCGGGTTGGTGTGCTAATCGGCCTGCCGCGTCTACGATCGAGCCATTATCAGGCACATACGCGCCTCGTGCTTGAATTAGGCACCAACCTCGGACGATGCAGTGTTGACTGCGCCTCACCGGCCGCCAAGCTCCACGAGGGCGTCCATGTAATCCTCCCCGTTGATCCGGAGCTCCTGCTGGCACGTGATGACCGAATAGAGAACCTGTATCGTGTTCTTGTCATCTCCGACCTCCCTCACGTCGTGCCTCTCGCGCACCTGCGCGTCGGCCTCCTCCATCTGCATGACGAGGCCCTCAGTCTCCTCACCGTGGGCAGTCGTCATCTCCACGTGGTCGCCAGTTCCCGGAAAGGACGTGGCGGTGATCCGCGCCGCCGCCTCCCTCTGCTCCTCAAGCGATGACGCAATCTCGGACAGTCCGCTGTCTTGCGCGTGCTGTACGTGCAGGTCGTACTCGTCTGTCAGCAGCGAGACCAGTCCGGCCACCGCCGCGTCGTTGGCGCTCCGGAACTCCTGCCGCTCCTGCTGCGCCCCGGCTGATGCGGGGTCGAATCCGTCGACCTGTTCGCGCTCCATGCGTATGTTATCCAGTATTTCATCCAGGCGCGGATCCGTCTGCCCGTCTCCCCAGTACTTCTGATATTCGGAGACGCGGACCATGTGCTTGTTGTTGCGCGTTAGAAAGTCCTCGTACGCGGTATCGCGCTTCTCCTCTATTGTGTATGCCGCACAAGCGTCCTGAACTCCTTGTCGATTGTGCTCCACGCGGTCTGGGTGGTCAGTATGCCCTCGGCCGCAAAGCTGGCGATGCGCCCGTCTATCATCGCGTCGTAGGTGTCCTCACCGACCGAACCCTTGTCCAGGACAAACGTGCTCTTCAGGGGCACAGCGGCCCCGGAGTAAAATATCGCCCTGCCGGGAAGCGCGATGTCAATCACCGAGTACTGTCCCGATCCCAGCAGCGTCCCGTCGCCGTACAGCTGGTACCCGATGCTGGCGACTGTGAACGTCTTTTCGCTCGGGTTGGACACTACAAACTCTACCTCGAAGTCTGCCTGGTTTGTAACGGTGTTGACGTCCCTGAGCGTCACGGAGCCGAGCTCAATCTCCGCCTGCTCCAGCGACTCGTTGTCCAGGCTTGCATAATAGATGATTCCGCCCATCAGCGCAAGCACGCCGCCTATCGCGATGTACACGGTCGTCTTGCTCTGCAGCTCCATTGCGCTACCGGCCCACGAATTACTAAAAAAGGTTTCAAGACGGCTGGCCGCCTGATCATGCGGCCCCGCCCTGGCGTCCAGCTTGGAGCGGATCCGCCCGCGCCCGCGCCCGCGCCCCCCCGAATAGATAATATCCCCTGCCCGCGCCGGACGTCACGATGTCCGCGCTGGAGCAGGCCCTCCTGACATGGGTCCACCTCATATCTGCCTCTATCTGGGTGGGCGGCTCGCTGTTTATCGGGGTTGTCTTCTCCCCCCTGCTAAAGACGATGGCCGACTCGGTGGAGGACAGGATGAAGATAATGATACGCGTGGGCAGGAGGTTCAACATGGTGGCCATCCCCGCGCTTGGAATACTCGTGGCCACCGGGCTGTACAGCTCGCACGCCCTGCTTGTCAGGCCGGAGCTCTTGGCGGCCACCAGCTATGGGACGTTTCTGGCAGTCAAGGTGGCCCTGGTGGCCGCGCTCGTTGCGACATACGTGGCGCACGTAAGGATAATCTCCAAGGGCGTGGAGGAGAAGATAATGTCCGGCGCGCTCTCGATGCGGGAGGTTCAGAGGCTGCGAAAGAAGATCATAATACTGGGGGAGGTCACCGTGGCGATATCCGTTGCCATACTGTTCTTCGCGGCCCTGCTTGACGCGGGGGTATAATCAGGCCGTACCGGTCGGCCTAGCGTGCGCTGGATTTACCTGCAGATCTTGGACGTCTCTGCAACGGCAACCCAGCCCGGTTCACCGTTAGAACCAAGCACAACCGTCCACAGCTTGTATGCCAGCGGCTGGTTAAGGTCGCCTACCTCGTTAAACCCATAGTCTCCCAGCACTCCGACGCCGCTTGGGCCGTGTGCGAGTTCATAAAGTAGCGTCTTTACCGTCTTTGTATTGCTGCCCGCGTCGCGCTCGGCAATGGCGTTTGCCATGAGTGTCATTGCATCATATGATGTATAGAGATAGATGTTTGAAATATCATCCTGCGGAACCCCCCTCTCCAAGAGCTGGTCCCTTAGCTGGTCCCTTTCTGCAGTCTCCTCCCCGGAAAACTGGGTGGCGGTAAACTCTACAGAGCTCAGGAATCTTCCGACTTCCGTATTAGTTCCTTCGTACGCCTCTCCATGCGTTGCGATGCCGTCAGGCCCGTACCACTTTACCATACCAAGACTTTGCGCAAGAGACGCGTTCATTGTAGCCACGTCCACCAGGCTCCTGAGATCGTCTGCATAGGCCAAGATCAGCACCGCCACGCTGTCCGCACCATTCTGTCTGACCAGACCCGACACTGCCACATCCAGCTCGTTGGCCCATCCGGCATACTCTGCCGCATCGGGACGATGTGTGGCGTTGTGATATATCTCCATGCTGACAGTGTTGGGAATCTTATCCTCGCCAAAGTTCGCCGTAAACACCTCTTCTAGTCCCCCGGACCAGACGTCTCTCTCGGAGCCGTGCATCACATTCAATGCTATCACAACGACATGCTCTTTGCCCTCGTCCTGTAGTAGGTTGGCGAGTCTGACTGCCTGCAACCTGTCGTCGGGGGCCATTCTGAATATGCTGTCGGTGCCGTCGCGCAGTTTGGGCGATGTGGACGCAGGTGATATTACCGCAAAGTCTTCGTCTGTATTTGCAGGCTCGATCTCTGCGAGCCGGGCCTGTACCGAGGTGGTGTCGGTGCTGCCCATGGGCCCTACATAGTATGTTATGCCATAATTTTCAAAGCCATCGGCAAATGCATTGCCGGAGCGAGAGGATTTTTCGGGGCCTGATGCGCCGTATTTGGCGTCGTT
This sequence comes from Nitrosopumilaceae archaeon, assembly GCA_021296175.1. GTDB lineage: Archaea > Thermoproteota > Nitrososphaeria > Nitrososphaerales > Nitrosopumilaceae > Nitrosopumilus. The sequence continues at coordinate 377 of JAGWAX010000031.1, read as the reverse complement.
AATCTTAAGGTTGACCAGCTTGAGCGTATAGTCGCTCTGGGCCTCGTTAAAGTCCTCCACTGCAATGCTCATCGATTGGAGCCGGTACTGGTGCGCGCTGGAGTCAGTCAGCAGGGTTCCTATCTTGATTACTTTTTGGTTGTTCTCATCAAAGACCTGCGCGGATGTGGTGATCGCCGGTGCGGCAAGCAACAGTCCTGACACCGCGGCGATTCCAAGTATCGCGGCAAGCATGCCTGCGCCCTTACCATTCAACAAGAAAGAGGGGGAAAGGTATCCGTTTAAAGGTTTTTGAAAGAATAGTTAGTTGCGCAACCCTGCCTAGAATCCCGAGATCCACCGCTTTTGTGAACTGTTTTTTACCCACAAGTGGAACA
>JAGWAX010000030.1 GCA_021296175.1 Nitrosopumilaceae archaeon | reverse complement strand
ACTCGATGAAGATCAGATATACCAAGAGCCAGATTGCAGACGCCATCGTCGAGACGGTGCGCGCATGCAGGCTCAAGGAGTGCTATATCAGGCCCCTGGCATACTACGGGTACGGCGAGATGGGGCTCACCCCCACAAAGAACAGGGTGGACTTCTCCATATCCTGCTGGTCCTGGAAGATGGGCGAGTCAAGGGCAGGCAAGTTCTCAGGGGCAAGATGCATGGTGTCGAGCTGGACTAGGATCGACCCGAGGGCGCAGCCCGTGCAGGCAAAGGCGGCCGCCAACTATTCCAACGCAGCGCTCGCAAGGGTGGAGGCGCTGGAGAACGGCTACGACGAGGCCATCATGCTCAATGGCGACGGAAGGGTCGCAGCATATGCACGGACGGGCGCATACTGACGCCCCCGCTCTCGACTGGATGCCTCAGCGGGATCACCAGGGACAGCGTCATAAAGATAGCCGCGGCCGACGGCATCGACATATCAGAGTACGACCTGTACAGGGCCGACCTGTATACGGCCGACGAGATATTCATGACGGGCACGGCCGCCGAGGTAAAGTCCGTCACGCATGTCGACCGCACGAAGATAGGGAGCGGCAGGATGGGCCGCGTCACAAAGGCGCTGCAAAAGTCGTTCGTAGGCGCCGCCATGGGCAAGGACAAGAGGTTCAGGCAGTGGCTCACGTTCATCTGACTATGCCGGCCGGCGCTAATTGAGATTCACGTCCAAGGTATGGCGCCGCGCGTCCGGACCGCCTCTGGCGCCAGAGATTAATGGTTTTTTAATCAGGCCGTGCCACATCCTGCGTGGACTGCGCCGAAAACGACAGCAGCGGGATATGCTGGTTCTGCAAGAAGGGAAGGCACGCAGAGTGCATGGTGGAGATTCCGACGGCGGGCAGGTCAGGCGACGGCGGGCCCCATGACTGCACGTTTGATACGATAATGGCAAAGTGCCGCTGCAAGCACTGAGGCGCGCGGGGCGGCACGGGAGAGGGAGACTGCGAGAGGCATGGACGGATCACCGCAGAACGGGGGCAGGTATGACAAAAATTTTTGGGACGAGTACGCCAAATCAAACGAGTCAAGGTACGATGCGGGGTTTGCAGGCAGGGTGGCGTACACGGCAGGCGAGCTGCGCTGCGCAAGCGTGCTTGAGGTGGGGTGCGGGACCGGCGTCGACCTCAGGCAGGTGCCAGGCAGCGTACACGTATTCGGGCTCGATCCCAACCATATGGCAGTCGGGGCCGCAAGGGAGGGCGTGCGGTCCGGATGCTTTGCAAGGGGGATGATTACCGACATGCCGTTTGCAGACTCGTCGATAGACCTGGTGTTCACGCACAGGCTGCTGAACTATCTTGACGAGGATACGCTGGCAGGCGGGATGCGCGAGATGTACAGGGTGGCAAGAAAGCACGTGATGAGTTGCGAATGGTCCGGCGCCACGGAGGGCGCGATGGACGGGCGCCGCACCCTGCGGAACATGGCAGGGAGATGGGCGGGCATGGGCGCCGAGGTCATGGCAGACGCCCCCATGTATGATGCTACGGCGGCAGCAGAACACGGAGTTGATCCGCCCGCGGAACTGGCCGAGACCAGAATGACACTCGTGCGGGTTTCATAGGAGGCGGCAGTAGATGGTGGTGGCGTCCGCGATGGCGGCGTCACCGGCCCACAATCTTGGATGCCACCGACGCGGCGTCCGCGGCGGCCCCCACGTTGTGCGTCCTGATGATGTCGGCCCCCCGCATCACCGCGACCGCCTCCGCGGCGACCGTCCCGTGCGCGCGGTCCGCCACGTCCGCGCGCCCCGTGATTGCGCCCAGAAACGACTTGTTTGACACGGACACCACGACGGGCGTTGTCTTTTTGGCCCTGAGGGAGGCAAGGCCGTCCAGCACGGCCGCGTCCCGCGACACCCAGTCAGTCGATCCCATTCTGGTGTAAAGCGGGCCGTCGGCTTTTTTGCGAAAGAATCCTATCGACGGGTCTATTGCTATTCGCGATGCGGGAATGCCCGCCCCCGAGGCGATCTCAAGGCTTTCGGCAAGCAGGCGCCGTACATCGCGCACGTAGTCCCGCGCCGGAGCCGTCACCCGCCTGCCAGGCCCGCCGTACGAGCATACCACGACTGACGCGCGGTGGCGCCGCACCGTCCCGGCCATGACACGTCGTTGACTATGACGGCCCCCGCCTCCAGCGCCTTGCTTGCCACCGCGGCCCTGCACGTGTCGACGGATATGGGCAGGTTGCACCCGTCTTGTACGGCGCCCACCGCCCGGAGTATGCGGCTCGACTCCTCGCGCTCAGACACCTCGGTCTCCAAATATGGCGCGGTGGACATGCCGCCCACGTCCACGTAGTGGCCGCCCTCGTCCTCTATCGACTTTGCCCTGTCCCTTATGGCGCGCCTCGTGACGTACACGGACCCCCCGTAGAACGACTCCGGGCTGGCATTCACTATTCCCATCACGCGCACCGGGCTGCCGGGACCCGCGCGAATGCCCCCGATCATACTGGTCATAACGGTTTATCAACGCACAGCATAATTGAACCATGTGATATTACGATGGACGGCGGCGGGGCGGCGGCGACAACGTCGGTGACTGCATGGCAGGACATGTACGGCGCGATACTGGCCGACTTTGCGTATGACACCGCAAGGGATGACAGAAGCGCCCGTATGCTGGACCGCATGCTGGATGAGATGGACATGCCCGACGCATACCCCGCGCTGCACAGACTGATCAAAGGAGAGACCGCGCTGGTGGCCGGCGCGGGGCCCTCCCTTGACGAGTCGTTTGAAACCATTGCAAGGCATGCGGGCTCGGCCGTCCTGATCGCCGCGGACACGGCCGCGAAACCCCTCGTGGACCGCGGCATCATGCCGCACGTCATAGTAACCGACCTGGACGGCGACGTCGAATGCCATGCAGAGGCCTCCAGGCGGGGGGCCGTCATAATAGCGCACGCCCACGGGGACAACATGCGCATGCTGCGCCACGTCAGAAAATTTCGCGCATGCATGGGGACGACCCAGGCGGGCCCCGTCGGACGCATCAGAAACCTGGGCGGGTTTACCGACGGCGACAGGGCCGTGTTTGCGGCCGACCACTTTGGCGCGGGCCGGATCATCCTGTTTGGCATGGACCTCGACGGGGAGGTGGGCAGGCACTCCAGAACCGCCGCGTCCGACCGCGCCACGAAGGCAAAAAAGCTGCTAAAGGCAAGGGAGCTGCTAGAAACGTGGCTTGCCGGCCGGCCCAGGCAGGGCCGCCGCCTGTACACCGCATCCGGCTGCCGCATAGCGGGGTTCGAGAGCATCACATACGGCGACGTGGACAGGCTGCTGGCACCCGGTGCAGGGGGCCGGAATAGTCCCGCGCGTCCGGAGGAGTGACGCCGGGCGCAAGCGCTGCGTGAGGGGGAAGGAGGAGCCACACTGCGCATCACAGCGGCGCTAGAATGAGTTTAATATCCGTCGGCCCCCTTTCATGCCATGAAGCTCTCCGAGGACGAGATAAGGGACGTCATATCCATACAGAAGAGAATTGCAGGAAAGATAGAGGCGTACCAAAAGGAGATCAGGCTGCTTGAGCGCAATTACGAGCTACTTGAAAAGGTCGTCGCAGAATCCAGCTTTACGAGCGCGGCGGATCTGCTGAGTGATACCGGCGGCGACGTGGACGCAAAAATTGAGAATGCAGGCGGCGCAGAGGCCGCAGATTCGGAGGCGGCGGCGCAGCAGCAGTACGAAGCGCCAAAGGCGGCACCAGATAGTGCCGCGCCAGAACCGCCGTCCGGCAGCGACTCGGTCATCACCGACAGCGGCACGGGCCGGCCCCTGGCCGACGTGCAGAGGACGCCGACCCACATCAGCATCACCATAGCAGAGGGGCTGCCGGGCCTGGCCGAGGACGTGCCACCGTTCCGCTCGTTCTTCATAGACAGGATACTGGGCGGCATGCAGAAGAGCGACGCCGAAAAGGTGCGCAGCGGCTCGCTGCAGGAGCGCGAGTCCATAAGCTACGAGGTAGACGCCGACCCCGGGACTGGGCGCCTCAGGCGCATACTGATCAAAAACTACGGGGACGAGCGGCGCGCAAGCGAGATCCTGAGCACGGCGGGATGGTCGTTTGCCAGGATGCTTGAGAGGGAGGAGGCCGCGGCCGCGGCGCAGCCGGGCAGATGATGCGCCGTGACTGACAGGATCACCGTGCTTGACTTTGGCTCCCAGTACAGCCACCTCATATGCAGGAGAATCAGGGACCTCTCAGTATACGCGGAGCTCGTCCCGTACGACATTACGGCAGAGGAGCTGGCCCGGCACGACCCAAAGGGGATAATACTGTCGGGGGGGCCCGCAAGCGTCAGCGACACAGACGCGCCGATCCCGGAGGACGCCGTGTTCGAGTCCGGGCTGCCCATACTCGGCATATGCTACGGGCACCAGCTTATAGTGCACAGGTACGGCGGCCGCGTAAAGCGCGCAAACCGCGAGTACGGCTCCTCCACCCTCACAGTCGACGGCGGCGGCTCTAACCTGCTAGGAGGCATCGGCGGCTCGGTCAGGGCCTGGATGAGCCACGGGGACGAGGCAGAACAGATCCCGCAGAACTTTGAGGTCATAGGCCACACGGAAAACTCCAGGGCTGCCGCGATCGCCTCAAGGGACAAGCCCGTATACGGGATACAGTTCCACCCGGAGGTGGCGCACACGGAGCAGGGCTCGCGGATACTGGAGAACTTTGTCCTCAACGTATGCAAGGCAAGCCAAGACTGGACGATGTCAAAGTTCGTTGAGGAGGCAGTCGGCAGGATATCCAGAATAGAGGGGGACGTGCTGTGCGGCGTCAGCGGGGGCGTGGACTCTACTGTGGCCGCCCTCCTCATACACAAAGCCATAGGGAAGAGACTAAAGTGCGTCTTTGTGGACAACGGGCTCCTGCGGGAGGGCGAGCCGCGGGAGATCACGGACATGTTCCGGGACAACTTTGGCGTGAACTTTGAGGCCGTGGACGCGGCGCAAGAGTTCCTCGGCAAGCTCAGGGGGGTGGCAGACCCGGAGGCAAAGCGCAAGATAGTGGGCGAGGAGTTTGTAAGGGCGTTCAGCGACTTTGCAAAGAGCCGCGGCCCGTTCAGGTGGCTTGCCCAGGGGACCCTGTACCCGGACGTCATTGAGAGCGGCGTCTCAAAGGGCCCCGCCTCTGTCATAAAGTCCCACCACAACGTGGGGGGCCTGCCGGAGTGGCTGGACCTGGAGGTCCTGGAGCCGCTCCGAGACCTGTACAAGGACGAGGTCAGGGAGGTGGCGCGCATACTCGGGGTGCCCCGCAGCATCTACATGCGGCACCCGTTTCCGGGGCCCGGGCTGGCAGTCCGCATAATGGGCGAGGTGACGCCAGAAAAGCTCGAAATTGCGCGCACCGCGGGCAGGATAGTGGAGGACGAGCTGGTGCAGGAGGGGCTCTACTCGGAGGTCTGGCAGGCGTACGCGGCAGTCGGAGACGACAGGGCAGTCGGCGTGGTGGGCGACGGGCGGGTGTACGGCAACATCGTGATGATAAGGGTGGTGAGCTCCACTGACGCGATGACGGCGGACTGGACCAGGCTGCCGCACGACCTGCTGGAGAAGATGAGCAACCGCATAACAAACGAGATAGACAACGTGACCTGGGTCTCGTACGCGATATCAAGCAAGCCGCCTGCGACCATAGAGCCGCAGTGACGGCAGCGGCAGCGGCAGCGGGGCCGGCGAGCAGCTACCACACCACGTGCACCAGATCCGACAGGTTGCGCCTGGGCTTGGGGTACTTTGTCTGCCTCGGATACCCGATGCACAGCACCGAGGACGGCACCAGGTCGGTGCCCAGGGCGTCCATCACCTTCTGCTCGTCAAGCATGCCTATCCATATGGAGCTGAGGCCCAGGGCCTGGGCCGCGAGCTGCGAGTAACCCGCGGCCAGCGTGGCGTCCTGTATTGCAAACTTTCTGAGTATGTAGTCTGGAAAGTCGAACTTTACTCGCGCGGGGTTCTTGCAGAAGACCAAAACGAGCGGGGCGTCCACGTACGGCTGGTTGTTGCACGCGGCCACAAGCCTCCGCTTTGTGTCGGGGCCGCGCACCAGGAATATCTCAAAGCCCTGGTAGTTTCCCGCAGTCGGGGCCGTGTCGGCGGCGGCTATTATCCTGTCGACCTTTTCGGGTTCTATGGGGCGGTCTGCAAACTTTCGCGTGGAGCGGCGCGCGGCCATTACAACAAACAGGTCCGTGTCGACCGGGACGGCATCCGGCGACGGCTTCTGCTGCAGTATGGAGTTTAGCAGCCGGTTTCTGACTGCGGGATCGGGCCTCGCAGCAGCGTCGCCTGTACCCCCCGCCGGTACCTGCGGCCTGTACCCGGCCGGATATATCATGCCCCTCTTCTCGTTCTCCTCCTCAAACGTGTCGGCCATACGTGGGAATGGAGTCCTTGCCTATTAAGCGTGAAAGGCCGTCGATGGTGGTGGCGGTGGTGTCAGTGGTGGCGGCGGCGGTGGTGGTGGCTGCCCGCCGATCTCACGCACGCGGTCAAAACCCTCCGCCGCGCGGGGCGGCTCGAGCATGCAGTACTGCCTGTACAGTATATGGTCGGGCACCCTGGCCCTGCCCGTGCGCATGCAGTTGCGCCTTGTGGCCTCCGCGAAGTTCGTAAAGTATGTCGCAGTCACCCTCGCCCCGTGCTGCCGCGCCATCAGTATGTAGGGCCAGCGTATCACCCTTGTGAGGTTCGTGTCGTCTATCACGACGTCCCTGCCCGCCCCGAGCGCGTCGGCCATCTGCACGTACTCCCTCCTCCGGTTGCGGCTGTCCTGCTCCCTGCTAAGGGAGGCGCGGTATATGTCGCCGCCGGCCGGATTGGGGGGCACGCCGGGCGGCTGCCGCCCGAGGCCCAGCGGCCCCTCCTGTTGGTATCTCTCCAGCAGCGCGGCCCTGTCGCCGCCCGTGAGCGTCTTGTTGTTGATGTCAAGCGACATGTGCGCGTGGCCGGACAGCTCCGTTTTGGCGTAGGTGGTCTTGCCGCTGCCCGGCACGCCGACCATTATTGCCACCTCCTGCCGCTCCACGGGTAGCGTTACGGCCTGCGTGAGATATTGCTTGCGGCCGTGTCGTTGTTTGGTCGCGCGGTGCTGCTGCGGGTGGTGTCGGCGGCGCTGCTGCTACCGCCGCCAGTGGTGGTGGTGTGACGACGTCACACGTCATATCAGGCAGGCGCCTATCACGCCTGCCGAGTCGCCCAGCCTGTTCCTCAGTATCGGCACGTCTGACGCCAGGCCTGAAAACACGTTCTTCCGGACGGACTCTGCGCCCGCGCCGTACCAGACGTCCATGTTTGAGAGGCCCCCTCCCATAACTATGGCATCCGGGTCCAGTATGTCGACCACGTTTGCAAGGGCCAGGCCAAAGTTGCCGACTGCCTCTTCAAGCCACGCGCGCGCATCCTCGGCGTCGCGCGCGCCACGTGCGATGCCGCCGTCCCGCGTGACGCGCTCGGCTATCTGCGGCATGCCCTCCGCGCGCCCCGTCATCTGGGCCCACCTGGACTCTAGCGCGGGCCCGCTCAGGTACGTCTCGACGCACCCGTTCCTGCCGCAGTAGCACCGGTTGCCCCCCGCATGAAGCGTGTGGTGCCCCCACTCCCCGGCAATGCCGCTTGCGCCGCGGTGTATCCTTTCGCCGATCACTATCCCGCCGCCGACGCCGGTCCCCATTATGACGCCAAACACTACGTCGTACCCGGAGCCGGCGCCCATCACGGACTCGGCCAGCGCAAAGCAGTTGGCGTCGTTCTCTATGACGATGTCGTCGCGGCGCAGCACCTCCCGTATGTCGCGGCGCAGCGGCCTGTCCCTGAGGGACGGCGTGTTGCTGTTTGCGATGAGCCTGTCGGGTCCGTACTCGGTGCCGGGCGTGCAGACTCCTATGCGGCCCACGGAGCCGAGGCCGCCGGGCAGCCCGTCGGCCGCGCGCGCGACCAGCGACGCGATGGCGCCCACGATCCCGTTGTAGTCGCCGGGGGTCGGCACCCTCTCCCTCCTCGCTATCCGGGATTGCCCGTCAAGCAGCACCGCCTCGGTCTTCGTGCCGCCCAGATCCACGCCTATCCTGTACTGGCTCATATGACACCACATGCCTGACGTGTGTTATGATCTTTCCCATGTGTGGTATGCGCGCACTTGTTAGAGGGGAGGGCGGGGAAGCGGTGCCAATGTCTTTGTTTGGAAGAATGACTCTGGCCTGGCGCATATCGCACCCCAGCGACAGGACTGCAGGAAACTACGTAGCGACCGCGAGCTAGCTAGCTAGCTAGCTAGCTAGCTAGCTAGCTACATCGGGGGCGGTCCGCCGGGTCCGCCGCCGCCCGGAGGCCCGGACACGGCGATAACGTCATCGATTCTCAGAATCATGCATGCCGCCTCCGTTGCGGACTTTATTATCTGCTCCTTTACTGCCACGGGCTCCACGATACTCTTCTTGAACATGTCGGCAATCTCCGTGTTGCGCGCGTCAATACCGGTCCACCTGTTGCCCTGGCCCTGGCGCGCCCTGAGGGTGGCCATGGTATCTATGGGGTCCATCCCCGCGTTCTCCGCGATTGTAAGCGGTATCGACTCGAGGGCCTCTGCAAACTTTTTGACTGCAAGCTGCTCCCTCCCGTCAAAGCTGTCAGCCCACGTCTTCAGCTGGGCTGCCACGTACGCCTCGGGCGCCCCGCCGCCGGCCACTATGGCGGGCTTTTCAATCACGTCCTTTGTCACCATCAAAGCGTCATGTATGGAACGGTCCACCTCGTCTACGACCCTCTGCGAGCCGCCGCGTATCAGCAGGGACACGGAGCGTGCGTCCTTGCACCCCTCTATGAAGACCCACTTGTCCGACTCGACCTTTTTCTGCTGCACCACGTCGGCCGCGCCCAGGTCCCCGGCAGACAGGTCGTCGATGTTGCTGATGACTCGCCCGCCGGACGCCTTTGCAAGCTTTGTCATGTCGCTCTCCTTTACGCGTCGGACTGCCATCATGCCGTGCTTTGCCAGATAGTGCTGGGCTATATCGTCAATGCCCTTTTGGCATATCACCACGCTGGCGCCCGCCTGCTTTATCTTCTCGATCATCTCCTTTAGCATGCGGTTCTCCTCCTCCAGGAACATCTGCATCTGGGCAGGATCGGTTATCCTGATCTCGGAGCTCATCTCGGTCTTTTCAATCTCCAGCGCCGTGTCCACCAAGGCTATCTTTGCGTTCTCGACCTTTGAGGGCATTCCGCTGTGGACGATCTCCTTGTCAAGTACTATCCCCTTTACAATCTGGGTGTCGTGTATGGAGCCGCCGGCCTTTTTCTCCACCTTTATGTTGTCCAGGTCGACTGCAGTGCCGCCGTCCTTTGTCTTTGCGGCCACGCTCAGTACGGCGTCGACCACCACGCCTGCAAGCTCCTCGCTGTCCTCGGATATCAGCTTGGACTCCATGCTGGTCTTTGCAACCTTTAGCAGCTCGGCCCTGTCATCGGGGCGGATCTTCTCGGACACCTGGCCGTATATCTCCAGGGTCTTCTCGGCGGCCTCCTGGAAGCCCTCCACGATGGTCGAGGAGTGGACGTCCTTTTTGAGCAGCTCCTCGGCTGCCGCCAAAAGCGCGCCCGCGAACACCACGGATGACGTGGTGCCGTCGCCCACCTCGTTGTCCACGGTCTTTGATATCTCAACTATCATCTTGGCGGCGGGATGCTGCACGTCTATCTCCTTTAGGATCGTGGCGCCGTCATTCGTAATTGTGACGTCCCCCAGCGAGTCGACCAGCATCTTGTCCAGGCCCCTGGGGCCCAGGCTGCTCTTTACCAGGTCCGCGACCAGCTTTGCCGCCGTAATGTTGTTCTGCTGGGCGTCGCGGCCCTTTTGCTGCAGGGCGCTCTCCTTGAGTACGAGTACCGGTCCGTTTGGTCCCTGCTGTATCGATGCCATGCTTAGGATCCAGATGCAAGAAGTCCCCTTTTTTAATATTACTTGGTAGCATTCCCCCCTTGGAAATGCTCATTTCACACTACGCGTCGCCATAGCGGAGGGGATCGACGCGCCTGCCCCCGGTGACGTGCACCATGCCGCCTGCTGTCATCCTGACCAGGGGCAGCGCCAGAAACGGCAGAAAGAGGGGTATCAGCACGGGCCTCTCAAACCGGCACCCCGCGTCGGACATCGCGCCGTTTACCTGCCCAAACTGCTCGAGCACTGTCTCAAAGGGGGCGGTGGACACTATTCCCGCAAACTGCAGGGGCATGGACGCGACAATCCTGCCGTTGCACGATACGGCCACCCCGCCGTTGTTTTTAGTCAGGTGGTTTGCGACTGCCGCCATCTCCGCGTCGTTTGATCCTATGACGATCATATCGTTCTCATGAAAGCTCCAGGTGCTTGCAAACGCCCCGACGTCCCCGCCGAGCCCCTCCAGAAACCCCACGGAGCGCCTGCCCCTGATGGCGCTGCTGCCGCCGCCGCTGCGTATGCGGTCAAAGGCGGCCACCTTCCACACGTCGGCCGCGTCCGGGTGCGGCACAACCCGCCCGTCGCCGTCACATACAACCCGGGCCGTGCCCAGGCCGGTTATGATCTCAGTCTTCAGCACGATGGTGTTGGCCGACGTGGCGCGGCCCCTTGCGCGCACCTCAAAGTCCGACGCCGAGAGCCTGGGGATCCTTACGGTGCGCCGTATCCATGCGGGCATCCTTCTTGCGGGGACGTCCACTGCAAGGCGGCCCTTTGAGACCACCGTCCTGCCGCCGACCATCACAGTCTCGGGCCGGAACGACGAGTCGTCGCCCTTTCTCATCACGAGTATGTCCGCAAGCCTGCCCGGGGCGATGCCGCCCAGGTCGCGGCCCATCATATAGTAGTCAAACACGTTTCTTGTCGCCATTGTAACGGCGTCGACCGGGTGTATGCCGAGCCTGACGGCCTCCCTGACGCAGTGGTCAATGTGCCCGAACTCCCGGATTGCGGCCGGATCAAGCCCGTCGGAGCAGAACATCAGCCTCTCAAGGTAGGGCCCGTGCGATATGACCTCCCTGATAATCCCCTCAAGGTCGCGGCGTATGGAGCCCTCGCGTATCATCACCCACATCCCGAGCCGCAGCCGCTCTATTGCCTGATCAAAGTTTATCGGCTCGTGGCACGATATGATACCCGACGCGACGTACGCGGCCAGCTTTTTTCCAGAGGCGCCTGCCGTGTGCCCGTTTATGATGCAGTGCTGCCGCGTCATGTCTGATATGGAGCGCATGGTCCTGGGATCCCGCTCGGTCACCTTTGTCCACGAGAACACCTCGCCCATTCCAAGCACGTCCGGATTGCGGCGCACGGCCGTCCTCTGCCTTGCAAGCATGGCGCCGCTGCCGCGCCTGCTGAACCTGGGATCGACTGGCAGGCCGCCCGGTACGGTCTGGAATATGCGGATTGGCAGGCCGCGCCCCGCGCGCAGAAACTCCTCAAAGCCCCTGTACCCGGCCACGCTTACCACGTCTATGGGATCCGAGAACAGCGAGGTGACGCCGCACAGCAGCGCCTCCTTGGCAAACTCTGCGGGCATTACGAACTGGTCTATGTGGATGTGCGGGTCCGCATATCCGGGCGCGACGCGCCTGCCCTCCAGATCGACGGTGGTGGTGCGGGAACCCCTGGTGTGGGACGCGTCGTGTCCCACGTATGAGATACGGTCGCCATATATGGAGATCTGCATGTCGTGCAGGATCTCGCCAGTATACACAGAGTATATGGAGCAGTTTTCAAGTATGGTGTCGGCCGGCTCGTCCCCCATGGCGGCCGCTATGACGAGGCTCGTGGCATCGGCCGGGTCGCGCGGCGCGCGGTATGACGATGTGCGGGATGATGACGATGTGCGGGATGATGTAGCGGCGGCCATGTGTCACGTGCGCACCGCATCTATTTATTTTCAATACGCGTGGCGCTGTCGCGTCGCCGTTGGCGTTGGTGTGTGTTGGCGTGGCGCTGTCGCGTCGCCGCCGCCGTCATCGCGTATGATGCGATCCAATGCTTAAATTACGGGCGGGGAGGCGCACCTGCATGAACATCCCCAAGGTGATTCGCAAGTACTGCGCCAAGTGCAAGACGCACACAGAGCAAAAGGTCTCCATATACAAGGCGGGCAAGAGGCGCGGTTCGGCAAGGGGCGAGCGCAGGCATGCCGAGCGGAAGCGTGGATACGGGGGCCAGAAGTTCCCCAAGCTGGCAAAGCCTGCCAAGGTGACAAAAAAGGTCACGCCCATACTGATGTGCACCGTATGCAAGAAAAAATTCAACAAGCCAGGCATACGCATCAAGAAATTCGAGTTGGTGGCGGCATAATGAAAAAGGACCATGTGGACATACCGGCGCCCTCCAGCAGGTTTTACAATATTGAATGCACCGACTGCAACGAGCAGCAAGTGGTATACTCGCACGCAACCACCCGCGTGTTCTGCAGCCAGTGCGGCAGCCCGATTGCGTCGTCATCAGGCTCAAAGGCGCGCTTCGTGGGGGGGAGCGTAAAGGGGGCAGTCGACCCCGTCGCCGAGATCCCGGCCACGACCGGGGCAGAGCCAGCATCCAAGTGAGTCACGGCATCGCGATGCCCGACCGCCGCATATGCAGCGCCAGACGATCATAGTCCTGCACGGTGTTCAGCGTGAACGCGATACGGTGGTCGTCCACTATGACGTGCCGCTGCGGGACCGCGTCACACGCGTCTGGCTCCATGACGGCAGGGTCGACCAGCGAGACCCCGGTATAGCAGCACACGGTGCCGTCCACCACCACCTCGTATTCGAGGCTCATTCCCCACAGTCCGGCGTACTCCCTTGACGTTACTATGCCGGTCCAGGCGCCGCGCGCATAGCGATCGGATACGGATGCGACGACGACGCGGTCCAAAAGCGGCATGTCTCCGGACACCACAAGTACGCCGCTGTGGACTCCGCGATACCGGTTCTGCAGTACGTGGCGCATGGCGGAGCCCAGATCCTCAGAGTATCCGGCCCCGGCAGAGTCCACTATGTATATGGAGCCGTTATTGCAGTCGCCGTCGTCAGCGTCATTGCCGCTGTTATGGTATTTATCCCACAACATCCTTCTTGTGAGGGGGGCGTTGCCCTGAGACACCACCGCGACTACGGTGTCTATCTGGTCGGAACTCAGCAGCACGTCTATCACGTGCGAGACCACCGGCTTTGGCGCCCTTGTATCGGACGCGGTGGACGAGCTGACAGGCAGCAGCAGCTTTTCGCCCCATGCGGCGCGATCCGCCACATGCGGTGATGATTCCGGTAAAGACTCATCGTTTTTGGTGGCGGTGGCGGTGGCGGTGGCATTAGCAACAGCTGAGGCAGCCATCCGGCTGCCCCTGCCTCCGGCCATCACCATCCCAATCATAGCGACACGAACACCGCCAGCGAGGTTACCCGGACTATGTCGTTTGCGGCCCCAAACACGTCCCCCGTCACGCCGCCAAAGCTGCGCCCGGCAAGCCCCGCCATGGCCGCGGGCGCCAGCACGCATACGGCTAGTATGGCAAGCCCAGGCATCAGCCCGCCCAGTACGACAAGTATCGGGATCGCCATGGCCGCCGATGCGGCCACCTTGCGCCCGTCCTTCATGGCCTCAGCAAAGATGGCACCCGAGCCGCCGCCCGGGGCGGGGCGCCCCACATACGCCATTATGACCATCGAGAACTTTGCGGCGACCTCTGCAAGCACGATGCCAATCACTATACGCATGCCGCCGTCGTCCCCGCTGCCGCCGTCTCCAAGCATCGATATCGTGATTATCAGGCCTGCCACGCACAGCACTATTGCGGCCGTCCCGGCCGTCCCGGTAGACTTGTCCTTCATTGCGTCCCGCCTGCGGCTGCGCGTCCCCCTTGCCATCAGACCGTCTGCAAAGTCGGCCAGTCCGTCCGTGTGGTGCAGCCCCGTTATGACGAGCAGCACGGCCGCGGTCACGAGTCCGGCAAGCAGCGGCTCCAGTCCGGCAACCGCAAGCAGCGCCCATGCAAGCAGTCCCGCAAGCAACCCGATTACGCAGCCTGCAACCGGGAACAGGTGCATGCTTCTTGCCGCGCCGTACAGGCCGGCGTGCGGGGAGGCCGCCTCGGCTGCGCGTCCGCCCGGGCGCACCGGAATTATGCTCAGAAACGCAAAGACGGACGCAAGCCCGCCCGCCGTGCTTGTAGCAGAGGCAGTCATTGCAGACCGTCACCGCGCCCCCGCATTCTTGATGCTGCGACCGCCGAGGATGTCGCTGCAGTCGCTGTAACCATCGTCAATGTAACCACAGTCTATGTAACCACAGTCGCTGCCGTGATCACCGCAGTCCTCCGCCACATGCCCCAGCAAACCCTTCATAATCATGCCCGCATCACGTCCCGCCCGCGCCAAGCACCATGCCCGCCACTACACCCGACACCGCCCCGGCCGGGACGACCACCCCGGCCGCAAACACCAATACGGTTGCCTTCATGAGCGACACGGCGCGCCTCACGTCGCGGGCACTCGGAGTCCGCCCGCCGCTGCACAAAACGTAATGCCCCTCCTTTTCAAGCCGGACGTTGAGCGCCCCGGCAAGGGCCGCCATGGGGTATCCGGAGTTCCTGCTTGCAGTCGAGCCGCCGTCCCGTATCATCGACCGGAGGGCCCCCCTCCAGTCACACCCGAGCGCCGCAGACGCGACCACCATCGCGATGCCGGTGAGCCGGGCAGGAACGTAGTTCAGCACGGTGTCGGCGTGGGCCGCAAACCACCCGAGCCTGCCGAGCATCTGGCCCCGGTATCCGACCATCGAGTCCGCGGTGTTTACTATGCGGTGCGCAAACGCGCCGGGCAGCCCGAACAGCCCATAATAGAACAGCGAGCCCGTCGCGCCGTCGACGGTGTTCTCGCCGATGCTCTCAAGCACCCCCGATATGACGTGCTCCTCGTCAAGCGATCCCGTCTTCCTCTTTACTATCATCGACAGGCTGGACCTTGCGCCCGCCACCCCGCCCTCGCCCTCAAGCGACTCGACCACGGCATAGGCGTGCCTCTGCATGCCGCGTACGGCGATGGTGCACTTTAAGAGTACGCAGCACGCCGCCGCGAGCACCACGGCATGGACGTACTGCGCGGGATCCGTGGCGGTTCCGGCGGCCGCTGCCGCGCCGCCCCAGCCAAGGGCTGCAAGGGCGTGCCCCGCCGCATAGTGCAGCGGCAAGAGCAGCGCGACTGCGGCGCACGCGGGCGCCGCCACTGCCGCCACGCCCCCGAGCCTCTGGGCCCAGAACCCGCGCCCGGCAGAAAACGAGATCACCCTTGCCATCAGCCCGCCGGCCCAGGCGGTGGGGTGGTACCGGTTCCTTGGATCCCCCAGCGCCATGTCGATTGCGACTGCCCCGAACACGACAAGCCCGAGGTGCAGCATTACATACTCCATCATAACCCCGCCACCCCGCCTGTCACTTCCCCTCAGTTATCATCTTAACTACCGCGTCCATATCCACGTTGTCTTTGACGTGGCCCGCCAGCCGGTCCAGCTCCGCCTGGAACCCGGGCGGCGGCTCCCCCGAGTCCCACCGCGTGGAGCCGGGGCGCCTGTCAAGCGAGTCCTCGTCGGGTATGCCCATGCCGTCCATCATCGGGACCGTACCTACCACGGGCACGCCGGTCACGTCGCGGAGTATGGCGTACCCGGGCTCCAGTATGGACGCGTCGCCGCGGAACTTGTTGAGTATGAACCCGCGGACCAGCCGGGCGTCGTCCTCCGGTAGCAGGCGCATGGTTCCGGCAAGCGATGCGAACGCGCCCCCCCTGTCCACGTCGCACGTGATCAGCACGGGCGCGTCGCCTGCCATGTGGGCCATCCTCATGTTCGCAATGTCGTATTTGGCAAGGTTGACCTCGGCGGGGGAACCCGCGCCCTCAAGCACCACCACCTCAAATTTTTTCATCAGGGACCGCAGCGCCCTTGACGCGGCGGCCAGCCCGGCGCCGAGGGCAAACCCGTCATAGTACGAGGGCGCGTCCATCACGCCGTGCATCCTGCCGTCGACGTACACGGCGCTCGTGCCGTCCCCCCTGGGCTTTAGCAGTATCGGGTTCATCTCTTGCGCGATGTCGCAGCGGGCCGCGGCCGCCTGCACGGCCTGAGCCGACGCCACCTCCAGGCGCCCGCCGGATACCGAATACGAGTACCGCGACATGTTCTGCGACTTGAACGGGGCCACCGCATACCCCATGTCGGATAAAATTCTGCACAGCGCGGCCGCAATCACGCTCTTGCCGGCGCCCGACGAGGTTCCCTGCACCATTATGTTTCTCATCGCATGACGTCCTCCAGCGCGTCGGCAAGCATCCTGTTCTCCCTGCGCCTCTTTATGGCAATCCTGACGTGGTGGCCGTCAAGGCCTGCAAAGTCAGAGCAGTCCCTCACAAGTATTCCCCTCTCGGCCAGCAGCCTCTGCAGGCGCGGCGCCTCCAGTCTCGTACTCACTAGGACGAAATTAGCGGCCGTGTCGCGGCACTCGACGCCCGGTATTTTCGACAGCCTCCCCTGCACATACCGCAGCTCGGTTCGCACCGCGTCGCGCGTCCTCCTGAGAATGTCGTCCGCGTCCCTCAGCGCCGCCACGCCGGCCGCCTCGGCCAGGCAGCTGACGCTCCACGGTACAGTCGTCTTTCGCAGGATATCTGCCACGTCTCGCGGGGCCGCCGCATATCCGACGCGTATGCCGGGCAGCCCGAACGACTTTGTCAGGGAGCGCAGCACGATAAGGTTGCCGTACCTTTTCTTACGCACGTACGGCATGACGGACTCGCGCGGGTTTTGGGACATCTCGATAAAGCACTCGTCGACCAGCACGTGACACGAGCCTGCAGAGGAGGAGGGCCGCGTCAAGCACCTCCCGCACCTGCCTCCTCGTCAGCAGCTCCCCGGTGGGGTTGTTGGGGTTGCACAAAAACACCATGCCGTTGTCGGGCATCTTTCTTATGAACCCGTCAATGTCACTGGACAGCAACGCGCCCTTCTTCCCCGTATAGCGTACGATCCCCGAGCCGCCGTGATACATGCGCACCGCCGCCTCGTACTCGCCAAAGGTCGGGGCGTACACGAGCGTTCTTCCCCCTCCGCCAAAGGCGTGCGCGGCGGCATAGATCAGCTCCACCGCGCCGCTTCCGACCACGAGGTTTGGGCGCGGCAGCCCCGTATACCGCGACAGGGCCCCCAGCAGGGCGCCGGATCCGGGATCGGGATACTCTGATACCGTGCGGGCGGCCTTTTTGATTGCGCGCACCACTGCAGGCGGGGTTCCAAGCGGCGTGATGCTCGAGCTGTAGTCTATCACGTCGGATCCCGCCCCGTATGCCAGCCGGCCGCCGTGCCGGACAGTAGCGTGTCCGGCTATGCGGGGGGGTACGCGGCCCATGCAATGGTGGCGGCAGGGATGGTATAGTGTCTTTTGGAGTAGTATGGGCTTTTGGACGGCTAAAGGATTATTAAAAGAAAATATCCCCCGCGTACACAATGGAAGAACGGCAGCAGCCCCCAGATGGGGGGAAGAAGCGGGTGGCCATAATAGGCGTCACGGGCTCGGTCGGACAGGAGTTCGTCCAGTCCCTGGAGAACCACCCCTTGTTTGAGGTCACGCAGATTGCCGCGTCAGAGCGCTCTGCGGGCAAGAACTATCTGGATGCCATAAGGAATGCAGGCGGCATCATAGCGTGGGACGTCGAGGGCCCGATACCCGAATACATCAAGTCGATGACGGTGCGCTCCATAGACGAGATTGACACGTCAAGCCTCGACCTGATATTCTCCGCAGTGGAGTCACAGGCGGCCCGCGACATCGAGACCAAGATGGCGGCCCTGCTGCCGGTCATATCGACCAGCTCGGCGTACAGGTACGAGGAGGACGTTCCCATACTCATACCGGGCATCAACGACGCCCAGGCCGACCTGCTTGACGTGCAGAGCAGGAACCGCAACTGGAACGGATGGGTGGCCCCGCTTCCCAACTGCACCACCACGGGCCTGGCAATCACACTAAAGCCCCTATATGACAAGTACGGCGTCGGCCGCGTCATGATGACCTCGATGCAGGCCATATCCGGCGGCGGCAAG
>JAGWAX010000110.1 GCA_021296175.1 Nitrosopumilaceae archaeon | reverse complement strand
GAGTTTTCTGCAGTCGGCTTGCCGTGGTGGCTCAGGATCATGTGCAGTATGTCCCGCCCTAGATCCTCCGGAAAGCCCTTCAGGCCGGATATGTGCTCTGATACCATGTGGTATCAAATGGGAATGTGGTGCAGGTAGTTGCCGTCCTTTGTATAATGGGCAGAGGGGCGCACTCAAGGCTCTGCAGTCTTGGTCATGTCCGCCACCCAACCCCAAGCTAGAAATTTTACATATACGCACGGACTGCGTGGACTGGACGCTGGGGTTTGCCGCAATCGCGCTGCTTGTGGCAGGGCTCGTGGGCCAGGCCTTTGAGATGCGCCGCATCCGCGTGGCACAGAGCGGCGACGAGATGGGCTCGCCCAGTGTGTTCACGCACCGCTCCAACTTCAAGTGGTATGCCGTAATAGGCGCAGGCATCATAATCTGGTACGTGGCAGAGAGGAGCTAGATCCAGACCCGATCTATAACGTACAACATATGTCAAGCGTGTTAAGGGTAACGCCCGGGCTGAATCATGATACAGGCCCAAGAACAAACCCTTGATGGCGGTAACGGGAAACCGTTAACGCCAATACTAATCCAGTTGCGGGCGGCTGCGCGCTAGCCTGCGGCCACTATCTCGTCGTGTATTGATGAGATGGCCCTTGCGACGTTGTCGGCCGCGTCCTCTATTACGATGACTATCCTAGACGTCTCTTCCTGCGCGTCCATGTTCAGTATGTTGAGTCCCGCCGCACCGACGCACGCGCTGGCCCTTGACGCGACCTGCTGCGCGCGCCACATCTCGTCGCCGATCAGCGTGACTACCCCGCGGTTGTACGTTATGGTGGCAAGCGAGTCGAACGCCATAAAGTACTTTTCATTGCGCCTGATGTAGTCGGCGTCCAGAAACAGAATGCGCCCGAACTCGGTTCCGTCCTTCGTATATGGGGACAGTATGACAAACTCGCTGTACCTCTTGTCGTTTTCAAGCGACGTGAGCAGCCTCTCCATTGCGGCCTTTTCTATCCTGAATATGGCGCAGTTTGACTTGCCCGTGACCATCTTGATCGGGCTTGAGGACTTGTCGGGATCCGGCGCCCTCGTGATGGTGGTGGTCTTCTCCGGGCGGTTCAGGTTCGTTATGATGATGGAAACGTCCGCCCCGTTCTCCACTATCTCCTTGATCGCGATCGGGTCGAGTATCTTCATCCCGAACATCCCCGCGAGCCTGGCCTCGTTGTACGACAGCTGGGGCACCTCGCCGAGGTCGTCATTTACTATCTTGGGATCCGCGGAGACCACGGAGCTGTCCTTTTCAAAGTCGATGCTGGCGTCGTATTCCTTGTGGAACAGTATGGCGATGTCGGCCGCCGTGCGGTCGGTGCCGCCGCGCTCGTACGTGGTGATCGTGCCGTCTGCGGTGCGGCCGATAAAGCCGCCGATTGAGACCGCATCGTTTGACTTGAGCATCGCCTCCATGGGCCCGAGGCGCTTCCTTGACTCCTCGGCAAGAAAGTTCGACGACTCGATGTTGCCGTCGGTGATGATGGGCCAGTCGTCCAGCTCGACTGAGTCAGACCTGATGCCGTTGTGCGTTAGTATGTGCTTCATTATGTGCGACATTAGGACCTCGCCGGAGAACGCGAGCGCCCTTGACCTGACCTCGCCCTCAAACTTTCTCTCCGCGCGCGCCTCCTCTAGCGCCTTCCGGGTCCTTGCAAGGCCCTCTTTTGTGATGCCGCTGCACGCGTCGGCCGTCTCGGCCGTGGCCCCGCACAGGTTGCTGCGCATCAGCGCGGCGTACGCGTTCGTAACTGCGTCAAGCGAGTATTCTGCACCTGATTCGGCGTTTCTGCCCTGCTCTAGTATGATGTCAGTCAGCGAGCGTATGGTGCCGTCTTGGTTGGTGGTGAGGGGGGCCGAGAACACCGCGACTACCTTGGTGTCTGCGTCCCGCTTTAGCTCCTTTATGCGCTCGACTATTTTTGGTATGTGCACGCCGTCGGGGCCAAGCGCGCTGCCGCCAAACTTTGCTATGACCAGCCTCTTCCTTGCCATGACAAGGTACGCGTACAGTCCATCTATATGTTGATCACCGGCAGGCTGCAAATCCGGGGGTGCGGTGGTGCGGATGCGGCGGGCCGGCGCCTATCTGGCGGCAACCGACGCAATCAGCCTGGCCGCGGCCTTGGCCCCGGCCCGCCCGCTATCATGGTGGCCTCCGATGCCGCTGCCACCACCATCCCCGGTAGCAGCGTTAGCACCATCGGCATCCGGCCTGCGCGGCTCGTCAAGCTTTGCGCCTATCATTTCTGCAAGCCTGTCGATGTCGGATGCCGAAAACCCGAGCCTTGCAGCGTTTGCCTCCTGCTCAAAGTGTCCTGCAATCGGGATGAACACGGACGGCGTGCCTGCCGCCTCCGCTTCGTCAATGGTCGAGCGCCCGGCAAGTGAGACCAGCACGTCCGCTGCCAGGATCATCTCGTGGAGGTTGTCCACGTATCCCATGACCCTGGCGTTGCGGCCGCGGACTCCTTTTCTTCCTGCGGCCGCCACTTCAATTGAGGGCCCGGAAACTATCACCGTCTCCGTGCCGCCTCCGGCTCTGCCGCGATCAATTGCGGCCATGGCGTCCAGCACGCGGTCGATCAGAAAGGCCCCCGCGTCCGTGCCGCCGACTGACACCAGCACGGTCTTCTTCTCAAACCCGCAGGCCCGGCGGATCTCCTCCCTTGTCCTGCTCGGACTTCTCGTTATGGGGCCTACCCTGAACACGTTTCTGGTACTGCGGCCGGCCTCCGGCATTATCACGGCGTCGCACCTCCTCATCATCTCGCGCATGGCCCTGTTCATCCTACCCTCGATGGCGGTGCCGGGCCAGCCCGCCGTAAAGCTGGTCTGCAGGATGTCGGTAATCAGGATCGTCCTGATTCCCATCTCCTGCGCCACGGCAATTGATGCAAAGTCCTCGTCGCTCACCACCACATCCGGGTTCTCGCGTGCGATGACCCTGGACGCGATCCTCTTGCAGTCCTTGTAGTACCGGTAGTATCTCCACAGCCACCTTGCGGGGTTTCTGAGCTTGCCGCTCCCGTCGACCTCGAACCTCGGGGGACTGTACTCGTCGCGGACCGACTCCCCGGCGCCCGCAAGCAGGCGCGCCGCGCCGCCGCCGGTCGTAAAGCTGACGTCCGCCCCGAGATGCACCACAATCGCCACATCGCGCGTAGCGTGCCCGAGGCCTATGGGGCTTGTGAAGAAGCTGATTCTCTTGTCCGGCATGTCGCATCCTCCTTTTGCATGCATGAATTTCTAGCTTCTTTGGCCGCCTCAGCTGCAACTGCTGCCCGCCAACCGGCAGGAACTTGGGGAGGCAGCTGCCGTGCGCAAAGGCCGGCCTCCGC
>JAGWAX010000029.1 GCA_021296175.1 Nitrosopumilaceae archaeon | reverse complement strand
CTTGCAGCGCGCCGTCGCGTGGCCCGCCGGACGTCTGATAATTCCGTTCTGTCCGTTGGGTCGACGAATTATGCAACACGCTAGATCCTCTAAAAATGCGGGTGGCGGGCGTCCACATGCATGGATTGGTGAAGCCCGGGACGGCTACAGGCAAGAGTCCGGCGCGGAGACGGTAAGGCTGCATGACGTCCCGCAGCGCGCATCATAGATCCGGGCGGAGGGGCCGGCATGGTTTTTTAGCGCCCGTGCCATACGAGGCGCGTTGGCACACAAAGGTAGCGGCGGAGAGAACGAGAAGGAGCGCGTCAGACGCGCCGCAGGGATGCTGCTTGCCGGGGCCACCTTGCTGGGGTACCCATGCCCGTACTGCGGAGGCGTCAGGGTGATCAAGGACGGCGACGCGCTGTGCGTCAGCTGCGGCCAGGAACCGGAGAGGCGTGACGCGCCGACGGGGGCTCCCCAGAACGGCGGCAGCAACGCGGGGGATCATGCGGGTGCAAAGAGGACGGGCGCACGCGCGCAACGGCAGGGGCGGCAGCAGCAACGGCACAACCTGATCGACGTTCTGGAGAAAAAGCTCGAGTCGCTTGCCGGCGAGCTTGGATCGGAGACTGACAGGCAAAAGGAGATTGCGATACTGGATTCAATCGAGGGCGTACTTTCAGCCCTTGAAAAGGCCAGGGGCGTCACAGGCGGCAACGGCGGCAGCAACAGCAGCAACAGCAGCAACAGCAACGACACGGAAACCGTATGAGAGGTCACCGGACTGCACGCGGCCGGCGCTGGCCCCCGCCGGTTTGTCCCCGTCCCCCAACCCCGCGCTTTGATCCCGCGGCAGCACGGCCTAAATCAGTCGCCGTCTTGCAGGCCGCTTGGCACACTGGTGCAGTGCGGATGAGAAATTTACAACCGCAGGCCGCAGTACGCCGCGTATGCGCCGCCGGCACAAAAAGCCCAACACATGCCAGCAGGCGACTGTAGCGGCCCAATCAGGGCCGCCCGCGGCAGCGCGCGGCAGACAAAAGCCAGCTGGCCCCTCTTAACAATCATCCATGGCAGAGCCGCAGCCGTCTGGAAGATGACCCCTGAGTTTAAATCAAGAGCCGTGCCCGCACATACAGTGCCACGAACGTTTGCCGTGATTGGGGATCCAATCGACCACTCGCTCTCGCCGCACTTGCACAGCGCCGCGTTCAGGCACCTGGGAATGAACGACTGCTCGTACATAGCATACCGCATACCAAGGGGCGAGCTTGCGCACGGAATCGAGTCACTCCTAAAGATAGGGATTGCGGGATTCAACGTTACCATACCCCACAAGGTTGAGGTCATGCGCCACCTATCAAAGACGGACGAGACGTGCAGCATGGTGGGCGCCGCGAACACGGTAGAGGTTGCCGGCGACGGGTCACTCAAGGGATACAACACCGACGTCGAAGGATTTGCAGATCCGCTCTGCAAGAGGTCAATCAGCCTCAAGGGGGCCTCGGTGCTGCTGCTGGGCGCGGGGGGCGCCGCGAGGGCCGTCATTGCGGCCCTGGCAAGGCTCGGAGGCGCATCGGACATTACCATTGCAAACCGCACCCCAGGGGCCGCCTCGGAGGTGGCCAAGCTTGCAGGGCTCGCGGGCCTGCCCAACGCCAGGGCCGCCCCGCTGTCGGA
This sequence comes from Nitrosopumilaceae archaeon, assembly GCA_021296175.1. Lineage (GTDB taxonomy): Archaea > Thermoproteota > Nitrososphaeria > Nitrososphaerales > Nitrosopumilaceae > Nitrosopumilus. Next base: position 13,378 of record JAGWAX010000029.1, on the reverse strand, counting down.
GGCCGACCAGATCGCGAGGGGATGCAACGTAATAATCAACGCCACCTCGATAGGGCTGCCGGCATCGGCCGAAAAGATCATTCCGATATCCCCAGAGTCCATTAATAGGGACGACGTCGTATACGACACGGTATACATGCCCATGAAGACGGACCTCATACAGAAGGGCAAGGAGAGGGGCGCCACGTGCATAATGGGGTACGAGATGCTGCTGGGGCAGGCCGCCAGAGCCTTTGAGATATGGCACGGGGTCGGCGCCCCCCGGGACGCGATGAAGAGGGCCCTTCTGGGAGTAGGGGCATGACGGCGGCGGGAGGAGAGAGAGGCATGGAGAGATCAGCAGCGGAGGCGGCGCGGGGGCAGAAGGGCGCAAGCGCCACGGTACATGGCGCCATATCGATAGTAAACGCACTGGCCACCAGAAAGGGGGCCACCCTTGGCGTGGCGCTCAGGGTGGAGGCCGACGTGCTTGTAGTACCAGGCAGGGGCGGCATTACAGTGACAAGAAAGGACGGGTGGAAGAAGGAGGGGGAGGGGGAGAGGCGCCCCAGGGAGGGCAGGCGGCGGCCAAGCCACCCGTTCAGCTCCAGACTAATACAGAAGACCGTGCAGCGCGTCGTCCCAAAGTCCAAGCTCGAGTCAAACAGGATAGAGATAGCCATATCATCCGAGATGCCCGCCGGCTTTGGGCTGAAGAGCTCGAGCGCCACATCGTCTGCCGTGGCCCTCGCATGCGACAGGGCGTTTGGGCTCCGCATGTCGGACCACCAGATACTCCTTGCAGGCGTGGAGGCGTCCATCGCGTCAAAGGTAAGCATCACGGGCGCGTACGACGACGCCTGCGCATGCTACTACGGGGGCTTCAACGTAACTGACAACGCGAGGCGGCGCCTCGTGCGTCACCAGCGCGCGCCCCGCGGCATGTCGGCGGTGATATTCATACCGAAGAGCAGGAGGCGCGGAAACCTCAAGAGGCTCAGGCTGCTCGCGGAGGCCTTTGACGGCGCATGGAGCCTGGCAAAGCGGGCGGAGTACTGGAAGGCCATGACCATAAACGGGCTGGCGTCCGCGTCCGTACTCGGTTACGACCCCGAGCTCGTGGCCAGGCTGGCCGAGAAGGGAGCCGTGGCCGCGTCCATGTCCGGAAACGGCCCCGCCATCGCCGCGGTAGCCAAGGACGCCGACGTGCAGGGGGTCAGCAAGGTGTTTGCCGCCTCGATGGAGGGCAGGACGATAGTGTCGGGACTGAGCAACAAGAAGGCAGAGGCCCATGGCATACTGTAGCGTGTCAAGGTCCTCGCTCTCAGGGGTCGTCAGGTGCCCCCCAAGCAAGAGCTATACGCACAGGGCCATATTCTTGTCCGCGCTCGCCGATTTGGGGGGCGGAAGGGTGTCAAACGTCCTGCGCTCGGCCGATACGGACGCCACCATCGAGGCGTGCAGGAGGCTGGGCGCGTCAATCAGTGTAGAAGCAGGTTACGGCAACGGCGCAGAGGCAGGAACCCTTACCGTCACAGACACCATACGAGAGGTCCGCAGTCCCGGCGGTGCGACGGGGGCAGGCGGTGGCGGGGAGATCATACGAATTGACGCAGCAAACTCCGGCACCACGATCAGGATTGCCGCGGGGGTGGCGGCCCTGCTTGACGGACGCGTCGAGCTCACGGGGGACTCCAGCCTCAGGACCCGCCCCATGCAGCCACTGCTTGACGCGCTCTCCGCAATGGGCGCCTCGTGCAGCTCCGCGGACGGCCGCCCCCCGCTGCACATACGCGGGCCCATACGGGGAGGCGCAGTAGAGATACCGGGAAACGTCTCAAGCCAGTTTGTCACGTCGCTGTTCCTGTGCGCGCCCAGGACGGACTCCGGAATGAGCATCATAATAACCGGGGGCATGGTCTCAAGGCCCTACATAGAGTCCACCATCAGCGCGATGCGCGAGTTCGGAGTGTCGGTCCAGACCCAGGTGCCCTACAGGAGGTACCGCATAGCGCCGCAGAGAATCAGTCCGCCTGCAGGCGGGTTTGCCGTGCCGTCTGATGCATCCAGCCTGGCCCTGCTGCTGGCAGCCGCCGCCCTCAACGACGGGAATGTCGCAGTCGAGGCCCAGATGGGGACGCTCCCGCAGGGGGACGAGGCGTTCATAGACATGCTCGAGTCGATGGGGGCGTCCATAGAGATAAGGGATACGGCAGGCGGCGAGATGGTGCGCGTCGGCATGCCGGACGGCGGCCTGAGGGGGGCCAAGTTTGACCTTGGAAACCATCCGGACCTGCTGCCGCCGCTTGCCATAATGGCGCTCGGATGCGGCGGCAGCCTTGAGATCTCCAACGTGGGGCATGCGCGCCTAAAGGAGACGGACAGGATATCCATACTGGCAAGGGAGCTTCCAAAGCTCGGAGTGGACGTAGACGAGCGGGAGGACGGGCTGGTGGCAGACGCGAGCGCGGCGGCGCCCCGGGGCGGCGACGGCGGCGCCACGCGCCTGAATCCGGAAAACGACCACAGGCTCTTCATGGCGCTCTGCATAGCGGCCATGCGGGCGGGCGGCGAGTACGTGATATCGGACCCCGGGTCAGTCTCAGTGTCATATCCCGGATTCATAAGGGACATGGTGGCGCTGGGCGCCCGCATAACGGATGCCGCGTGAGCGCGGCGCCCGCATCTTAATATGACGACATATTGTGCAGCGAGTTTACGGGGCAATGCAGCCTTGGCGGTGGCGGTGGCGATGGAGGTGGAGGTGGCGATGGAGGTGCCAACACCGACAGCGGCCGCGACTCGGCCGCCCCGCAATTATTATGAATTATAAGCACGTGTACAGCATCACATGCGTGTCCCGAAACAGCATGGGCCAGAGACTCGTACTGACAAGCTTTGGCGAGAGTCACGGCAGCACGATAGGGGCCGTGCTTGACGGGTGCCCGGCGGGGCTCGAACTCGCAGAAGAAGACATACAGCCCATGCTTGACTGGAGGAGGCCCGGGCAGAGCGTCGTTACGACGCAGCGCATGGAGGATGACAGGGCCGAGATCATCTCGGGCACGTACCGCGGACGCACGACGGGCGCGCCCATTACTATAATCATAAAAAACTCTGACCAGCGCTCGGTGGACTATGATGACATGCAGTCCAGGCCGAGGCCGGGACACTCGGACTATACGGCCATGATAAAGTACGGCCGCTTCAACGACTACAGGGGCGGAGGCAGGTTCTCCGGCAGGCTGACGGCCACGCACGTGATGGGCGGCGCGGTTGCAAGAAAGCTCCTCAAGGAATCGCTGGATGTCGAGACCTGCTCCTACGTGCAGCAGATAGGGTGCGTCGAGATGGACGGCCAGGCAGGCGGGGCGGCCGCACGCGACGGCCCCGGGAGCTGTTACGACCAGTCCCTGATATATGGAAACGAGTCGAGGTGCCCGGACCCAGGGGCTGCCGAGTCCATGAGGAAGTCCATACTGGATGCGAAGAGGAGTGGCGACTCGCTTGGCGGCGTCATAAGGTCGGTTACGACAGGCATCCCCGCGGGGCTCGGCGAGCCCATCTTCGGCTCGCTCGAGTCCGATCTCGGCGCGGCCATGTTCTCCATCCCGTCGGTAAAGGGCGTGGAGTTCGGATCCGGGTTTGCCGGCTCCAGCATCAGGGGCTCTGAGAACAACGACGCGTTTTACGTGACGGAGGACGAAAGCGGCGCAAAAAGGGTCGCCACCCGCACAAACAATTCGGGCGGCATACTGGGCGGCATATCAAACGGCATGCCCATAACAATGCGCGTGGCCTTCAAGCCCGCATCGTCCATACCGCGGGAGCAGTCCACGGTAAACGTCGACACCATGAGCAAGGACACCCTGCGCGTGGGCGGGAGACACGACCCGTGCGTGGTGCCCCGGGCGCCGCCCGTGGTCGACTCGCTGGTCTCGCTTGTGGTTGCAGACCACGCGCTGGTGTCAGGACACATCAAGCCGGTGCTAGAAAAATGACAGAAGACGAACTGGGCAGGCTGCGCGAGGAGATTGGCCGCGTCACGGTCGAGATGGCAAAGCTCTTCGTCAGGAGGGCCGAGATTTCATCTGACATAGGCAGGGCCAAAAAAGAGCTCGGCATGAGGATTACCGACGAGTCCCGAGAAGATCAGCTCTGCGACATCGTGCTTGGCGCGTACAGGAGGGGGTTTGGGGGCAGAAACGGCGGCAGCGGCAGCGGCAGTACAGTGGACCCGGCGCTGGCAGAGGCCGCGATATCCAGGCTCCTGAACTTTTTGCTGAGCGAGTCCGCAACGATACAGTCGCGGCACCACAGAGACGGGGAGGACAATCCCACGCACCTGTCCGTATTCCAGGCCGCAAAGAGGCTGGAGGCGGAGGAGGGCAGGCAGGTAATCCACATGGAGGTGGGCGAGCCGGACTATATGCCGCCAGACGCGGTGGCAACCGCGCTCTCCGAGTCGTACGGCAGGGGGCACATCAGGTATGAAAGCCCCAGGGGGGTGCCGGAGCTCCTAGACGCCCTTGCAGAGTACGGCTCCAAGAGGTTTGGCGCCAGCATAGGGCCGGGCAACATAGCGGTCACCCCGGGAGGCCGCTTTGCGGTGTTTGCAGCCATGTCCGCGCTGCTGAACCCCGGCGACGAGGTCATAACAGTAGAGCCCGCATGGCCCGCGTACAGGGACTGCGCCGCATACGCGGGGGCCAGGGTGCGCGCAGTGCAGGCCTCGCTTGACGAGTCGTGGATGCCCTCAATCCGGGACATACAGGATGCAGCAAGCACCAGCACCAAAATGATAATACTGAACTATCCAAACAACCCCACCGGCGCGGTCCTGCGGCCTGACATAATGGACGGCATAATGGAGATTGCGTCGGACCGGGGCATCTACGTGCTGGGCGACGAGATATACTCCGAGTACGTCAGGGGCGCCAAGCCGTGGAGGAGCGTCGCATCGTACGGGTACCACAACGCCATCGCGGTCCAGTCCTTTTCAAAGTCGCACGCCATGACGGGGCTCCGCATCGGGTACGCAATGGCAGACGGGCACGTGATCGACAAGATTGCATCGCTCCTGTCGCTCTGCATGACAAGCGTCCCCGCACCCGTGCAGCGCGCGGCGCTGTCCGCCGTCGGCCAGGACGTGTCAGACAACGCCCGCACCATATCGGAGAGGCTGGACGCCCTTGAGTCTGAGGCCCGCAAGATGGGCATGGAGTACGCAAAGCCGGAGGGCGCCATGTACCTGTTTGCGCGGGTCGGCACGGACGGGGCGCGCCTTGCAGGACGGCTGCTCTCCGAGTACGGGGTTGCCGTGGCGCCCGGCTCGGGGTTCGGCGAGAACTACCGGGACTACATCAGGATATCGGCCGCGCGCGAGGACACAAACAGACTAATTGAGGGAATGAATAGATTAAAGAGCATGTTGGACGGAGTATACACGTAATGGCGGCGGCAAGGAGGAAGAACAGGCGCCTGACGGTGATAGGGGCCGGGGGCCAGATGGGCAGCTGGTTTGCAAAGTACTTTCTTGACCAGGGCTTTGCCGTGACCGGATACGACTCGGAGAGGGACGTCACTGTAAGGGGCATAGAGACGGCCCAGTCGCTTGTGTCCGGCGTGCTGAGCACGGACTACGTGGTGCTGTGCACCCCGACCAGAAGGACGCCGGAGATTATAAGGCTGATTGCAAAGGAGATGCCAAAGGGCACCTACCTGATAGAGATATCCTCCGAAAAGTCAAAGGTGGTCTCGTCGCTCTCAAAGATGCCCGCCAAGGTCAACCCCATATGCATACACCCCATGTTCGGGCCGGGGATCCGCACCATAAAGGGGCAGAACATCATATCGGTCCCGATACGGGACGCCAAGAAGGAGCTTACCGTGATAAAGTCGCTGTTTGCCGGCGCGAACTTTGTCACGATAGACGCCGCAGAGCACGACAAAAAGATAGCCGTCATACTGGGCCTCACGCACCTGCTCAACCTGGTCTTTGCAAACATCATATCAAAGGACGAAAAGGTGCTGCTGACAGAAAAGATGTCGGGCACCACGTTCCGGCTGCAAAAGACGCTTGCCGAGAGCATAATGACAGAGTCTCCGGAGCTCATCGAGACCATCATTGCAAACCCCGAGATCAGGAGGGTGGCCGAAGAGTTCTGGAAGGACATAGGCAGGCTGCTGACCGCAGTACAGGAGTCAAAGACCGACGAGGTGATAGGATACATCACCGACTGCCAGGACCGCCTGGCGGAGCACACTGACATCAGGGAGTCGTACAAGAGAATGACAAAGATGGTAAAGGTAGTTGAAAAGTAGCGGCGGGGATGCCGGCAGCAGAATTATCAGAAAGGGAACAGAGAGGAGTGGCCGCGGCAGCGGCGACAACGGCCGCAATAATGGCGGCGGCAGCGGTGGTGGCGGCGGCAGCAGCCGTGACATCATCAGCAGCAGCAATGGCAACAGTGGCCGCAGCAACGGCCGCAGCAACGGCCGCAGCAACGGCCGCAACCGCGGCGCATCGGCCGACAGAACCGCCAAAAACAAGAGATACAGAAAGGAGAACGGCGCGCGAGGCTCCGGCCGTCCGGCCGCTGCAAACGGCAACACGGCAGTGCGCACCACCGGCATAGTGACCGCGTTCATACGGGATGTCAGGACCGACAAAGTTCTGCTCCTGAGGCGCAGCAACAGGGTAAGGACCATGCGCGGCAAGTGGTCGGGGGTCAGCGGAATCATAGAGGGCAACGAGAAGCCACTGAACCGCGCGAAGACAGAGATATTCGAGGAGGCGGGGATCACCAAAGGCAAGATCAGGCTGATAAGAAGCGCGGACGGCATACGGATAAAGTCGCCGCAGTACAGGAACCACGAGTGGGTCGTGTCGGCGTTCCTGTTTGAGGCCGACAGCCCCCCCGTAAGGCTCAACTGGGAGAACTCGGACTACAGGTGGGTGAAGATATCAGAGATGGGCAAGTACGAGACCGTCCCGGACCTTTACAGGGTGATGTCCTGCCTGATATGAAGGCGACAAGGCCGTCATCCGGAACAAGTTTTTGCCCACCAACTTGGCTATGCTGCGTGCGGCGCGGCTCGCAGACAGCACAATGATTGATGCAGATCATTTACTGCTGCCATGCACAAACCTGGCAACATACCACCCAGAGCAAACACGCCTTGGATCACGTCCGTATTCAGGGATTTTTTCAAGATGATCCCGGTAGTGGCAAAACAGGCACTATGACGACAGAGTTGTGGCCGCAGCGGTTTTGCGGACCTCGGGCTTTGCGGCGGCGCGGGGGCCGTCGCCGGCGCGGCTGCCGCCGCCACTGCCGTCGCCGTCATTATCGTACTTTTTCTGCTGCGGCAGCATCATGTACACGCACGCCCCGCCGCACATCGTGCACGGCACGTTGTTTCCGGGGTGCTGTCCGGTCCTGCCGTGTATGCGCGCGGCCTCCTCGGGGTCGATTGAGAGCGCAATCTGCCGCTCCCAGTCAAGCGTGCGGCGGGCCTCGGTCATCGCGGCGTCCCACTTTATGGCCTTTTCACGCAGCTTGACCAGATCGCCGGCATGGGCGGCAATCCTGTACGCGATGAGCCCCGCCTTTACCTCCTCCTCGTTTGGCAGCGCCAGGTGCTCGGACGGCGTCAAATAGCACAGCAGGTCGACGCCCTCGCTTGCCGACACGGCGGCGCCTATGGCGCTCGCAATGTGGTCGTGTCCGGACGCCACGTCTGTTACCAACGGGCCCAGCACGTAGTACGGCACGTCCCCGATCAGCGATTTTGCAAGCCGGACGTTTGCGGCCACCTCGTTGAGGGGCACGTGTCCTGGCCCCTCCACCATCACCTGCACGTCCTGCTCGTGGGCGCGTTTCGTGAGGCGCGATATGTTGATCATCTCCTGCACCTGCAGCTCGTCGTGCGAGTCCAGGATGGAGCCGGGCCTCAGCGCGTCGCCTAGGCTGAAGGTCACGTCGTATTTTTTTGCAATCTCCACAAGATAGTCATAGTGCTCGTAGTAGGGGTTCTCCTTGTCGTGCTTTAGCATCCACGCGGCCGTGATGGTGCCGCCCTTGCTGACCACTCCGCCGTGCCGCCTCACCTTTAGTATGCGCTTTGCAATGTCCTTGGTGATTCCGCAGTGGACCGTGGTATAGTCCACGCCGTCCTTTGCGTTGTTCTCAAACGCGTCGAGATAGTCGTCCTCAGTCAGGTTCAGCGGGTTCTTGTGCTCCTCGACGCCATAGTTGTACGCCTCGTATATGGGAACCGTCCCGAACGTTATCGGCGCCTCCTGCAGCAGCCTGCGCCGTATGTCCTTGACGTCCCCCCCGTCGCTCAGATCCATTATGGTGTCGGCGTGGTACTTTACTGCCACCTTCGCCTTTGCAATCTCGCCGCGCACGTCCACGTTGAGCGTGGAGGTTCCGATGTTGACGTTGACCTTTGTCTTGAGTCCGCGCCCTATTCCAACCCGGTGCACCTGTGACTTTTGCGGGCGGGCATTGTTGGCAGGTATGATAATGGCGCCAGACGCCATCTTCGATACCAGCCAGTCGGCAGAGACGTCCTCGTCACGCGCGACCTGCCTCATCTCCTCCGTGACGACGCCGCGCCTTGCCGCGGCCATCTGGGTTGACATGCCATGCGCAGGGTGTGGCCCGATTTAAATAGTAAGGAAGGGCAACCGCCGCCCCCCGCTTGCGGCGGGCTACATCCGCAAATCCGCACTCCAAAAAAAGCACTGTGTGCCAGGGCCGGGCAGAACCCTGCCGGCAGGGGGGAGGGGCGCGACGGCCTTCAGCAGCCTAATGCGCCGCAAGCGCCGGCAGGGCGGACGTCCGGCCTGCAGCACGCGTGTCCCACGACGCCGCGCGCGTGCGGGGCCGCGGCGCCTGGCCGTCCTTAAATACGATATGGACGTACAATGCCCATGAGGGCCATCAGGGTGTGCAGGCACTGCGGGGAAGAGTTCTACGACACGCGCGATGTCTTTTGCTCATACAGGTGCGCCTCGCAGTCATCAAGCTAGCGGTAGCGGCGTCGGCGTAGAGGTGCGCGGCCGCAGCATGCAATATCAATAGCGTACGATGGGGCCGCAGGTGTCAGGTGCGGCCGAAGGCGCCAGTGTGCAGCCGAGGGTTACTGTTGCCACCGCTGCTGCTGCTACTGCTGCCACAGTCATCGAACCACAATGCAAAATAGCCCATGCGCGCCATGTCACCCATGAACCTTCTGTCAATAGGCGGCTCCGATCCCTCCTCGGGGGCCGGCATCCAGGGCGACATCAGGACGTTCGGGGCTCACGGCGCCTACGGGCTGTCGGTAGTCACGGCCGTGACATCCCAGAACACGTCCTCGTTTTCGGGGGCCGAGCCCGTCTCCCAGAGAATGCTAGAGTCGCAGCTCGACGCGGTGCTGTCCGACTTTGAGGTGTCCGGGGTGGCGGTGGGAATGATATGCACCGCGCGGGCCGTCAGGGCCGTCTCAAGGCGCCTGGCCGAACTGGCAGGCGCCGTGCCCATAGTGGCGGACCCCGTGGTCGAGTCCACGACGGGAGGGGTGCTCATGCGGCAGCCGGCGCTACGCGACTATGCAAGGCGCATAATCCCGCTTGCCACCGCGACGACCCCGAACGTGCAGGAGGCGCGCCTGCTGCTTGGCTGCGCCGGTGGAGGCGGCGGCGCAATTAAGGGTGCAGGGGGCGCCAGAACGCGCGCGGCACATCCGGAACTCTACGGGGCCGCCGACGCATACGACAGGCTTGCACTGCAGATCATACACGAGCTTGGCGCAGGCTCTGCCGTGGTCACCGGCATCAAATCCGGCAGCCATTATTACGACGTGGTCGCGACGCGCGACACCAGGGGCAGAACAAGAACGCGCCGCCTGCGCGGGCGGGCCCTGCCGTACGAGACGCACGGGGGCGGGTGCGCGTTTGCGGCCTCGCTTCTGTGCGGCCTTGCGTCCGGCATGCCGGTGACGGAATCGGCGAGGGGCGCGAAAAGATTTGTCGCGCGCCTAATGGGAAACGCCACGGATGCGGGAAGAGGCGCAGGCATCGCGGGAGCCGTTCACGGCCGGGATGATCCCGGCATGCCCGGCGCCTCGTCGGCCCTTGCAAACGCGATAACGGAGTTTACGCGCACCAGGGGCATATACATGCACATACCAGAGTGCCAGACCAACTTTGTGCACTCCGAGGCTGCAAGTCCGCGGAGCACGCAAGACGTGCTTGGCATACGGGGCAGGATAGTCCGGACGGGCAGAAGGGTTGCAGTTGCGGGGGAGATTGCACGCGGCGGCTCAAAGCACGTGGCAGCAGCCCTGGTCGCCGCAAGCGGGAGGTTCCCAGAAATAAGATCGGCAGTCAACATCAAATATGACAAGGGCACCATAAACAGGATCACGGGGTCCGGGATGACCGTCGCGCACTATGACAGGAGCCTCGAGCCGGCAGGCACGAAGGCCGGGGGGTCGTCCGTGCGATGGGGCGTCTTAGAGGCAGTCAGGGACGCCGAGTCGGCTCCAGACGCGGTATGCCATGACGGCGACCACGGCAAGGAGCCCATGATCATAATATTCGGAGAGTCCCCCGACGACGTGCTGGCAAAGGTGAGGCAGGCAACCGCCCCCGCATGAAGGCGCCGGCGCGCAGTGCGGCACGATGTGGCCGCGAACATAAATAATGGCGCCGACGCCAGCACCCACGATGAAGGCAATCATACTGGCAGGCGGCCTCGGAACCAGGCTCCAGCCGTACACCACGTTTCTGCCAAAGCCGATGCTGCCCCTGGGCGAAAAGCCGATACTGGAGCACCTCATAGACTGGATAAGGAAGAACGGCATCAAGTCCATGATAATATGCACCAGCTATCTGCGAAAGACCATCGAGGACTACTTCGAGGACGGCCAGAGGTTCGGCGTCAGCATAGAGTACGCGGCATCCACGAAGCCCCTTGCCACCGCGGGCCAGCTGAGGACCGCGGGCGGCATGATAGACGGGACCTTTGTGTGCATGTACGGGGACGCGGTATACGACTTTTCGCTGAGGGGCATGATAAAGCACCACAAGGAAACAAGGGCGTTTGCCACGATGGGCCTCAGCACGTACAAGACCAACCTGCCGTACGGGGTCATAGAGACGGCAGGGTCCGGCAGGGTGATCGACTGGAGGGAGAAACCCGAGATTGCGGCCACGGTAAACATGGGGTGCTACGTAATGGAGCCGGACATAATCAGGATGATTCCGGCAAACAAGCCGTACGGCATGGACGCGCTCATCAAAAAGGCCATATCCCAGAAAAGGGCGGTGTCAGGATACATCTCGCCAAGAAACAGTTTTCTGGACATCGGGGACAAAGAGTCCTACGAGGCGGCGCAGCAGGAATACATAAAGCGCCTGGGCAAGATATGAGATTGTAGGCAAGCGCAGCGGCGGCGGCGTCGCCGCGACGTCGGCAATAATGATGATGATAGAGGCAAGGCACGCCGTACACTAGAAGTACTCTTTTTTCGGCCGCCTCTTTCTGCGCTTGAACAGGCGCGCGCCAAACGCCACCACGGGGGCCGACATCCCCATGAACACGTAGGGGGCCAGCGCCACCGCGTCCGTGACGTACGCCTCGTCTATCCTCTCAAGCATCACGTGGCACGCGTACATTCCGGCCAGCATTACGCCGCCGCCGCCGATCAGGAGCAGGCCCACCGGCCTCGACCCATAATACTTGGACATGATGAACGCGATCGCCCCCATCACGCCGGCGGGCGCCGCGCTTATCGATATGAACTGGAGAATCTTGGGATCGGCCTCAAAGGACAACGCATAATCAAAGTCATCCGGCACGTCGGTCAGAAACCCATACACGCTTACCATGAGCCCCGAGAACATCGCAAAGAGCGCCAGGCTTGCAAGCCCGAGCCATTTTTCAAGTGCCATTACGGCCGCTCCGAGGCGTTGGCAAATAAATCATTCAAGCCAGTGCACGAAGAGTCGCCTCGGCGCAAAAATCCCGGCGCGCCTGCCGAGCCGGCGGGGGACGGCGCAGTACTCAGCCAATGCCAACCATGTTTGCGAGCTCCTTTCGGCACGAGGCCCCCAGTTTTTTTGCCGCGTCCTCAGGAGACACGTCGTTGAGGTGGATGCCATACCCGCGCTCCATGCCAGACCACTGCTTTGTTACGGGATAAACCTCAATGTGCCAGTGCATCAGGCGGCTGCTCTTGCGCTCCGCAGACAGGTGGAACACCATGCTGAACGTCACGTTCTTTATCATGCTCGCAAGCCCGCCAAGCGTGGCCCTGATCATCAGTGCCAGGTCCTCAATCTCCTTCTGCGACATCTTTGCAAAGCTGACCGCGTGCCTCTTGGGGGCGATGCAGAACTCAAACGGGTACGTCGGGGACCACGGGCAGTAGGCCACAAAGCTCTCAGTCTGCAGGACGCGCCTCAGCTGGTCGTCACTCTCTATTATGTGGCACGTGGGGCACGTTCCGCGCTTCTCCTGCGTCCTCTTGTACGACTCCATCTCGTCATTGACGGTCGGAGGAATCATCCGGAACGACACGACGTTGAGGTGCGGGTGTACCTTGGATCTTCCCCGGAGCCCGCCGACATGATCCGCGTATACGGCCACGTAGGCGACGCCCTTTTGCGTGTAAAGCCACCTAAGGCGGTCCTGCACCACTACGAGCGCGTTTGACCACTGCTCAGAGTCTATGGTGGCCAGCGTCTTTGCGGGATCCGGCGAGGCCACGAGCACCAGGTGGTGCCCGTACGCCGGCTGGCTCTCAAAAGGCTCCTTGCCGTAATCGTTTCCGGCCGAAACGGACACGACGGGATTCTTGCTCTCAAATACCCTGACGGCCCACCCCTTTACTATCTGGCCGTCTATGTCCTGCTGCCGCCGCAGTATGCCGTCCTTTATCACAAGGGAGAGCATCGAGGGGTTTGTCTTTTTCTCGTTTCCTGACGCGTACGCAGAGTTGGCGCCCACGCCCGAGTCGTCCCCCTCATATATTATCATAAAGCGCTCCGAGGCGTAATCGACCCGTATGCTTCCCATGTCAAGAGATATTGCATTGCTGTTAAAAAGTTTCCAGAAGATTAGCGGCGGCGCAGCTGCCCCCGGGCCCGTGGTGCCGCATGGTGCTCCGCGGCGGCAGTCGGCGCGGTCCCCGGCCGCCGTCCCCGGCCGCCGTCCCGCCCCATGCGCGCCGCTGCGATCTCTGGAAACGGCATTCGGGATCATCATTATCAGCATCATTATCAACATCAGCATCATCATCATCATCATCATCATCACCATCGATCGTCGCAAGAGTCGCGCACGCATCTGCGGCTCCCTCCCGGCTTGTCCTCCTCCTCCTCTTCCTCCTCTCCTCCCTC
>JAGWAX010000028.1 GCA_021296175.1 Nitrosopumilaceae archaeon | reverse complement strand
CCCAGCTTTATGCTCTCGGGCATGAACTCGAACGGGCCCGACGCGTCAAACACGTGCGATGCAACGTACGTCCCGTTTGCCGTATAGTGGTCTATCCTGCCGGCGCCCCTGTCTGATACGTACAGGCTGCCGTCATCCGTCACGTCTATGGAGTGCGGCAGTATGAACCTGCCTGGCTCCGTGCCGGAGCCGCCAAAGGAGAGCAGAAACTCGCCGTCGGATGTGAACTTTTGCACGCGGTGGTTGCCGGTGTCCACCACGTACACGTACCCGTCGGCGCCGACTGCCATCCCGGTTGGCATGCGCAGCATGCCCTCTGCATTGCCGCCGCTTCCCCACTGGGCTATGTAGTTGCCGTTTGCGTCGAACTTTTGCACGCGGTTCAGGTCCCTGTCGGCCACGTATATGTAGGCGCCGTCGGTTGCGATTCCGGACGGGTATCTGAACTGCCCGTCGGCGCTCCCCTGCTCTCCCCATGCTGCAAGGAACACGCCCTGCGAGTCGAACTTTTGGACGCGCTTGTTGCCCAGGTCCGTGACGTACACGCTGCCCTGCCCGTCCACTGTTATGAACTGCGGGTGCGCAAAGAGGCTCTCCCCGCCTATCCCGTACGAACCCCACTCGTACAGGTGCGTGCGCCACCCGTCGCTAAGGGTCGCATGGACAGCAGCGGAGCCGGCTCCGTACTGCATTGGATTGTCAACGGCCGCCATGGCCGCTGCCGCGGCCACGCATGCCACTGCAACTACACATGTTGCAGTGCGCATGCCTGTCCTGCCGCCCGTCATGGCGCAGGATGGCCGAATCCGACAATAAGGCGCCGGGTTTGCAAAGGTTCTCCATTTTGTCAAATTTTTGTCAGTATTTGCAGATTGCCGCTGCCGCTGCCGCCGTCAGAACGGCTTGTTAACGTCCCTTGTAAACACGTGGCCTGCAACCGCCACCGTGCACACGACAAAGGCCGATATTATCCCGAGTCCGGCCAGCATTGCGACGCCGCCCTCCGAGACCCCCGTCATCATCTCCCTTATGATAAGCACCGCGTACGTGACGGGGTTGAACATTGCAAGCGTGGCAAGCCATTCTGGCAGCAGCTCGAGCGGGAAGAGGGCGGGGCTGAGCATGAACAGCGGCATGCCGAGCATGTTTATCAGCCCCCAAAAGGTCTCCTGCGACTTTGCAGTGGCCGCTATCGTCACGGATATCCCGGCGAATCCCAGCGAGAACAGTATGACGATGCCCATTATGGGGGCGATCATCAGGGGGTCTGCAAACGTGACGCCTATCGCGAGCGCGATTCCGAGTATGAGGCTCGCCTGCAGCGCGGATATCAGGGAGATTGCTGCCACCTTGCCTAGGGCAATCGAGGAGCGCGAGATCGGCGTGGTGAGCACCTTGTTCATGAACCCGTACCTCCTGTCCCACAGCGTGTTGACCCCTCCAAATATGCTGGTGAATATAGCCGTCAGCACCATCACGCCGGGCGCCATGAACTCGATGTACTGGCCGTCGAACCCAACTGACTCTATGAGCGGCTGGGTCCCTGCAAACGTGTTGCCCACGACTATTATCCATATGGCCGGCTGGATGATCCTGATGAATACACCGCTCTTTGACTTTTTGTACCGCTTTATCTCGCGCCAGAATATCGTGTATGCGTCGTACGCGGCGGACGCGTGGAACGGCGTGTCAGGCGTCACGGCGCCCCACTGCTCCTCCTCCTCTTCCTGGCAAGCTCCAGTCCGCGGCTGAACCCGGAATCCTCCTCGTCCCTGATCTCGTGTCCCGTGTGATGCAAGAATACGTCATCAAGTGTGGGCCGCGTCACGCTGATTGCGTTTATCGCGGCGCCGCATCTTGACGCGGCCCCGAATATCTTGGGGACCGCCCCCGTTCCGTTTGACGCCACCATTGTTATGGCCCCCGAGCCGTAATCGCACCTTATGTCCGACAGCATTCCGGCCATATTCTGCAGCTCCTGCAGCATTCTGTCCGAGTCTGCTCGCGCCACCTCTAGGGAGATCATCTCGCTACCGAGCGCGTCCTTCATGCGCGCAGGGCTGTCTATGGCCACTATCCTGCCCCCGTCTATTATGCCGATTCTGTCACAAAGGCTGTCTGCCTCCTCCATGTAGTGGGTGGTCAGGAAGACGGTCACGCCGTACTCTGAGTGTATCCTCCTGATATAGTCCCATATCTTCCTGCGCGTCTGTATGTCAAGCCCGACTGTCGGCTCGTCCAAAAACAGCACGTCCGGCATGTGGAGCAGCCCTCCTGCTATGTCCAGCCTCTTGCGCATGCCGCCGGAGTAGCCCACCACCGGCTCGTGCTGCTTTTGCTCCAGTTCCACCAGACTGAGCATCTCGTCTATGCGCGACTCTGTCATCCTGTTCGGCATGTGGCTGAGCCTTGCGTGCAGCAGGAGGTTCTCCCGGCCCGTCATGTACTCGTCTACTGCAATGTCCTGCTGGACGTATCCTATCTTCTGCCTGACGCTCTTGGGCTCCCTTGAGACGTCGGCGCCCCCGACAAAGGCCTCGCCTGAGGTGGGCTTGAGCAGGGTGGTGAGGATCATCATGGTGGTGCTCTTTCCGGCGCCGTTGGGGCCTAGGAATCCGAATATCTCCCCGCTCTTGACGCTGAATGATATGTCGTTGACCGCGGTTACGTGGCCAAACGACTTTGTCAGGTGTCTGGTCTCTATGGCGTCCATCGTACGCGTGGACGGGGCAGGGCCCAATTATAACTTGGTAGATCTGAGTGGGTGTCCCACCATCATCACCATCATCACCATCACCACCATCACCACCATCACCATCACCATCACCATCACCACCACCACCACCATCACCATCCATAACCCCCGCCTCGCTACTTGCCTGCATGTACCGTATCGTGCCGACGCCTCTGTTCCGAACAAAATTAAAAAAGTCGATCGGCACGTCTGTATGGCGCGCGGGCCGCGTCACACGCGCCGGCCATCCGGCATTGAGACAAAAATACTGGATGGTGCGCCGTCCTGCGCCGCATACGGGAAAAGTGGCTGCAGTCTAATCGTTACTCCATCCGTTTGAACTCTTTTTTGGTCATCCTGAGGATCACCCTCTCGCCAATCCCCCATATCTCTGACTTTGAGACGATCTTGGTGTTTGTCAGGCCGTCTGTGATCTCTATGGACTCTATCTCGTCGGTGTCGGGGTTCTTGTGAAGCCGCTTTATCTTGCCCAGCTTGTGGCGGTCCCCGTCGATGACCGTGGCCCCTGTCCTTATGGGCGGCCTGCTCAGATGCAGCGTCTTCTTTGAGAACTCGTCTATGTAGTCGCTGGTCAGGTAATAGTCCTTACCGAACCCCTCGTGTATGGTCACTCCTGAGACCACCAGCGTCTCCGGGTTGATGTGTATGTGCTTTACCTTGCCATACTCCACGCCCTCTCTGTCGATGACCTTTTTGCCCTTGAATGTGTCGGCAGTCATCATGCCTGCAGGCACGTCCTCGAGTCTTACTGACATGACGTCTGGTGGCAAAGTTTGCTTATCAACGCGAGTATTGTCAAATTCCACCAATGGCGTTAAATTACTTGACTTGGAATCCGTGGCATGCCCTCGGACTCTGCCGTTTACGAGACTGGGCCGCCGGAACCGGCAGGCAGTACCGCGGTGCTGGGGGCGCCGGACGGGGCAGCATTCAGGGCCGTTCTTGTGACGAGGGGCCGCCGGACCGGTAACGAGCATGCCGTCCCGCTCAGGGCCGTATCCCATTCGGGCAAGCTCTACTTTTCAAGGCATCGGCCGGATGGGGACTGGTACCTTAATGCGGCTGCCAATTCCGACGTGGTGGTGATCCGCGGGGAGCAGAGCGCGCGCGGCGCGGCGCGTATAGTGTCCGACGAGAGGCTGTTGCGGATCATCTCGGAGCTAAAGTATCCCGGGCAGGAGAGGGCAATGGAGCGCAGGGTGGCAATAGAGGTGTCACTTGACGGATACCGCGATGATGATTTTGCTGCAGCTGGATGATGCGGCGGCAACCGCGCGCAGCTTCATAACAAAGAACCAAATCCGCACCTTTAAATCAACTTTATAGGATCCTTTACTTGAGAACGGGGATTGTAAAATAATGAACAATGTGATTCTGGCCGTCATCATAGGTATCGCTGCAATTGGAATCGGAGCTGCCCTTGTGCTTGCCCCTGCCGACGATACTCCGCCGCCCGTCATTAAGCCGCTGCCTGCAGACATACCCTTGGACAACGGCACATCAGCGGAGTCGCCGATACCTGCAGACGGCGACGCACCGGCAGCAACAGCAGATCCAACCCCTCTCTCTCCGGCACATGGGACCGAGGGGGCCTTGGAGATAACTACAAGGGAGCAGCTTGTCGACCTGATAAACGCGGCATCCTTGCAGGATCGGTCCGCGGGCAGGTGGCAGGCCGGCATGGGCTCGGACATGATGATGCTTGCAAGATCCGATGTCATGATGGCAGAGTCGGAGCCCGCGATGATGTTTGATGATGCCGCGGAAACGGCCGGCGGGGGAGGCGGCACCGACTATTCTACTACAAACGTGCAGGTCGAGGGCGTTGACGAGCCGGATTATGTCAAGAACGACGGCCAGTACGCATACGTGGCGGCGCGCAACATGCTTACGATCGTAGATGTGTGGCCTGCCAGCGACATGGGCATCGTCGCAAAGGTGGCCCTTGACATTGATCCGGACTACATCCGCGACATGTTCCTCAACGGAGACGATCTGGTGGTGTTCTACACCTCGCAGAGCGACGATCTCGTGATACAAGAGTACGACTTTGAGCCGCGGCGGTCGTACAAGCCCGTCACGCACGCGGTCGTACTAGATGTATCCGACCGCTCGGCGCCCGAGATCCGCACCAAATACTCGATAGACGGGTGGTTCGAGGACGCCCGCATGATAGGCGACAGCGTCTACGTGGTGACCACGAGCCACGTGGACTATGACCGCCCGGACTTTCCCATAATCCTGCGGGACTCGGAGGAAGTTGCGCCCCGGGTCTTTTACTTTGATGACGAGTGGAACCTCTCAACGTTCACGACCCTCGCCGAGATAGACCTCTCCGGCGACAGCGGTGGATCCGTCTCGTCTGAGACGTTCCTGATGGGCAACACGGGCACGTACTATGTGACGCACTCGTACTTTTACCTGACGTACCTGCAGAGTATGCCTCCGGGCTACAACTACGAGCAGGCCGCCAGGGAGCGCTTCTTTGAGGCGATCGTCCCGCTGCTGCCGGCCGAGACGCAGCGCGACATACTCGACGCGCAGGAGGCCGAGTGGCTTGAGGGTTCTAGCGGCCAGTGGAGGGTAATTGCCGAGATACTTGAAAACTACTACAACGGGCTTGAGGCCGGCGAGCGCGACAGGCTCTTTGAGCGCATACAGGACGCGCTAGTGTCGTACGACTCGGCGCTTGAGAGGGACCGCACCAAGACGGTAATCCACAAGGTCTCGATAGGCGGGGAGGGCGGCATCGAATACGTGGCGCGCGGCGCCGTGCCCGGCAGGCTCCTCAACCAGTTCTCCCTCGGGGAGGGCGACGGCGGCGACCGGCTCCGAGTGGCCACCACAACCGAGTACTATACAGAGTATGGCGGCTTTAGCAGGTCAAACGGGGTCTATACGCTTGATCACAACCTGGAGGAGGTCGGCTCGCTTGAGGACGTGGCGCCCGACGAGAGCATATACTCGGCCAGGTTCATGGGGGATCGGCTGTACCTTGTAACGTTCCAGCAGGTGGATCCGTTCTTTGTCATTGACATATCTGGCGACACGCCGCGCATACTCGGCGAGCTCAAGATTCCGGGCTTCTCGAACTACCTGCACCCGTACGATGAAAAGCACGTGATCGGGGTGGGCCGCGACACCACGCTTGACGACGACAGGTGGGTCAGGCAGCTGGGGCTCAAGATAGCCCTGTTCGACGTCTCGGACGTCTCGAACCCGTCCGTCTCAGACGACCTGATAATAGGAGACTCGGCGACGTATTCAGACGCGCTGTCAAGCCACAAGGCCTTCTTCTTTGACGGTGCCCGTGACTTGCTGTCGATGCCCGTCAAGGGCTCCTACGAGGATCTTAGCGACACGCTGCACCCGTCCGAATCCAAGAACGTGATCGAATATGACAACTATTACAGGGACTATTGGTCTGGATTCTACATCCTAAAGGTGGACGCGGAGGACGGTATTGGAATACGCGGAACCATCTCGCACTCGGCCGCGTCGGCGGACCCGTTTCCTTATACGGACGGATCCGCCAGGACGTTCTACATAGAGGACGTCCTGTACACCCTGTCCGACGGCGTGATGATTGCCAGCGACATGGACTCACTTGAGCGGCTCGGGTTCGTAAGACTGGCCGGGACGGGCGCGCTCGTGGGCTATCTGGACTGATACACGTGACGCTCACACAATGTGCACTATGGTGGTCAGGCCTCTCTCCTCGATCTCGCTTCCGTCCGAGTCCACCTCTGCAAACGTTATCGTAAATGAGATGAGGTCCCTGCGCTGGGCGCCTTCTGCGTGGAGGGTCAGGCGCGCGTCAAGCATCTCGCAGGCGTCCGGCGGCAGCCCCTCGTCTGAGAGGTACGCGCCGCACGTGGACTCTGTCCTGAACCTGTCGTCTTTGAAGTGGAACCCGATCTTGATCCTCCTGCCCTGCCTGGCGGCCCCCTTTGCAACTACCTCTATGGGTCCCGCCCCTGCCTCCGTATATCCGGACATCTTGTTTACAAAGACCCCTACCTCAAGGGGCCTGCCGGCCGTCGCCTCTGCCATCTTCTGCAGGCCGTCGTTCATTGCAATGTCGACTGACTTGATGGTCTGGGCCACCTTTGCTATCCACTCGCAGCTCCTCTCGACGGCGGCCCGTATCCCCTCGCGCCTGCGGGCGTCCTCGTCCTCGGGCAGCTTGTAGTAGTCGACCCAGCTCTCGTAGTCGTGCTGTATGTCCCTGACAAAGTCTATGCAGATGCGCCTGTACTCGTTGACGTCGTCGGTCCTCCCCGACTCGTCCTCCGCGTACATGGCGGCGCTGGCGCCGCTGTTGTCGTCGCTGTAGTCTGCCGGCATTGCCATGGCGTGGGTTCTACACGGGTGTAAAAAAACCAATTGCGCGCCTGCCTGTTGCCCTGCCCGCACCGCGCCCGCCGCCGCTAGGTAGGTATATCAACCAAGGCTGCCGGCCCTGTGTTATGGCTGCGTTTTCGCAGATTACGACTGATCTGCAGGGCCAGCTAAAGCGCGATCTGGCCCAGATAATGCTGCTGCTGAGGCGCAACCCCGCGCTGGGATACGCGCGCATAGTGGAGATCGGAAAAAAGGTGGGCCGCAAGTACAACATGAACCTGGTGGTGAACTTTCCAAAGGAGGGGCGCATAAACGAGTACGACATGTACGGCAGGCGCGACCTCAGCATGATAATAGACTATGAGCGCAGGCGGTTTCCAATCGACCGGGACGTGATAAAGTCAAGGGCCCGCGAGATATTCGGGGACTCTGTAAAGATACAGGACGCGTACATGTACGAGGACAAGGAGGGCGTGCGGGTGTATACGGAAGGGTGGAAGATAGACATCCTGCCCCACTCGCTGCACGTGTGGACCGTGTTCGACGAGCGCGTGACGGCCCTGTGCGACTGGCTGCTTGACGAGGTGTACATGGTCAAGGTATAAGGGCGCTGCGCGCCGTCGGCGCCTGCTATACGCCCTGCAGCTCGTCGAGGAGCGACTGCGCCTCTGCGTCATCGGGGTCTGCCTCCAGGATGCGGCTGATCATTATCATGGCTTCCTCCTTTTGGCCCAGCGACAGGTGGGCGTTCGTCTTTAGCTTTAGCGCCTCTGTGTCGTCGGCCTTGAGATTCAGAGCCTTTTCAAAGTACGCTATGGCATTTTTCGCGTCCTCCACGATAAAGTACGCGCTCCCCATGATGAACATAAAGTCGTGATCTTCCTCGTACTTGGGTTCTAGCTGCCTGCCAAACGCGATGACCTCGCGGTACTCCCCGTCGGCAATCATCTTTCTCATCTTTCTCTTGGGGTATAGCATGTCCGTCCAGCCTCCTGCATGTCTTTTTGTCGTCGTCGTCGCATCCGGCCGCCGGTCAGGATACCGTCATTATCCCGTTCTGTATGAGGTACTGTATCCCTTGGACAAACGAGTTGTCGTCTATGAGGCCTTCTGCCCACCACCCCGCGTTAGTCTTTATCCAGTCTGGTATCTCCGTCGCTGCCTGTACCGGCTCTGACTGGCCGCCGCTGCCGTCGCCCGCATCCCCGCCACCGGGGTTCTGGACGTCCATCAGTGAATTCTCATATATTACAATTGGAATCTCCAAATAGTCGGGCGGATCGGTCGGGACTATGTTCTCCGGCGCCTTGCCATACACCCATATCACATAGTCCGTCGTGCCGGGCTCCTCGTCTACGGGAATCTCTATCTCGTACTGCCCTGACGCCGAGTACAGGAACTGCCTTCCCTCCTCTGCGGCAAGCGATCTTATGGGCTTTAGGCTCTCGTCTACTATCCATACGTCAAACTGCACCTGGTTTAGGAACTCGGTCACGTCGTACTTGCTGATGAACTTTATCAGCCACTCCATGCTGCACCCCTGCTTTGGATCCTCGGGGCCGTACGCTAAGTGTATCTGGTACATTGCGCCCACCGTGGATTTCTTGACCACGGTGTCCTTGTCAAAGCCCGCCCCGCATCCCTGGGCCTCCATGAGCTCCGACGTCGGTATTATATCTGTAAACGGGTTCTCCGTCACGCCCTCCTTGTAATCCACCAGTATGAACTCGTATTCGGTGGGGGGGATTCCCTCCGACACGTGCGTGTACGTCTTTGCCTTTATTGGGAACGGGAACTCGTCGACTATCCAGACGTTGCTTGACGCGCCGCCGGTCTTCCACCCTACGCGCACTGTCTCCCAGGTCTCTCCCGCGGCCCTCACATCTTCTATTGCCAGGGTACGCACCTGCTCGCCTCCTATGTTGCCTATCTTGCCCCACGAGGTGTCGCTGAATGCCTTTGGTCCCTTGCCGCCCTGGTCGCTGTCGGCAGTCGCGAATGCGGACAGCCATACCACGGAGGACTTGAACGCGCCGCGGTACACCCCCAGTTCTTCGGTTCCGCCCGTGGGTTCTGGCGCGATCTTGCCCAGCTCCATATTTCCCTTTATTATGCGGTTTCCGTCGTATACGACTACCTGCGCGAGCCACTTTGTCTCGGTGCCGACCTGTATGTCGCCCTCCATCCACAGCTCGAGGCTGAACTTGGCGCACTCCTTGTAGTCCACGTGGCACATCGAATATGAGAAATAGTCTCCCTGCTTGAGGCCCTCTCCTGCGTGCCACGTGCCCTCCTTGTCCACGCCGCCCGTCTGGAACTGGGCGTAGGCTTCGGGCGCAAAGCCGCCCGCGCCTGCCGACACCACGAGCAGCATTGATGCAGCTGCCATAACGGCATATGTCGTGGCAACCGACCCCCTGACTGGCGTGCCGGCCAGATTGCAAACCTTCAATCTAACTCGTTTTGTTCAATCGATTAGTTAAACCTTTTTTGGGAATTATATGCCTAGGTAGGCCGCTGTCTGCGTGGCGGCGTACTGCAACACATTTTCAGACGCTCTTTCTCCTTTCCCATCTGGAAAGGTGACGTGCAGGCGCTTGTGCCCCCCGCTGATCAGACGCATGTATCATACAATGTGTGGCCCCACACGTAATCTCTTGTCTTTTTTGGTTCCTGTGCATTGTCAGATGATGGCGTGGTTTGCTGCTGCCTGGCTCCGTCTCCTGCCTGTGAAATCTGAAGATGCGGGATGACCGCCATGAATTCTGCGGACTTGGGTGATGCCTGCCGCCTTCGTATAGGCAAATATAGCAGTGCCATCCACCCGATCGTATGTGCGAATGCTCAAAGGTGCACCTCTTCGAGGTCGAGTTCAAGCTGGATGGTATGGTGGTCGTACCCACGCACAAGAACTGCGGGTTCGCGCTTGACGAAAAGCAGGCAGAAAAGTTCCAAAAGACACTGGTAAAGTCATGGGGCATGGAAGTCGAAGAATAAGCCGCTGACGCGCCGTGCCACCACAATGCCTGATTCGGCGTATCGACATCCTTTAAAGCTGCATGTTTGGACTGTTGTCATGAAGGCAAGGTTTGCAAGTACGTGCCCGGCGTGCAATGACGCCATAAAGGCGGGCAAGGAGATAGTAAGGAACTCCGAGGACAAGTGGGTCCACAAGGCATGCTCTGACGTTGAAGAAGAGCTTCCCTGACCCTGGCTGCGCATGCTCGGTACTGTTCTGCCACCGTCGTCACCACACCGCTGCCACCTGTAGAACGTTATTGCACGCGGCGTGCATGCTTGGCGCGTCCTGTGGTACGGACGTGACGCGTGCCCTGCGCGGCGGGCCGCCTGAGCATTCTGAACAAGTTATTTAAGTGAGGCTTCCAACCTACTGACATGGGCAGAAGCATTATGTTCTTTGCAATTGCGGCCTCACTTGCCGCAGTCGGCGCCGTGTCTGCAACGGCCCCTGGCGACGCCATGGCGCACCCGTATCATCAGGGCGTGACAACCACGCAGATCAACGGGGAGATCAGCATACAAAAGACCGACGTGGTACTCAGCGTGCCTTCTGACAACGCGCTCCCGTGGGGGTTTGTGACAGGCCAGGCCTCTGAGCATGTGGCAGACTATCCCGTGATTATACAGTTCTACAAGGACGGCGAGCCCGTGCACATGGCGCAGGTTGGCATTAACGAGGACGGTTCCTACGAGTACCAGTTCAGGGTACTGTCAGTGGACCTCGAGACGGGGCACACGACGCACATCTTTGAGGGCGACTATCTGGTGTCTATATTCAAGGTGGTCCCGACAGCGGCGCCGCCGGTTCCGATTGCCGGAACAGTCTAGACCATTTTTTTGCAGTTTTTTGCATCCATTTTTTCGCCTGGGTTCCTCCCACTCCCCCTTCTTGCAGGCGTGATGCTGCCTGCACCACACCCCCTCTTGTGTTTGATTTTTTAATGGCTGCGTGGGCGCACACGCGTTGGGCTCACTGCAATCATCCTTGCCGCCGACTGGAAGCCGGCACAAGACGGGGCCGTGGAGCCTGGCGGAGCTCGCGTCGGGGCCCCGCGACGCGCGGCTGCTGCGCCAGGCGGAGCTCTTGCGCAAAAAGGCCGCGGCATTTGGGAAAAAGCGCAAGTCGCTGTCGCCTGAAATGCCTGCCCGGAGCTTTGGCAGGGTTCTCCGCATGCTTGAGGACATAGTAGACCTGAGCAGCCGCACCGAGGGGTACGCGTCCCTGCTGCATGCGGCCGACACTCAATCCGACGAGGCCACCTCGCTTCTGATGCGCATGTCAAAGCTTGACTCTGAGGTGTCAAACAGCATCCTGTTCTTCAGCTTGTGGTGGAAGCGCTGCGTCGACGACAGGAGCGCCGAGAGGCTCGCGTCGGGCTCAGGCGAGCTTGCCGACTACCTGCGCCACAAGAGGCGGCTTGCCAAGTACTCGCTAAGCGAGCAGGAGGAGAAGATAATCAACACGCTTGACGTGACTGGCGCCTCGGCGCTTGTAAACCTGTACGACAAGATAACCAACGCGTACCAGTACAGGATGCGCGCGGGCAAGAGGGCGCGCACCATGACACGCGAGGAGATATCCAACTATGTGCGCAGCGCGAGCTCGAGGCTCCGCAGGGCCGCGTACGTCGAACTGCTCTCCAAATACGACTCTGAAAAGGGCGTCATAGGGCAGATATACCAGAACATCGTACAGAACTGGGCCGACGAGACTGTGCAGATGAGGGGGTACAGGTCCGCAATATCGGCCCGTAACGTGGGAAACAACCTGGATGACCGCACGGTCGACTCGCTTCTTGCCTCGTGCAGGAAGAACGCGCCGCTGTTCCAAAAATTCTTCAGGACAAAGTCGCGGCTGCTCAAGGAGAGGCCGAAGAGGCTGCGACGCTACGACCTCTACGCGCCGGCCGCGGCGGCCGGAACCCGGCGCAAGGGCGGCGCGGAGAGGAGGTACGCGTACGACGCGGCAGTGCGCATGGTCCTTGACACGCTCGGCTCGTTTAGCCCCGCCCTCGGGGGGTTTGCAAGGAGCGTCATATCCGAGTGTCACGTGGACTCTGCCACGCGCCGCGGCAAGCGCGACGGGGCGTTCTGCAGCACGATATCGCCCGGAGTCACCCCGTACATCCTGCTGAATTACACCGGGCGCATCCGGGACGTCTTTACGCTTGCCCACGAGATGGGGCACGCCGTGCACAGCATGGCGGCCGCCTCCCGCTCCATCCTGGTGCAGCACGCGCCCCTGCCGCTTGCGGAGACCGCGTCCACGTTCTCGGAGCTTCTGCTGTATGACAGCATGGACAAGGGGCTGTCAGACGGGGAGCGCCTCGGGGTCTTGTCCGAGAAGATAGACGACATGTACGCGACCATAATGCGGCAGGCGTATTTTACGCTCTTTGAGGTCGAGGCGCACCGGATGGTATCTGCAGACGGCGGGGCCACGATAGACGCGCTCTCGCAGGCATACCTGCGCAACCTAAGAGACCAGTTTGGCAGGTCCGTCGACGTGTCCGAGGACTTTGCAGTAGAGTGGAGCTGCATACCGCACTTTTACCACTCCCCGTTCTACTGCTATGCGTACTCGTTTGGCAACCTGCTGTCCCTCTCGCTCTTTCAGAGGTACAAGAGGGAGGGCGCCGACTTTGCGCCCTCGTATGTAGACATACTGGCGGCCGGCGGCTCGCAAAAGCCCGAGGATCTGCTGGCGTCACACGGGTTTGACATTACGTCCGAGTCGTTCTGGCAGGAGGGATTCGAGTACGTGTCCGAGCAGGTTCGGGCGCTTGGCAAGCTTGCCTGATTGTGGCCGTGCCGGTATGATGATAATGATTGTGGCGGCGGTGGCGGCGGCGCAGCTGCGGCCCGTGTAATGATAAAGGGGCCGACAGTTCAACGCACGAACTGCCGGCCTGTTCCCCGAACGGTTTGAGTTCGATGTCGTCGTGCGTGCGGCGGGGTGCGATTTAAACCTTAAACTTTATACTGATTGCACGGAACGTGCAGCGCATGATGATGATGACGATGGCGGCGGCAATGGCTGGAGTGACAAAAGCGGCGGCAACGCTCATGCCGCGTCGGCGGCATGCCGCGTCGGCGGCAATATGCGCGGCGGCGGTCGTAGCGGCCTGCCTTGTAGCACTGCCGTACGCGTCCCTTGCTCCCGCGTACTCGCAGGGTGAGGTGAGTCTTGCAACGTTCCATGAGGGCGCCACCGTGCTCGTGGACAGGACGGGCTCGTACAACGTCTCTACATCGGTCACACTGCAGAGCACCAGCATACTTGAGATGCGGGTCCCGCAGCTCCTTGAGAAGCAGCTGAGGGACGATGCGCTGGTTACGGCCGTCGTTGTAACAAACCAGGGGCGCTGCGTCCTGGGCGTGAACGACGACGAATCATGCATACTGGTAAACATGGAGCGCGATCCCGAGGCGGCCGGAATCGTGTCACTGCAAGATTCCTCGCGCGCGAGGGCCGACGCGTACATCGGGGCAATAAACGAGGCGCTCGACACCGACGCCTCGTACCACTCGGTGTTCGTGCACTCAGGCAGCGACAGGTCCGGCGCGTCGGTAGGACTGCCCGGCATTGCCTCAGGCAGGGCCACCGTGTCGGTGGTGTATGTGATGCCGATGGCAGACACCGACTGGATGTATCAAAAGATGTCCGCAATACTGCTTCCAGAATCGATAAGGGAGTCCGGCGGATTCTACGACGCGGCAAGGACTCTTGCGGCCCAGAGCAACGCAAAGATGCTCTTTGCAATAATCCCGTCTGACTCTGGTTCGCTTTTGCAGTTAAAGGTGGTGTCTGTCAGGCCCATAAACGCGTCGGCAGCAGACGTCGTCAGGCCGCTTGAGATGATGGGGCTTGAGGCGCTAGAGCGCTCCGAATACTTTTCGTCCGGGTTCTACCCGCTCAACTCGGTAGTCCAAGTGGCCATATCCTCTGCAGACGCGGAAGCCTCAGTATACGGCTCGGCGCAGGCAGAGCTTCCCACTCGGGTCGTAGACGGGGAGAAGATACCGACTGACGTGGCGGGGGACGGCTGGATATTTGATCCGGACCGCGGCAAGCTGATACATGCAAAGTACATCTTTGGGCAGCAGAGGACTGCGCTCGAGCCGGGGGACCTTGAGATTGTGCTGGCCGGTGGCGGTAACGGCGGCGACACTGCAGGCGGCATAGGCGGCGTGGACATTGCAGGTACCCAGACCGACGAGCAGCTGATGATTGTGATTGCAGTGGCCGCGATTGCAGCAGCAGCAGCCATATTCTACCTGCGCGGCTATGGCGGAGCAGGGCGCAGGCAGCCCGTATCGTAATCTAGGAGATGCCGCCAGCCGTCCGCGGCGCCCTTTTCTATCTGCCTGCCTGCACTCGTCGCGCCGCGGTAGTCGGAGGTGCGTCACAGCAGCAGTACGGCCGCTGCAAACACCGTGGTCCACTTGCCGTCCTTGTCGCCCCGCGCGGCCTGTGTGATGTTATGCGTGTTGTATATCTGCCCCGATATTGACCACTGTTGCCTCTTCTCGTCCCAGTTCTTGTCCACGTCAAAGGGTATTCCAAGCGACGAGGCAAGCATCTGGGCCGCTACGTCCTCTGCATAGTCCCCCGCCTGTTCCTCGTTTTGCCCAAACGAGTCGTACTCTGAGAGGTATCCGTACCTGCCGGTGTCCTTTGGCCTTGCAAGTCCGACGGACGCGGCGCACATGCGGTGCGGCTCTTTTGTCTGGTTCTTCGAGTATATCGTAAACAGTATCTGTCCGGGCTTGATCTGCTTGAGCCCTTCCCTCCTTGATACCATCTTGGCGCCCGGCGGGAATATGCTTGATATTAAAACAATGTTGGTCCCGGCAATTCCGGCGTCCCTGAGCGCGTACTCAAAGCTCGTGAGCCTATCTTCGTGCACCCCCTTGCCCTTTGTCATAAAGAGTTTTTTCGCCACTAGATCCAGCATGTCATGCCCTTTGGGAATTGCTATTTAAAATTTGGCCACGCATTAGTTAGTTTGGTAATTCCTGTCATACGGTACCCGAGTGCCTGCGCGCACACCGTGACTAGATCCTATGCCATGGCTATTTGTAGATGTGCACCTTGAGGTTCATCTCCTGCACGACGTTCTCCCAGCGTACGGCGCGTACAAAGTCTCCAAACAGCCTCTTGAATGACGAGATCACTATCTCGACCAGCCACCTCTCGCCGTAGCGTACCTTCTTTTTCCACTTCCTGCGGTTCGCCTCCTTTTTGACCCCGGTCAGCATTGCAAACTTTCTGGGATCGCGGATGCCGCCCCCGAGCTGGTCGAGGACCACGCCGGTCCTGGCCCTGCCCACGCCGCGCGAGCGCGTGGCCGAGTTTGGGCCCACCCTGATGTACGGCGTGATTCCAAGATTGGCGCAGAGGGCAAATATGCGGTGCGAGTCGAACCCACCGTCCGCCCGCAGTGCCACCTTCGGCCTCTTGTTCCGCGGCGCGCGCCCCGGCTCCTCCCCGCGGACGCCGGTCCCGACCCCGGCGTTCTCCAGCGCCTCCCGGGTGAGCTTTTCAAACTGCGGCGCCTCGCCGGTCTTCTCGTCCGTTATGCTGAACGAGAGTATCTCGCGCGTGTCGGTGTCCACCACCAGGACGAACCTGA
>JAGWAX010000027.1:15394-23358 GCA_021296175.1 Nitrosopumilaceae archaeon | reverse complement strand
ATTGCCGCATGCACCGTGTCCATGGACTATAGGGACTCGGTCAGGACGCTGGAGGTATCTGACATGGGCGCCTGCATTCTGCCCTTTGTCGGGATACACCCCGAGCGCGTCGCGGGCCCCGACGTGGAGGATGCGCTGCGCGATACGGCGGTTCTTGCCGAGCAGAACGCCGACCGCATAGCGGGGATAGGCGAGATCGGACTCGATCCCACCTATGCCGGTGACGGCAGGATACCCCCAGTCCAGGTGCGCGCCTTTGAGCACATGCTGGAACTGGCGTCGCAGAAAGAGCCTCGAGCGCGTATTTGACGTCATGACCTCTTTTGACGCGGAACGCGCGTCGCTGCACTGGTTTGACGGCAGCAAGAGGCAGCTTGCACGGGCGCGCGACATGGGCTTTTACGTGTCGTTTGGGCCGGTCGCCACATACGCAAACGACAAGCAGAGGCTGATTGAGCTGTCCGACATGGACAGGATTCTGGTGGAGACAGACGGGCCCGTGCGGTTCTCAAGATGCTTTGAGCTCAAGGCGGGGCACCCCTGCTTTGTTGCAAGCGTGCTTCATACCGTAGCAGAGGTGCGCCGCATGCCGTTTGACTCCGTGGCGGACGCGGTTGCAAAAAACTCTGCAAACTATCTCGGGATGAGTTGATCAGTCGTAGGCCGATGCGGCGCGCATTGCGCCGGCTGCAGCATATTGGACTACCTGCGGTGGTTGCAATGTTAACGGTAGAGGCGGCAAATGGCACATAGTGGGAATAACCAACCGCGCCAGGCAATCTCCGAGATGACCGCCGTCATCATACCGATCGGCATAGTGGTGCCGATCGGAGGCATCCTAGCTGCCGCCGACATCGTAACGACCGGACGGGTCTTGGATGCGGCGGAGATAAAGTGACTCAACATCCAGAACACGGGCACCGTCTCGTACATCACTGGCATGATCAAGAACTCCAGCAACGCGGACATCAGCAATGCTATAGTCATAGTCACGCTTGACATAGGCGACGATGCAGCGGACGAGGACGACCTGTCCATAGCCGCGTTTGAGCCTGCAAGCATACACTCCAGGGTCACTGCAACCGTAAACGAAAAGATCTTTGTCGGGGATGCGGAAGACCGCTCGGCAAGCCAGACGGCAAGCGCAGAGAAGGATTCCTACCACCGGCTCACCATCGGCCAAAAGTATTTGGTCGAGGTCAGGGCCGACATTGTCGGTGGAGAACAGTGCTCGCAGGTCAAGGTAATATCGCCGCAGTAGCCTGCGGCGTACCCCCTCTTTTTTCTTCCTTTTCCAGACTGTCAGACAGCCCGCAGTACACAAATCCGGATTTGTCAGAAGATCCCGCCAATGCGCGGATGCGGATCCGGCCGGTTCGGGGAAGCTGGGTGGTCGTGCAGTGTCAGTGTGTGGTCAACGTATAGGATACACGGAGTAGGGGTTTTCTCGAAGAGACTGTGACAAAGCGCGCCATCATGCGCGTCGATGTATACCATGCATTCTCGTCGTATCTTTCTGCAGGCGTGATGCCCGCATGCGTCGGATCGTCAGGCGAAGGCATGTGTTTTATTCGGACATCCACACCTCTGGATTCTCGTACGTATTGTATGACGCGTCCCGCATTGAAGACTGCAAACCGACCGTTGGGGCTTGTGTTAAACCTCTTTTTGGCAAGTATTTTTCTGACTTGTACAAGCCCTGCCTCCACTCCGAGGTCACTGGGCAGAACGTTGACAGAGAGGTATTCCTCGGTAGGCCGAATCCAAAAGGCGTTTGGTCTTAGCATGCCGTCCCTAACGGTGCTTGGACTACAGTATCGCACTACAAAGTCGAGATGGCCGACATCGATCATGGCTCACATCGCACTGTTGACAAGCGGCATGATCTTTTTGAGCATGTCGTCCGGTGTAACTGTCCCCGACTCGCGCGACCTGAAAGATCCGGTATCAGCATCTCTGGACGCATAATCAAACCAGACATCCCCAGATGGCAGGAACTGGACTTCCACATCGTTGTCCTCTGTAAATTCCCAGTCCCCGTGCACGTGCCCTTCGGGGTTCAGCGTTATTCCTGTCTTTGGCAATTCTTGATGATGTTTTATCAGAAAGGACACAAGCGACCTTGCAGAGTCCGGATCCATCGGGTCGGCGCAGTTTTCCAGTGGAAGTTTGTACAGGTATAATATGCGATCCGCAACTTCGTCAAGTCCTGCGCGCCTGGCCATGTCGATGACTTCGGGCACCGTACACGCGGTTATGGTGGCCATGAATAAACGATCTCCACGCTGTAATTTATGAATACCTGTTTGTGCAGTCAACGCATCTGCGTTGACTGCCGAAATTCATAGGTATAAAATACCCCCGCAGCATGTGGCGTTGTGGACAGGGTAAGACGCCTCTCACTTGAGGTACTGGAGAAACACCGGTCGGAGTTCGGCGAAGACTTTGCCGACAACAAAAAGGCGCTTGACTGCATCTCCGTCGTGCGCTCAAAAGGACTCAAGAACGAGATTGCAGGCTATATCACAAAGACGATCAAAAACGAGATGCTCGCAGCAAAGGCGCGGGAGGCGCAGGAGCGGGCGAGGGCCGAGGAGGAAGAGGCTCAGAGAGTTGCCGAGGAGAAGGAGGCTGCCGCTGCTGCGGCAAAGGCGGCCGCGGCCAAAGAAGAGCAGAGTGATGACGCGTCTGACGGCGATAATGATGATGAACGCGCGAATGACAATAATGACGACATTATAAACAGCAGCAGCGACGACGACGACGGCAAGGAACCCGGCATGGCTGCCGCTGCCACTGCCAATGTTACAGATACCGCCGCTGCAGAAGGCATTGAAGCTACACCAGATGCAGCTTCCACCACACCGCCTGCAAGCGATAACGACAGTGCCGGAAGCAGCGCCTGATCTGATACAGTCTTAAGGCCTGCAGGGGCGGGCCACGGATGATGATTACAGTAGAGCTTGTCGGCGGCGCAAAAAAGTTGTTTGGGACCGACAGGGTGCACATAGAGAGATCCGAGATCACAGTAACCGGGATCTTCGAGGTGCTGCGAGACATGCTCGTGGCAGGCTCCCCCGCGCTGGATCCGCGCAACACGCTTGTTGCAATAAACGGCATCGACACCTCTGCTGCCGAC
This sequence comes from Nitrosopumilaceae archaeon, assembly GCA_021296175.1. Classification (GTDB taxonomy): domain Archaea; phylum Thermoproteota; class Nitrososphaeria; order Nitrososphaerales; family Nitrosopumilaceae; genus Nitrosopumilus. The sequence goes on along the minus strand of JAGWAX010000027.1, from coordinate 20,219 downwards.
GGCATGGACTCTGTTGCCAAAAGCGGCGACACGGTCAGCGTCATACCGGTGATACACGGGGGCGCCCGCGGCCGGGAACGGTTTGAGATCGGGGGCAGGCACCTGGAGGTTCTGGCGGTGCGGCCGGAGGGGCCGCCGGGCTCCACGTTCCTCGATGACCTGCGCGGACGCCACCCAAAGCTGAGCATACAGGCGCTGTCCGCCAAATTCGCACTAAACAGGTCTCACGTGCAAAAAATACTAGCCCTGTCAACAGAGTCCGACAAGAGGGGTATCCTGATTGCAAACCGCATCGAGACGGACATCCTGATGAGATTTGCCCTCACCACGCAGATATCTGCCGCCATAAGGACTGCAGGCATCAAGCCCTCCTCGTCGGACGCCTTTCTGATCGTGTCCATGGGGCCCACAAGGGCGCTCAACTCGCTGTACAGGGAACTGGAGCCCCTTCTGACCGAGCCGTTCACGGCAGACAATGCGGGATTCTTGCGCAAAAAGTTCCGCATCACCAAGAGAACCCTAAACTCGGCCCCGTCTGAGACGCCGCTTGAGGACGTCCTGGCAGAGCGCGCGGCGGTGCTAAACGCCTCTGCCGCATGAGTCACGTGTTCATGCCGCGGCGCGTCTTTTCTGCGCTAAAGATCTCCGAGTCGCGCAATATCGAGATGCCGGTGGTCCCGCCCAGTATCTCTATCAGCACGGTCGCGTCGGCGTGCTCAAGTGAGACCGGGTTGCTGATGCCGCGCGCGACTCTGGATATTATCTCGCTTCCGGAGACGCCCGTGTTGCGCTTTTCGACCGTGATCCTGTACGTCGCATCCCCGGGCATTTTTTGCAGGGCCATCGCAGTCGCCGCGTCGGCAATCTCCCCGATGTCTGTCTTGACAGTCTCAAATACGGGGATGACCCTCAGGCAGTACCTTATCGACCACGGCTCGTCTTCAAGCGTCTCTCTGAACTTGGCCGGAACCGACGCCGGCTCGACCCCCGTGCTGGCAGTTATGATTCCCGACATGGGGGTGACCGTAATGTCGGGGCTGTCGTCGCCCATCGACCCCAGCATTCTGGCAAGCTCGCCTGCCGCATCCTCCTCCGTGTGCCTCGCGCACGTTATGATCAGATTCATGCCTCTAGTATCTCCTGCATGCTTAGCCGGCCGCCCTCCCTTATCATGGTGATGCGCCCGCCCCTGGCGTCCACGACGGTGGACTCTGCAGGGTCGCGTATGACTCCGCCGTCGAGAATCATGTCGTATCCCTTCATTGCGCCGGCGCATGCGTCCGGATCGCCGGTCGACCCCGCGCCAGACATGTTGGCGCTGGTGCCTGCAATCATGCGGCAGGAGCCAAGCAACATCTGGGCGCACTTGTGGGCGGGAACCCGGAGGGCGATCCCGCCCCCGCGCCCGTCAAGGTTCAGGGATTCGGCAAGCCTCCTGTCACGCACGTCGAGAATCATCGTAAGGGGGCCGGGCCAGAACCTGCTTGCCATGCGCTGCACCGTCTCGTCATCCATTACGGATATTCTGCGGGCGGTCATGGCAGAGTCGACTAGTACGGGCAGCGGCTTTGTCCGCTCCCTCAACTTTATGTTGTATATCCTCCGGACCGCTCTGGCATTGTAGGGGTCGCACCCTATGCCGTATACTGTATCGGTCGGGAATATTATGACCCCCCCGTCTCTGATCAGCCGTGCGGCAGCGGCAATCCCGTCACCGTCGCAGGCCACCCTGGTCGTGGCCCCCTCGCCGCCGGTGCCTTTTGTCATGGATGTGCTGCGCCGGCGTATCTAATATTTTGTGCAGGGCGGTCCGTCCCGGCGGCCGTACCTTGCAGGGGCGCGTCAAAGCTTTAATTCGGCCGCCTCGATGGGGCGCGCATGTCCGACCCGGCCGACTATGGAGACACCGAGTTTGAGGACGACTTTGACGACGAGTTTGAGGACGACTTTGAGGAGGGATTTGAGACGGGATTGTCGTCCTTATCATGCAACCGATCGTCATCGTCACCCTTGCCGCCACAACTGCCACCATAACTATCGACGGCGCCTCCCCTGCACGTGACGCGGCATAGATATGACGGAGGAGTCCGCTTCTGGCCGGGCGGCCCTGTGCCTGCCGTCACATGTTCAGGCCGTAGTCGCTTGCAAATTCCGTGAACGTGTCGTACGCCAGGAGGAACTCTCTTCCGTTCTCGCTTATCTTGTACTTGCTGGAGCTCTTTGTCCTATCCACCTCCAAAAGTCCCTGCTTGACTAGCATCCTCAGTATCTCCGACAGCCGGGGGTACGAGACGTTGGCTTTCTTAATCAGGTATGTTACGGTGGCCCCCTGCTCGTCCTGGTAGTCGTCCCTGGCCGTGGACAGTATGTCCCCGATTATCTCTATGCGGGTGCGATATCCTGCCATGCATATGATACGCGCATCTTGTATGATAAAGTACTGATTTTGACTGGTAAACCAAAGAGCAAAAAGATCTTGACTAACTCTGCATGCGACGTGCTCGCGGCCTGCGATCGCGTCATCTGCCGTCCTTGGGCTCCCCGCGTTCGGGGCTTCCGTCGCCCGGCGCCGGTGCAGACCGCGCCGCTGCCGGCCCCTGCCGCTGCCCGTGCGTATCGGCACCATCGTCCTCCTTGCCCTCCTCGCGGCGCGCGCCGCCGTCCTCTCCCCCCTCCTCTTCTTCCCACTCGCCCCCCTCTCCATCCAGGCCGTCGTCAACCCTTATGCGCGTGAGCGGTAGCCTGCTTACGGGTATGAAGAGGGCAACAAGTCCGGCGATCTTTATCGACATGGACGTCGTGTACAGTATGGACTCTGGGAATACAAACGAGTACCATCCGAGAAACTCGCCGAGCGCCAGGAGCGCCAGCCCCGACGCCACCGATATGGCCCCGCGGTTGCGGGTGTCCAGGTACGACAGTATGGTCTCGATGGCCCCGTATGCCAAAAGTATGAACGAGATGGACCTGAATATGTGCTCTACCTGCACGGACGATATCAGGAACAGCGGCACCACGCCCACCGACCTAAAGTAGCTTGACTTTGGCAGAAAGGCCTTGATGCTGTGTGAAAAGGCGATGAAGAAATACCCGACCGTCTGGACTATTATGCCGGTGGTCTGCACCCACCTCTCTATGCCGCCGGACTTTGTCACGAAATCCGCGGCCAGGTAGCCGGCCCATATGATCAGGAATCCGGCGCTTATGGCAAAGAACGCGATTGTAAGCCTAAAGAGCGTCGGACTGCCGGTATTGCGGAATCCGATCAGTGACATTAGGCCTATGACCAGCCCCACGACAAACCCTATCATGTTGAGTATGTTCTCAAGCAGAAACTCCACGGTGTCTGGTGGTCGTTGCAGTATTTAGTCTCTAGGCCTAATACGGCCTAGTCCCACTCGTCGAGGGTGCCAGACGACTGCCCCTTGCTGGCGGCCCCGGCATAGTCGCTCAGTATGTCCGAGTATGTGGGATCGTTGTGCGCGACATACTCTACATAGTCTCCATAACTCATGTCAAACTCGCACGTGCCGCACTTTACCTTGGCAAAGTCCGGTGAGAGTACCGCATCCTCCCTGCACTTGGGGCACTTTATCTTCACGCGCGGCCATGGGCGTCGGCCACTATTATGACTTGTGAGTAACGGTACTGCTGCGAATTCGTGACTTCTGACCAACAACCCATACCAATATATCATAATGCGTGGCGCCGTACATGATGCAATATGCGTACCGCAAGTACCGAGTTTCCACATGCCTGACGACAGAGCAAAAATCAGAGATACGCAGGCTGCAGCACGGCCAGCGGCAGGCCTACAACTGGGCCGTATCGCGCATCAAGGACGGCTGGCCCGTAAACAACGAGTACGGGCTTTACAAGGAACACACAATAGAACGGCGTGATCATGAATGGATGAGGGTAGTACCGGCAGCGGTCCAACGGGCTGGCATCAAGGATGCCTTTACAGTGGCCAAGATGTCCGTTAAACACGGCCATGGGGACCTGAAATACAGGACCAGGCGCCGCCAATATTCGCTAAAGTGCCCGCTGGCTCCGGTTGCCACAGCAGACCGGCACATCATCAAGCTGCCCAGATTCGGCTTGGTACGCGCCAAGATCCCGAGCCAGATAATGGAACATGAGCCGCGTTCATACGAGTTCGTCCCCAAGGGCAAAGAGTACCTACTGTACGTGTCATGCCGCGTGCCCGTACCAGTCCCTGCATGGAACACTATGAAGACAGTCAAGGGCATCGACCGCGGTGCGGTGGAGCCCACAGTTGTCGCAACCCTTGACCAGACGGGTGTGGTCATATCCAAGGACTGCTATGATACTGCGGCGCCGTTCAAGGAGAACCGCGCGTGGTACCAGATACGGCAGCGCAGGCTCTCAAAGATGAACCCCAAGTCACACCGCTCAAAACGCCTCAGAAACATGATCCAAAAGCGGATGTACCGCGTGTCCAACAGGCGGACATATGCCGAATGCATCACGGCCAAGCACATATGCCAGGACCACAATCCGGCGGCCATCATTTTGGAGGACCTAAGGCTGGACAGGATGACGCGCCGCAGCGGTGCGCACAAGCGCGGCCTGAACAGGAAGATGCGATTCGTCAGGCACCACATGATCGGGCAACGTGTACGCAACCGCGCCGAACTTACCGGCGTCCAGATCATCACGACGGACCCCGGATACACTTCCCAGGAATGCGCACGGTGTTCGCACGTAGACAAGGAGTCAAGAATCACCAGGGACATGTTCAGGTGCACAAGGTGCAATTACGTTCAACAGGCCGACATCAACGCGGCAATCATAATCGGGA
>JAGWAX010000027.1:0-15259 GCA_021296175.1 Nitrosopumilaceae archaeon | reverse complement strand
TTCCCCATCCAAAAGGGATGCGGAGAAACAACGTCAGAAGCGGCGCGTGACCGACAGGTCATGAATTCGCAGCAGTTCCTCAATAAGAGATAAAAGAGACGTCCGGAGACGGTGCGCCATGGGACGGCAGTGCACCAAGTGCAAGGCACAGATACCGGACTCTGAGGTTCTGGACGTGGTGGCCGAAAAGTATCCCGCGTGCAACAAGTGCTGGGCCGAGTGGAAAGAGTACCGCGTCATGGTCATGAACGAGATGCGGCTGGACATGTCCATGCCGGATCACCGCAAGATGCTCCGCAAGAATGAAAAGATATTCGTCGGCGTCATGTCCCCTGACGGAGACGTCATAGATTTCACAGACGAGGACAACCGGCGCCCAGACGATCCTCCCCCGGGTTCTCAGGCCTAGGGTGCCCCGCCGTTAGGCGATGCCGACGCTCCTCTGCGCCGCATCGGGCACAATCATCCTGATCGTTCTTTGATCTCGCGCGCCAAGAGCCGATACCGCGTCCCTTACGGATGAGGCGACTGACTCCTGCTGTTCGGGGCTCAGCGTCAGGAATATGCCGTAGATGGCGTCCATGTTAAAGGCGACCAGTCTTTCGGGGCTCCGCGAGATCTCCGCGGCGTACGCACCCACGAGCTCCGCCCGCCGGTCCTGCGGCAGTCCCGCCAGTACCTCTAGCCACGTCCTGAAGAGTTTCTCAAACCTGCCAAAATCCACGGCGGGTCCAGCCTCCAAGGCATTGCGTATGATCTCCTGCTTTTCAGGCTCCGGCAGCGCAAAGAATTCGTTCATCCGCTTTGTCAATATGGGCTTTCTCAGAAAGTCCGGCAGGCTTGCCAAACTGACTATGATGTTGCCGGCAAAGTTTTCAGTCGCCATCATATGGAGGCGACGCGGCGAGAATATAACGACTCCGCCACGGCGGTTTCGGGGTGGCGGTGGCGGTGGCGGTGGCGGTGGCGGTGGCGGTGGCGGTGGCGGTTGTACCCAGCGCAGACGGGCACCGCCATGCGCGGCGCCGCAGGCACCCGGCCGGGTTGTCCCATACTACATTAATTAAGATGCAATGCGCCCGCCGTACCGTGGCAGCGACCGTAGTGGTTGGCGGATTCTTTGGGGACGAGGGCAAGGGCAAGATCATCTCGTACCTTGCAACCAAGGACTCGCCGGAAATCGTGGTGAGGGGCGGCGCGGGCCCCAACGCGGGGCACACCATACGGGACGGGGAAAGGACGTACAAGGTGCGCATGCTGCCAAGCGGGTTTCTCAACCGCAATGCAAGAGTGATGATAGGCCCCGGCGTGGTGGTGGATCCCGACGTACTGCTAAGGGAGGTTGAGGACTTTGGCGCACAAAAGCAGGCGTACCTGGACGCCAACTGCGGCATAATAGACCCCGCCCACCGCGAGAGGGACTCGGGCGGCCGGCTCAAGGATACTATAGGAAGCACGGGCTCCGGAACCGGCCCTGCAAACTCTGACCGCGCGCTGCGCACGCTGAGGCTTGCGCGCGACGTGGAGTCCCTGTCAGGTATGATCGCCGACGTGCCCCACGAGGTAAACTCGGCACTTGCGGCGGGCCGAGACGTGCTGGTGGAGGGCACCCAGGGCACGTTCCTGTCGCTGTGGCACGGAACGTACCCGTACGTGACGTCAAAGGACGTGACCGCGGCAGGCATATGCGCCGACGTCGGACTGGGGCCCACAAAGGTGGACGAAGTCATGGTGGTCTTCAAGTCGTATGTCACGCGGGTGGGGACAGGGCCCCTGGAAAACGCCCTGTCTGACGAGGAGGCCTCGAAGAGGGGATGGTCGGAGTTCGGAACCGTAACAGGCAGGCCGCGGCGCGCGGCGGACTTTGACATGAGCCTGGCCGCGCGGGCCGCGATGCTCAACGGGGCGACGCAGTTTGCCCTGACAAAGCTTGATGTGCTGCATCCGGAGTGCGCGGGCAGCAGGTCGTTTGGCGACCTTCCCGCCGAAGCAAAAAAGTTCGTCTCGAGCATAGAGGACGCGCTGGGGATTCCGGCCGCCGTCATAGGGACGGGCCCCAACGTCAAGGACGTAATCGACAGGCGCGCCGCATGATCAGGCCCGTGCTCGGACGGCTCTAATAGGTTTAATTTGATACTGCGCTCGGGTCTGATTGTGGCGACAACAACAACAGCGGCGATCATGCCTGCAGGCAGGAAGGATGCAACAGGATCGGCCTCTGCTGCAGAGAACAGCAGCGAATACCACCAGAGCATACGCCCGTACTATATCCAGCTTGAGTCGCTCCTCGACTTTTCGCGGCTCGTGTGCGCGCTGGAGAGCGTGCCTTTTGCATGCATGGCCCACGAGCACGACGGCGCGGACGTCCTCTGCGCCCAGGCGGACATGCTGCATGGCAGGCCCATCATGTACTATGTGCCGTTTGACGGCGGCAGTGGCAGCGGCCCCGCAACAGGGCGCCACCTGTACTACGGCCTGAGACGCGGGAGGGAGGAGCACGGGACGTCCCCTGCAATGTCCGACTCGAGTATGGCGTACTCCCCGATAATACGCATAAGATCGCGTCCCGAAGTACTGCTTCCGGACAACGACGCGTCAGACAGGTATCATCCCATAATACTAGAGGATCTCTCCAGCCTGGCCGGCATGATGTGGGGACGCGGGGACTCTCCGTTTCCGCTATTCCTGTTCCGGCGCGGCAGCAAGTGGCTTCTTGGCGCCACGCTGGAGCAGGGCTACGGCGTCGCGGAAGCGCCTGCATTCTTTGCGCATGTCGAGCTTGACTCTGATCCCGCAAAGCCGTTTCTGATGTTTTCCACGCAAAGCGACGCAAAGCCCGCGTTCGTGGATACCCCAACTGAGCACGGCTACTCGTACATGAAGATTATTAGGCTCAAAGGCAGTCATCCACTGATAGACTATGAGGACGTTTAGTGCCAAGCTGTCAGACGCGTCGGGACGGCGCGTCATACTTGCCTGCGACTACACGGGCCGCCCCCTGACCGCCTCCCCCGTAGTACGCGACATCAAGAGGCTATCGGCATACATCTGCGCCATAAAGATCAACTACCACCTGCTGCTGCCGCTTGGCATCAGGCAGGTGTCCTGCATAACAGATGCCGCCCACGGGCTCGGGCTGCAGGCCATTGCAGACATAAAACTCAACGACATAGGCAACACCAACGGAGTCGCGACTGAGATCCTGTGGGACATGGGCTTTGATGCCGTGATCGCAAACCCGATAATGGGGCTTGACGGCCTCAGGAACCTGGTCCGGTCCGCGCACAGGCGGGGCAGGGGCGTAATCACGTTGTGCCACATGAGCGCGCCGGAGGCCCGCACGTCCTATGAGATGATGGCACATCCCACGCCGAGATCCAGGATCCCCCGAAGGATGCACGAGATCTTTCTTGACTGGGCGCTCGACTCCGGCGCGGACGGCGTCATAGTGGGCGCCACGTTTCCGGGCGTCATAAGGGAGTGCTCGAGGCGCATACAAAAGAGCGGGCGGCGCCTGCTCATAATATCTCCCGGAGTGGGGGCGCAGGGGGCCGATGCCGCAGACACGATACGCGCCGGCTCCGACTATGTAATTGCGGGGCGCTCCATCATACAGGCCGATGACATGACGCGGGCTGCCGCATCCATGCACCAGAGCATCGCGTCGGGCAAGACCTGACTGTCATCGGGGCTGTTTTTACAATTCTGTCCCGGAAGGGTGCGCGCGTCCAAGCGTTCTGCAGGTGGTCGTCCAGAATCCGCCATTTTTGGCAGTTTGGCAGTCTCAAGTGCTCCGTCCCTCCCGGGTCCGGTAGCTCCTCGGCCCGCCGTATCTTGCAAGCTCGCGCGGGCCGCAAGCCGTCTGCCGCGCGCTCGCGGTTCACGCCCCACGGCGTCAGGCGGGCTGCCGCGTCATGCCGCGTTGCCGCCGCCGTCAAGCCATGCTTCCGCGGCCACGAGCACGCCGGCCGCCGCGGGGTACGTGACCGCGCGTACCGCGTCGCCATACTCCTGCCATGTATAGTCCCGGTGCTCGTCGGACAGCGTGACATCCCTTGCTCTGGTCTCCCCGAGAAAGAATGTCACAGTCTTGTGCACCGTATCATTGCCGTCCAGAAACTCGTACTCGATGCGCCTCACAAAGCCCTCGCACAGGGCCACGTCTGAAATCCCGGTCTCCTCTTTGACCTCCCTGAGTGCCGCCTGCACGTCAGACTCGCCCGGCTCCCTCTTGCCCTTTGCAAGGTCCCAGTGCCCGGCCGCGTATCGGAGCACGAGGTACAGGCGCCTCGAGTCCTGCATCCCGTACAGGACGACGCCTGCAGAAACCTCTTCTCGCGCCACGCTCACCGGCCAAGCCTCCTCCTTCTCTTCTGGAACGTGCGGATCGCCCTCATCAGGTCTATTTTTCTGAACTCGGGCCAGAATATGTCCATGAATACAAGCTCGCTGTACGCGCTCTGCCACATCAGAAACCCGCTCAGCCGCTTCTCGCCGGACGTGCGAAGTATCATGTCCGGCGAGGGCTGGGGCAGGTGCGACGTGTAAAGGTTCGACTCTATCACGCCCCTGTCAATCTCCTCGACCTTGAGCCTGCCCTCCCTTATCTTCTCCCCTATCTTTTTCACGGCATCGACCATCTCGTACTGGCCCCCGTATGCGAGCGCAATGTTCAGGAACCGGCAGTCATATCCCTTGGTGGCCTCGTCAAGCCGGTGCAGCACGTCGCGTATAGTATCTGGAAGCATCCCCACCCTCCCGATCGCCTTTACCCTCATGCGGCTCCGGTGTATGCGCGGGTCGGCCAGCAGCTTTTCAAGCCTGGCCCTTATCAGCTCAAAGAGGTCCTGCAGCTCTTGGTCGTTTCTTGACAGGTTCTCCGCCGAGAGCGCGTACAGCGTGACTATCTTAATGTCAAGCTCCTCGCACCAGTCAAGCAGGTTCTCGACCGCGTCGGCGCCCCTGCCGTGCCCGTCCCTTGTCATTGCAAGGTGGCGCCTTGCCCACCTGCGGTTGCCGTCAAGTATCAGTGCCATGTGGTTCGGTATGTCCCCGGCCCTTATCTCGCGCTCAAGCCTCCCGCTGTACAGTCTGTAAAAACCAAAGAGGCCGAACGCCGCACTCCTTATGCCGCCTGCCATGCTGTCCAAGCATACCGAATATTGTTATAACTGCCTTTCCTTGCCTGTTTCCGTTTCACCGACGCCGCCGCCGTTGTCGTCTTCGCCGTCGTCGGCAGCGGCCGCCGCGTCCTTGTCCGTCCTGCGCCTGCGATACTTCTTGAACAGGATGGATGCTATGACCAGCGTGACTGCCAGCCCCACAAGAAGCGGCGGAATCAGGGTAAAGGAGCTCTCGTCGTGAATCATGATGTTTGTAAACTGGTACGCAGTCGGATAGATTGCCACAAGGACGACCGGCCTCAGTATGTCGACCGTATGCTTCGGCGTGCCCCCTATCAGGTTGCTCAGTAGCGAGCCGGCAAGTATGGCGCCAAGCCCTATCCACAGTATGGGCAGGGCGCCCGAAATGAACTGCCCGATCAGCACCTTGTCCGACACCTTGGCGACTATATCCGTGTCCATCTCCCACAAGCTTTCATCCACGGCCCCGATCCCGGCGGGGATGGACGACATGATGAGGATGATCCCGGTTACCATTGTAAAGATGCGTATGAATCCCATCGGCGTCGGCTTTGACAAGCTGGACCACGCCCTGTCTATGTCAAAGGCCCTGATCAGAAAGGCCCCTCCCAGTACGCTGATCACTGCGGCAAATATTATCTCTGTAAAGTTAAAGACCGTGGCGATGCCCGCCATCAGCAGCAGTATTCCGGGGACCCCCAGAAAGAACTTCGAGTACCGGGAATCGTACGCGATGGTCTTCAGGTACTTGCCCAGCACCGCATACGAGTACTCCACGCTTCGGCTCACTTTCATTACGACGCGTTGCACCGACACGACGGGCAGCACGTTCTGTATCACGGGTATGACGCTCTCGTCGTCCTCGCCGTCTGACACTATAACGGCGCCGTTTGCGCCAAACTCGCCCTGGATCTTTTTGATCTCCGCGAGTATTTTCTCGTCGGCCTGCACCCCCCTCGTCTTCACACCCGCGACCGTGACGACCTCGACTGTATACCCCTTGCTGATGAGATCCTCGTACGTCTTTATGGCCGCAAATATAGAGTTGGAGTCCGCGTCCTCGGGATCCTCCAACGCCAGCCGCTGGGCCGCCTCTATGCAAGAGTCCCTCCCTATCACGGGGGTCTCGATGCCGGCCTTTTCCCCCACGTCGTTGTCCCTGTCGACGCACACCACAAGCAGCTTGCTTGCAGAGGAGGAGCTCACGTCCTTCTCGACTTTGCCTGCGCGCTGCGACATGCCGTCATATGGTGCAGATTGCTTTTAACGATTTCCGGCGTGCGGGCAAACCCGCCATGTATATGGCCTCATACATGAGGCTGGCCCGGGTCGGCAAGCGGCGGCCCTGCCGGTGATCGTCCCGCGGCCGCAGGCCCCCGCGCAGCCCGGACGCCTGAGGTGCCGGCGGCAGTCACATCCTCATGCTGAACCAGCCGCCTTGGCAACTGCTGCTGTTGTTGTTGCCGTTGCTACTGCCCCCCGTGCGTATACCTCTCATGTATGTGAGCGCCCCCTGCTCGCCGCCCTCCCCCTCCGGCAGCAGGTTCCAGCACGAGGAGGCGGTAGCAGACACGGTGCCCGTACTCAGCGAGTACCTGTGGGCCAACAGCTCGCAGTCGGCTCCGGGCCATTGGCCCCTGCACCCGATGCACAGTATGTGGCGATCCCTTGGGATCGCAAGCTTTGTGCGCCTTACCACCTCGTACCTCGAGCCGTCGTATGGGACGACGTCTATGTGCCCGTCAGACTCGAATACCTTGACGTTGCGCGACATTGGCGCGCCAGCGCCCATCATCGCGCGGACTATCATATCTGCGCTGTATTTTTTAACGCCGGCGCCGCCGCTGTTTTTGATCGATACCTGGCTTTCACAAGATGTAACATCGGATTCTGAGATCATGCCGCTTGACTCGATCGCGTTAGTGACAAACTCAATGTGATCGTTCTTTGCACGGGTTTGACTTGCCTCTTCATCGCTCAGCGCCCTGATGTCGGTCCCGTTGCAGTATCCTACATACGTGTCATCCCAGTATTCGGGCCTTATCATATGCCGGAGCTCCACGGCCATCGACTCGGGGCCGCTCCTTGACGCGATTCCTACCGTAATTCCGCCGCGCATAATTCTTTCAAGCTCGGCGCCGATCTCCTTTAGCGGCATGGTGTGTCCGCCGCCGTAATCGCGCAGCACCCCTTCGTATCCGAACACTATGGCGCCAAACTTTTTGGAGCTTAGATCCCCCACGAACCGGGTCAGGAGCCTGGCCCTGGTTATGCCCCGCGAGTCAGACATCTCGTCCCCACCAAACTTTCTGCGGAGAGCCGTCATGCCCCTCCCTGTTATGACGGGCGCCTCGGCCCTTGGATTACCCGCGCGCGCGTCACCGTCATAGGCGCCACGGGCGTCGTCGGTGCCGCTGCCGCCGTCCATGCCCTTGGAGTCTGCGGCGCCCAAATAAAGACTGGCGCGGTGCCGCAAGCCAGGACACTGCCAAGACTACGCGGGAGGCCTTGCGGCATCGGATCTCTTGACGTACTCGTCGGACTCTGAGAGCAGGGACTCTGTCCTCTGGAGCGACTCGCGCAGGTGCGCGTCAGATATGCCGTCCAGTCCCCCCTCTTTGATCAGGCTGGCCACCGCCTGGGTCTCTGCCACGTACGTGTTAAACGATCTGAGCGCCTCGCCGTACAGTATGTAGCTCTCCTGCCACTCCTCCGGGGGCTTTGAGGTGATGAACTCTCTTATCTGCATGGCAGTCTGCGTCGAGGTGGTCTCCGAGCTTCTGGCGTACTCGGCTGCCGTGATCTCGCCGTCCAGTAACATCTCAAACTCGATCGCGGTGGATTCTGTCAGGACCTCGTGTATGTTCCTGACGCTGTCAAGGTATTCCTTGTGGTCCGATATCACGAAGGTAGCCTGGTTTGACGCGCCGCCGCCGCCCCCCGGCAACCAGGCCAGAAAACTTGCGCCGGTAATGCCAGCCAGTATAACCGCCGTTATGACAATTCCCCGTTTGGAGGCCAATACCGGTTGTCGGTACCCGTAACTTATAATTCGTGGGAGCGGCGCCATGCGGCTATTCTGATCAAAAAACCCATGAAATGCCCGCAATACGTGCAATTCTTGTATTTTTACATTATAAAACGCACGATTCAGTGATTTTTCCCCTTCTGGAGGAACCTACAGGATGGAATTTATACATAAAAAATTAATTATATTGTTAAACAAATTTCACTGACTCTTACTATATACATGCACAGAAAAGCAGTTTTGAAATGGTTGAAGCATACTGCGTCAAGTGCAGAGCAAAGCGTGAGATCAAGGATCCGCAAGAGACCCAACTGAAGAATGGACGACCAGCCGTCAAGGGCACCTGTCCCGAATGTAGAACCGGTGTCTTTAGGATTGGCAGGCCATAACGCTCGGAGTTCCAACTCCATTTTTTCAAAACCCATATAGCGTGTGCTGCAGAGGGCCCTTGTAATGGCGGCAAAAAACTACGAGGCCCTGCTCAAGAGAATCGAGGGGGAGATTGGCCGGGGGCAGAGGCGCGACGACGGCAGGTCCGCGCGGTTCGAGCTGCCGGTGGTCGACGTGATGCGGGAGGGGCAGAAGACCTTTCTGCGGAACTTTGCAGAGTTCCCCAAGGTGCTGAGGCGCGATCCGGACAAGCTGCTCCAGTACCTGTCAAAGGAGTTCGCGGTGCCGGCCGAGCGGATAGGCGACAAGGCCATGTTCATCGGCAGGAGAGACCCTGACGACTTTACGCGGCTGTTTCAGATATACGTAAAGGACTATCTTGAGTGCCCCACCTGCAAGAGTCCGGACACGAAGACGTCCAGGGAGAACCGGATATCGTTTCTGATATGCGAGGCGTGCGGGGCAAAATCCACGCTAAAGGGCAAGTACGCGTGATAGTATGTTTTCGGCGCGCGTCTCCGAGTACCAGGGAAACGTGATGCTCAACATGTGCGATGCGGAACTGCTCGGCAGGCGCATCGGGCAGGGGGGCGACGATCACACCATGCACATCAGCGAGGAGTATTATGGCGGGGAAATAATATCCAGAGAGAAGGCGTCAAGGCTGCTCAAGGACTCGTCAATTATCAACATGGTTGGAGAGGAGGCCGTCTCGCTGGCCGTCGAGCTCGGCGTCGGCTCAAAGGACGGCGCCAGAATAATATCCGACGTTCCGTTTCTCCTGATTTTCAAAATATAGGCCGTGTGCCGGGATACGTACGCGCCAAACGCTTGATCTAAATTTAAAATTACGGCTTGAGGCCTGCTGCCCGCAGTGCGCGAGGTTGTTATTCGCATGGCAGGTTATTTTGTTGTTGGCGATGATATTGGAGATGGCGAATGGAAGATGCCTCTTTTTCCATGCGGTACGGGGGCCGGTGCGCGCCGCACCACATAATGCCGCGAACGGGCCCTGTGCGCGTCCACTGGCTAATCATATGATCAATTTTTTGTGCCCGGCCGCCGCATGCGGCGGCATGGCGTCGCGCCACATGCCCCGCCTGAAAACCGCAGGACCCATTCGGTAACAGGGCCATGCAAGCCGGACGGAAATCAATTTTAGCCAGCGGCGCGATACGCTGCCATGGGCAAGAGGACGGGCAGTCATACTGGCGATGATTATAACGGATATGATGATGACGGCGATGATGACGGCATGCAGGACGGCCCGGCCTCCGGCGAGGCATTTGAGGACATGCTAGGGCCCAAGTTGCATCATCGCAGGCGAAGGGAGCTGGCAGACGGTTTTAAGAAGAACAAGGTGGTAAACGAGGTGCTTGACAAGCCCACCGTGATGACCCTCTACAGGATGATAACTGGCGGCATACTCTCAGGCGTCAACGGCTCGGTGAGCGCAGGCAAGGAGTCGCTGGTGTTCTGGGGCCTGGGCCCCACGGGGGCGGATGTCGCCCTCAAGATATACCTAGTCAGCACCTCCAACTTCAAGCGCCGGCAGGCATACATGGAGGGCGACCCGAGGTTTACCTCAGTCAAGAGGGGCACGCGCAACGTGGTGTATCTCTGGGCAAGAAAGGAGTTCCGCAACCTGACGCGGTGCGCCGAGGCCGGCATTCCCGTTCCGAGGCCCATTCACGTCGCAAACAACGTCCTTGCAATGGAGTTCATAGGCGCGGGGCATGCTCCCGATTCTGGCAGCGACGGCGGCGCCAGGGGCCGCCCTGCCGCGCAGCTGCTGCACTGGCCTGTCGACTACGACGACTACCGCGGGGCCCTGTCCATGCTCGGAGACATGTATACAAAGGCAAACCTCGTACACGGGGATTATTCCGAGTATAACATTTTCAAGGTGCACGGCAGGGGGCTTGTCATGTTCGACCTGGGCTCTGCAGTGGACCGGCGGCATCCGAACGCGCGCATGCTTCTTCAAAGAGATATTAACAACATTACAAGATTCTTTGAAAAGAAGGGAGTAAGCGTGGACGATGCAGGCCGTATCATGGAGGATATAACATCATCATGATGTTTGAGAAGATGATCCGCATACCGCACGAGCGGGTGGCGGTACTGATCGGAAAAAAAGGCTCGGTAAAATCCGAGATAGAGCTCAGGTGCGGGGTCGCAGTTTCAGTGGACGGCTCGACCGGCGAGGTGTGGGTGTCCGCAGAGGGTGACGCGGCCGGCGAGGAGTACGCCCCCTTCAAGGCAGTCGAGATAGTAATGGCCATCGGCAGGGGTTTTGCGCCCGATGTCGCCATGACGCTTCTCGAGGATGAGAACGCGCT
Source organism: Nitrosopumilaceae archaeon (assembly GCA_021296175.1). Lineage (GTDB taxonomy): Archaea > Thermoproteota > Nitrososphaeria > Nitrososphaerales > Nitrosopumilaceae > Nitrosopumilus. The sequence continues at coordinate 4,355 of JAGWAX010000027.1, read as the reverse complement.
GCACGTGATAAGCCTGGCCGATTTCGGGGGCAAGTCGCGCGCCAACATCGAGAGGATAAGGGGTAGGATTATAGGAGAGCGCGGCAGAGCAAGGAAAAACATGGAGCAGCTCAGCGGCACCCGGATATCCGTATATGGAAAGACGGTTTCGATTATCGGGGCCGGAAGCAGGCTGAAGCGCGCCGCCGACGCGGTCGGCGCAATATCCGGGGGAAGCATGCACGGGTCGGTATACAACCGGCTCGAGGCCGCGAACCGGCGGCAGAAGCAGGAACGCATGATCCTGTGGGAAGAGAATACGGGTGTCGTTCATGGTTCAGATTAAGGAGCGGTTCAACCAGATCTCGCCAAGCGAATTCTTCTACAGCAACAGGGACCTTGCAGGATTCAGCAATCCTACGCGCTCGCTGTATACTGCCGTCCGCGAGCTGGTCGAGAACTCTCTTGACGCATGCGACCAGAAGGGCATACTTCCAAACGTGCACCTCATGATAAAGGCAGTCGACCCGTCAAAGCCGGATCCGCGCCACTACATACTGACTGTCAAGGACAACGGTCCCGGGGTCGACGCAGACCACATACCGCTTGCGTTTGGAACGGTCCTGTACGGCTCAAAGTTCGGGCTCAAACAGGCGCGCGGCATGTTCGGGCTCGGGGCCACGATGGCGATACTGTACGGGCAGATCACCACCAACACGCCGGTCGTTGTGCACAGCTCTGTGGACGGAAAGACGCAGGACAGGTTTGAGATACTGCTTGACATACAGAAGAACAAGCCCGTGATAGTAAGGCACGAGACGCGCGAGGTGTCCAAGATGGGGCTGACGGTAAGCATATGCCTGGAGGGCGACTACTCAAAGGCCGGCTCCAAGATACGCGACTATGTGTATGAGACGTCGCTGATTACGCCGTATGCGACCATAAAGTTTGACGATCCGAAGGGGCAGACATTTTCGCACCCCAGGTTCGTAAAGGAGATACCGCCTCCGCCCACCATAATCAAGCCGCACCCGCACGGGGTGGACGTGGAGCGCATACGGCGCATGATCGTCGAGTCGCAGTTTGACATACCCGTGGTGAGCAGCGCGATGATCTCAAAGATATGCAAGGACATAGGGGTCAAAAAGGACGCCGACTTTGCAAAGATAATGTCGCGCACCGCAAAAAAATGGAAGGGACTCACGAGGCACGTCAGGATCGTACTTGCCATGATGTCGTTTATGAAGATGGGATTTGACGCCATAAGCCGCGTCCGCATAGAGGACGTCGACGTGGCAAACGGCATGATATCATACTGGGACTTTGCGACGTCCGATACAAAGTCCGTCCCGATGAGCCGCAACAATCCCTACTACAGGCAGCTTGCAAACACGGTTCAGGGAGAGCAGATCGCGGCGTTCCTCACAAAGCGGTTTCAGCGCGTGGGCGTGAGCACGGCCGCCAAGTTTGCCGAGTTTGCAGGATTCAAGCCGGAGAAGAGGGTGGGCACCCTGACAAACCAGGAGCTTGTGAGTCTGAGCGACTCGCTTCAAAAGTATGACGCGTTCCTTGCACCCGATTCCAGCTGCCTTGCGCCCCTCGGAGCCGAGCCGCTTGAAAAGGGGATTGCAAAGTTCTTTGAGCCGGACTTTTCGGTGGTGGTGCAACGGCCCGCGTCGGCGTACTCTGGATTCCCGTTTGTAGTGGAGATGGGGATCGCATACGGGGGGCAGATACCGTCCGGAGGTCCGCACGTGTACCGGTTTGCCAACCGCATCCCCCTGCTGTATGACGAGGGGAGTGACGTGGTGCTGAAGGTGGTAAACGACATCGACTGGGCCCGCTACAAGGTAAAGGGCGACCCGCCGTTTGTCATCGTGTCGCACATATGCTCCACGCGCGTCCCGTACAAGACGGCAGGAAAGGAGAACGTGGCGGACAGGCCCGAGATAGAGCGCGAACTGCGGCTGGCCCTGCAGTACCTGTCCAGGAAGCTTGCCGGCTACATGTCCAAGAGGGGGCAGGCCGAGGCCGCAAAGAGGCGCGCAAACCTGTATGCGAAATACGTTCCGATGATCGCCCAGTTCTGCACCGAACTGGCCGGCAAAAGGAAAGAGCCGGCATACCAAAAGGTTCTCCGAAACACGTCCTTTGAGAACACACGCGACGCGGAGGTGGCATCGGCCTTATCATCATCATCATCATCATCATCATCGCTACGACAATCCAAGACCGGCGAGCGCGGCGCAAGTAACGACCATGGCGATAACGGCGCGCCCGACAACAGTCATGATCAAATCGAGGATGCAGAACCCGTCGGCGCGCCCGACATAAAAGGCAGTACCTCCGACATGTCAGTTGGGGAGATGAAGGCGTTTGACGACACCGGCGGTACTTTGGTCTCCACCCCCGACGGCAGGAAAAAGGCTGCAGCCCGAAGATCCGCTGCATCCTCAAAGAAGGCCCGCTCTTCGAAGAGGGCCGCGCAGCAGCGGCAGCAGCAACAACAGCAGTCGCGCAAGGGAAAAAAGGCGCTCGTGGCGGCGACTGTGAAGGTGCGGCGACAACGGCAACGGCCTCAAAAAAGCGCCGGCCCCCATGCAGGCAGCAGTAGGAGGTCAGCATCATAATGGCAGGCAGCACAAAGCGCAAGGCCGCAAAAAAGCCAAAGGTCGACGCGGCGACAAAGGCAAAGCTAAAGCAGAAGAACATACTGGGCGAGCTCAAGGGGCACGGCGCCCGCATATACGGCGACCTCAACGCGGGCAAGTTCCCCTCGTTCTCCATACCCAGCAGGTCTGTAAACAACATCGTATTTGACGACGCGACCCGGCAGTACATACTGGGCAGCGCGTCGGCCATGCGCAGTTCGCACAACTCCTCGCAGCTCCGGTCGTTCACGCAGCTGATGTGGCTTGCGTTCTTTGCAAACAGGCTTACAAAGGAGAAAAAGTCCTCGACCCTCAGGGACGTCTACTATTCGTCCCAGGCCTTTGCAATCGAGTTTGAGAACCAGTCCGAGTCGGACAACATCATTGTGGATCTAGAGGCCGTTACGTCAAGGCCGCGGGAGGACTTTCACATATTCCCAGAGGAGCGCAGCACCATATTCGGCGACCTCAACATAGAGTATACCATCCCAGGGTACGAGGGCAAGACGATGAACCTCTCAAACCATCCTGACGGGTACTCAATAGGCCCGAGCCTCACCACCGCGGAGCTTGTCGACACCAGCGCCGAGATGGTAATCGCGATAGAGAAGGGCGGACTGTTCACCAGGTTCGTGGAGGAGCAGGTGGACAAAAAATTCAAGTCGATAATAGTGAACACCGGGGGGCAGGCTCCGCGCTCCACGCGTACGCTTCTCAAGCGGCTGCACGACGAGATGGGGCTGCCCATAATAATCCTGACTGACGGGGACGTGTACGGGGAGCACATCGCCATGGTGATAAAGTCCGGCTCCGCCAATGCGGCACACCTGCGCGAGCTGACCGTCCCGGACGCAAAGTGGGTCGGGGTCTGGGCCACGGACATTGAAAAGTACAAGCTGCCCACCATTCCAATGACAGAGTCGGACATCAAGAGGTGCCATGATCTGAAGAGCGATCCGAGGTACGCCTACGGCGTATGGCGCAAGGAGCTTGACGTGTTTCTGAGGCTCAAGCGCAAGGCGGAACTAGAGGCGTTCTCAAAGTACGGGCTTACCAACATCACGGACAAGTACCTTCCGCAAAAGCTCGAGCTTGCAAAGAGCCTGTGACTGTACCTGCATGACGGCTATCGAATTCTCAGCGTGAGCACGCCGTTCCTGTACTTGAAGTCCACTATCTGCATCTGCTCTGCCCCCTCTATGGGAACCTCCTTTCCGAACCCGCCCGAGCCGCGTATGTACAGCACGCCGTCGATCAGCCTGACGGCTATCTTGTCCTCGGGGCCCGGCACCTCCGCTACGAACACGGACTCGCCCTCGCCCTTCATCAAGTCGTACATCCAGTTCTTGCTCTCCTGCTCCCTGGCCTTTGTGTACGCGGGCTTGTGGTCCTGCGCAATCCTCTGCAGCATGCGTACCCAGTAGATCATGGTTACGGCCCCCGCCCCCACCAGGATAAAGCTTGCAAACCCTGCGTCGGTTCTCTGCGACATAAAGTAGACCGCTCCAACAAACATTATCGCTATAACGGGAAGCGCTATTCCAAACGACCGCTCGTTGCTGTAGGCTCCCTTGTAACTTGCCAAGTATGTTGATTCGGCATCTGCCAAATATAAAAACGATGTTGATCTGGAGGGGGTTACCGGTTAGGTTGAGCACAAGGTCAAACTTTCTAGATCATCAGATCTATATCGTACCCGGCACATACAGGCGTAATGTCAAACCC
>JAGWAX010000109.1 GCA_021296175.1 Nitrosopumilaceae archaeon | reverse complement strand
AAGCGCATCCGTGATTTGACGGCATGTGTCGAACATCCATTCGCATATTAGCACGACACCTCAACGACAACCGCGGCCCGACACATTCCACAAGAGAGTCACCTTGATGCGCCGCGCGTTCGTTCCCCCGGTTGGCATTCGTCATGGGCGCGCCGAGCAGCCGCTCGCCAACGTAATGTTGCCCGTGTGTTGACGGATGTACTTCCCGCCCCCCTCGTCGGTTCCCTCCGAGGGGGGCTCAATTGTTACCCCTCATCAGCAGGCGCCCAAGCTCAACTGTCAGTTTCCCAGGCATCTCACGGCCCGCAATTCTTCCGGAGACAGTGGTTGCAGTCCAGCGCCCGCGCGCACCAACTTCCGGGTCGGCAGGCCAACGGCGGTTCCACTAACGCGTCCTCCGCATCCACGGCGCGCCATAGATACGCTTGGCGCAGGCTTCCCGAGGCATGGGGCCTACCACCGTCAGCCGGCCCAGAACGCGAGACGTTTCTGGCATGTCCAGCGGTCTGCCCTAAGCTCTGTACATAACCTAACACTAGCCCATTTCACAGGCTCGGTCGACTTCGTCGACTCTGGGGGGCTCTAGGCACAGGCTCGGTGGACCCCCCCCCCCCCCCCCCCCCCCCCCCCCCCCCCCCCCCCCCCCCCCCCCCCCCCCCCCCCCCCCCCCCCCCCCCCCCTCTAGGCACAGGCGCGGTCGACTCCGTCGACCCTGAGCACAGGTGTCGTCAATGTCGTCGACTTTGTAGACTTTGGTAGGTGTCAGGCACGGGTGTCACCAGCACCGGGCACCAGCACCGGGCACCCTCGCGCACGACAATCAAAACCTCTGTGTCAGCGTCCTCCCCGTCTTCACCCAAATCATTCGCAATGGCGGGCGCGTAACAGGGCCGGGTTGTCTGTCGGCCAAAACGTTACAATTCCAATCACCCTACTGTTAAGCGAGGCAAACATCCTGTATGATCCGCGCGCGGAGTCCTTGTCTGGGAAAAGCGGCGCTTCAAAATATCCGTCCTTGGCCGGGTACAACATTCCCGGCCCTTTTTTGGACGCGGCAGGCCACTCCTGTTACGGCCAGGATCAGGCCACCAAGATGTTAGTCTCGCTGACGGATTGTAACGTCCAGGTCCACGCGATTTTGCGCTAAATTCAGAAGTTGCGCTACCCAGCTCCACAACCGCGGGGACATCATCCCGTCGCGCCTCTCTCCGACGACTCTGCCCTAACGAACCCATCTCGTCAACGCGTCTTAATCCGCGTCCGGGGGAGGTGACGTCAGAATACCCTGGAGGGGGGCGGCGCAAGCTTGCGGGCGCTTAGAATTTCCCTGACGTCGGGAATCTCCCACGCGTACTGTATGTGGACGCACATGTGCTCGTCGCAATATTCACACCACGCCTTCGTGTCCCGAAAGTACACCGATACTATCCGGCCCGCGCGCTCAAGCTTGTTGTCCAGTATCTTTACGTGGTCCTCGTGCATGTTGATGTGCTCAAATCGCCTGCGCTCAAACTTTTCGAGCTTTTCTCGGAGCGCCAGATCCACGAACTGCGCCACGTTGGTTATCCCGGCCTTCTTTGCCTCGTCGGTCCTCTGTATCCTTTCAACCTCGTCCAGGAGGCGCTTCTTGACGTTGACCGTCTTCCAGTCTTCCTTTCCCATATGATATTATTGTCATATGTGGTTATTATTCCTTGTGTTATTATATGGTACACCCGGCGCACACCTACGTATGGCTTGGAACGAACAACATGGTGTCACGCCGCGCCGGATGATCCGTCGACCATTTCTTACAACATATTTGTCATAAAAAATAAATACAAAATTACCATTATTACTGCGTGAATGAATGGGGGATGAACCAAGTCGGGACGCCGGTTCTTGGGAAGATCGCACGCTGCCTGAATAATGGGGCGGATCCCGTGATGGCGGCGGTACAGAACGGCTGCCGCAAGGCGTCATTTTCTTACGCGGCCACGCACGGCAGGGGGGCGCGCACAGCATAATGGCCTGCCGCGGAACGTGCGCCAGGCACCAGGTGAGCAAGCCGGGCACCCAGAGCCGGTACAAGGCGGGACAGGTGCGCTGCCAGCAGTGCGGCGTCTGGATGGTCAGGGAGGAGCCCGGGTGTCCGTGCTGCGGCCTGAAGCTGCGGCGCAGTGCCAGGCGCCGGTAGGACGCACCGGCCGTCGTGGCGCGTATCCTGCTCAAAAGTGATTGCCGGTGGGGATGGTGATGATGATGATAGCAACGGTACAGGAGAATGGGCGGCGCATGCGCGTATTCGTGTACCATACAGGGACGCCGGCAACGGCAACTGAGGCTGGATCGGGATGATCATGCGGATATTTGTTGGGAAACGGGGCCGGGAGCGCACCGGCGTGTCGCGTGTCAAAGGGGCGGTGCGTAACGTATGGCGCGTGCCGTACGGTTCGCGTAATGCCGTCATTATAATGGCCGCAATCGTCGCGGTATCGTGCGCCGCGTCAGATGCCGACGTCTGGGCAGACCACTCGGCCACCAGCTGCATACTGCACGTGCGCGGCGAGTCCCACCCCGTCACATACCTGGATGCGCCGCGGCAGAATCCCGACGACACGTACTACCCGGGGGACGCATTCTACTACATATTCAGGTGGGAGGACAGGTCCGACCCCGGCGACTGTATAGTCCATGCGCCCCTCCTTGAGACAAGCAGGCTGCTGCTTGACCACCATGCCGTGCGGGTGGACGGCGACGGCCGCATGTCCCGCAGCGCGCCGCTGGCGCACACCGACCTCGATCCGGCAGTCGGATTCCTGAGCAGTACCGACTTTTACGCCGGCAAGATACAGACGGAGTGCCAGGTGTCGTTTGCAAAACCCGGCGAGTCCTGGCGCACGAAATGGGAGCAGTGGACCGTATACGATAAAGTGTTCCTCACAAAGGAGGGCGACGACAGGCTGACTGAGTATGAGAAGACGCTCAAGTCCAAGGCGTACCGGGGAGAACCCGCCTGGGAGTGGTGGGAGCAGAAGAACAAGATGCGGAGCGGCCACCCCGACCTTCCGGAGTGCCCGTTCGGCCTGCGGCCCGGCGGTCCGGGGGAGCCTAGCACGCCTGAACTACCGGAACTGCCCGTATACATGAAGTATTATGGTGACGGCATATTCTACGCTACGTCGTACGCCTGGGGGATCATAACCAATACAAACGCGTCCCACGCGCACCTCGCTGCGACGCCCGCCGACCCCGGCAGTACAGAATGGTTTGGGGGGCGCGTGCAGGAGCTGTGCGGCAAGTTAGCACTGCCGACCCGTTCCGGCTGCGTGTACGGGACGGCCGAGATACGGCCCAACAAGGGTGTGGACTCGTACGCGCGCCTGCTGCACGCGTGGCATACGGGGCTGCCGCCGTACGACATCACCGGTAAAGACGGCAAGCCCGTCGCACCTCCCCCCGGCCCGCCTCCCGGATATCCGGCGCCGTCCTGGGGACACCTGCTGGCCAACCGCACGCATCCGTTCGACCTGCAGACGCCTCCTCCGGGGATCTACAGTGAAACGTATGAGGCGCCCGCGGCGGGAGGCCTAGACACATGCGCCAGTCCGTCGTCTGACGGGGCAAAGCTCGAGCTGACTGCGGCAGGCACCTACCTGACGCCACACCACTACGCGAACGGGATACCTGTAAAGGGCGTCAAGAAGATTGAGAGGGACGAGGGGCCGTCGCTGCAGGACGGCGAACTGCTCATCATACTGAGCAAGCCGCCGCTGCACCACATACAGGGGTATGACGCGAAAAATCTGGACGGCACCTACTATCATAGCGACCCGGTGTACGTGCGGCACGAACCGTCGTGGAAGTGGAAGGACGAGCGCAGTGCGCACATCAACTTTAAGACGCACCGCCTGCCCCCCGTCACGCTCCCGATAATAGACGAGTTTGACTGCCCACCTCCTCCGCCGCCATCAGCAGATGAGAATGATATCGCCGCGCCCGTCCCACACACGGTGGCGCCGCCGTGCGAGCACGCGGTCAAAGTGGACTCGCCGCCGTGGTTGGCCGAAAGGCTGTGGTTCGGCAACGGCGACGGACTGACTGTCCGGACTGCAGGCACACCGCACGGTTTCGGCACGTATGTGTTCGAATACAACATGACTGCCTACAACCTCGGCAAAATGGTCGCAAACGCGACGAATTCAACTGCGGCCGAGGTCGTGCCGTACGAGCCGTCTTACGAAACGGCGTACTCGTATCCCGTGCTTGCAGACGCCCGCGAGTACGCCTTTGACGACCGGCACGGGATCGCCATGAGGTACGGTGGGAGCTGGCAGGAGGACGTACTGCATCCCATGCGCCGCTCGTTCATCAACGGGTGGGACGGGACAGGAGGGGGACACGACCCGTACACCTACAACCACTTTGGACAGGACCACGTGTTTGACGCGGGCCGCAACTCCTCGCCCGGCCACACCGCACTGGAGCACGTGCAGGACACGCAGACTGCAATGTTCGTGCAGAGCGGACACGGTACAGTCCTGTTTGAGTGGCCCGTGTCCGGATGGGTGTTCTCCACACATAACCAGACTGCAACAGGAGAGCCGGGCGCCGTCGCTGCTGCTGCTGCTGCTGCGAAGGCGGCAGTCAACGAGAACGTCACCTCGCACCTGCAGATCTACAGCCGCGACTTTGCGGGCAAGGATACCCTGCTGTACGAAACCACGATGCGCTATCCTGAGATGCCGTTTGCAAAACGTGTCATGATACAGTCCATAGATCACTCGGGCGCCATACAAACCGCAGACAACATCACGCTACGAGTGACGCCATACGCGGAACTCGGGGCCGAATACTTGACGGATTACATACTCGACAAGATAACGTGGGATACTGACGATCCGATTGTAGCGCAGATTGTAGTAAACGACACCCATTCCATGGTGCAGGAATGGCATGCATCCGGCGGCATGATCAACGCCGCGATACTGCGCACGTCCATCCACTTTGACGAGATTGCCCTCCAGAACGGCACGGGCCTGCCGTTCAGCGGTAGGCTTGTGGATCTTCACGAGCTGACAGAGCATCCCGAGACGTTCCGTCTCACCGCCCCATACGACCTAGGGTTGAGCGTGCTGGCCCCAACGTCCCTGCACATCGCGATAAACGGTTCCAACGAACACGTCATCCACCACAAATACTACTCGTTTGAAGGTAGCGAAACTGTCAGCATCAACGCCCAAAAGGACAACCCCGCAGACGTCTCAAGGGAACCAGGCCGTATTGTCATAAAGCAACCCGAAAACTTTGGCATAATCAAGCATGTCGAGATAAATGGCGCTCGTCTGGAGCAACCATGTCCCATAGGATGCACCGTGTTGTTTCAACCCGACACCACCCTGAATGTCACACTGTACAATGAGTGGGGCGGGGAAGCTCGCGGTGCAGTAAGCGCGCCACATGTGTCTAATACACCACGGGCAGACGAACCGCGGTGGCAGATTATGGGGACTATAGCGATCCTGCTGGTGCTCTCATACGTGGCGTACAAAAAGCTAACAAAAAAGTCCTAGCGGGAAGGAGTCTGTGTTTAGATACCCAACCCGGTTGTCTTTCTCCCATTACCTTATCGTCATTATGTAGCCACCACGTCCCAGCGCCTACTTTGCGTCTTGCTACTGTTTGATCTCCTTGATCATGCTGTGGGTGGTGCGGATGGTCGAAACACGTTCTATCACATTAAACCTATAAGCAGAAGGATTACAAACCGTCCATGCCGGAAGGTTTGCCAGACTACAAGTACACCAAGTTCATCAAGATGTTCAATAATTTTTTCCAGACCGGCCAGATGACCAGTACGTACAAGGCCGTTTTTCTCCGCGCCCTGACAGACATAGGCAAGTATGGTAGAGACGACCTGATAGGCAAGCAGTGGGTTGATCATCGCGGTGATGAGATCCGGATGGATCTTGACTTCATAGCAGTCAGGCTGGCGAAGTACTATTGGGACATGGAAATCGCATTCAGATTAAGACACATACCGGAGAAAATGGCAAATCCAAAAAGACCGCTGGATGATAACCGTATGATAGAGCTGATCCGAAGGGAGACTAAAAAGCTGGTAAATGAAGGGGTCATAGAACCGGGCAAACCTCCCACGCTCGCACTTCTGGCATCACCTTCTATGAAAGAGATCAGAAAAAAAGTCACCAAGCATGTCATGGTGGAGGTTCTACAACACCTACCAAAAAACATGCCTGATCTGTATACCCGGGTAAGGGGGCGAAACCAAATTTTACTTGATCCCGATATAGTGACTAATAGTGATATTTGATAAGATTTGCCAAAATACGAATGATCTTTATATGGGCCAATTTTATTACCGG
>JAGWAX010000108.1 GCA_021296175.1 Nitrosopumilaceae archaeon | reverse complement strand
ACGCGCCTTCCCATGCGTACGGGCGCCAAACGCGCCGTTTGCCTGTGCGACGCGGCAAAATGCTCGGCGAAGCGTTCTGCCAACTCGCGCAGCCTGGCGGCATCAAGGTAATGCCCCCATATGCCCAGGCTGTACATGCTGCACGTCTCGCAGTAATTCTGATTTTGCGGGTCCGCGTACCCGGCGCTAAAGCCGTGCGCCTCCCCAACGAGGCACCAGTCGGGCACATTGAGGTGTTCCAGCCTCGCGCGCGGCACGCGCGCGTCGTACACGTCACGGCCCCATACGGGCGCGACGTCAAGCAGCAGCCCGCTCGGCCTTTCTGAATGCGCGCACATCAGCCGTCGGCCTCCATGCCGTTGCTCTTGGCGAACCGCACCCACACCATGCGGCGGCAGCCGCAGTCCAAACAGTAGTCGTTGGTCTTGCGCGTGGTATTGCGCCACCGGTGTCCCGAGAGGCGTGTGCCGCACATGATGACCATCTGGTCGGACGGGTTCTCGCAGTCCAGTACGTATGGGGGCATCAGCATGGTCCGCCTCCTTAGACGCCGTCCGGGGCGCCGCCGCCACGCTCCTCCTCGAGCGTGAACGACTGCCTGCCGTGGCTTTCGTACACGTGGTCAGACGCATCGCGCAGGTCGCCGCTGAGTATGCGTCCGCATGCCCCGCACGTGTAGTCCGCTGAATCCAGCGTGACTCTGACGCCCGGGCGCAGCGCGTCGCGCAGCATGCGCCACGCGGCGGCAGCCAGCACGAGCCTGCGCACGGTTCGCGGGCCGCGCGCGGTGTAAACGCATGTGGTCGTCTTCGTGCGGCAGCCCGTCTGCCCCCGCACCGCTTCCGACGCCGTGATGTTTGGTTTGTCCATGCCAACCCACATCCAGTTACTTATAGGCATGTGGAAAAACCGGGACGGCTGTCCGGTGTCAGCTAGCAGGGGGACGCCATGCGGTCCCGACGCTGCCAAGCCTTTCGAGGTGGCGGCGGGCCTCCCCCGTGCAGTCGCACACGCCGCGCGCCTCGGGGCGCATGTCCGTCCAGTCAGAGCGCACGCCGCGCGCTATGGCGTCTACCTCGTCGAGGTTCCTGAGTGCCTTATTGATCCGCCGCCTGAGCCTTACTCTGGCGAGCCTTCGCGGCAGGTACGCGATGTGCCCGTCCTCCACGCGCCTGATGCGGCGCCAGACACCGGCTCCGGCGCGCCCGACACGTGCGCCGGCGCCCGACATCAGAGATGCGCCTCCGGGCCGCTGATTTTGCTGTCCGCGGCGGACTCCGCCGTAGCTGCGGCGGCAGCGGCGGCGGCGGCAAGCACCTGCCTGACCTGGGCCGTGCCGTGGCGCACGTGGTCGTTGAGCTTGTCAGATGTCGCGTCAATTACATCAAGCTGCTCCGGCGACGTGATGAGCCCGGGGTTTTTGTGGATGCGCTCCAGTGTTTCTGCCAGGTCGCCCGCCTCGTGGATGGCGCGTAGCAGCAGGGTGTCGCGGAAGGCGTCCACACTTACGGGCGCGCCCGCATCTTCGCGCATAACGGCGGCCGGTACGGCGTCCTCCATGCCCACACACATTTAGTTTCAATTTAACGGGGCCAAAGTCAGAAACCGGGCGTCAGGACGGCCCGTCCCGTCCCTTCGCCATATTCTCCATCCGCTTGGCCATCTCCTCGACTGTGCGCTTTAGCGCGGCGATCTCCGTATCGCGCTCGTCCTTCATCACGCCTATGCGCCTTGCCTGTTGCTTGTTCTCCAGCCGCAGGCGCTCCGCGTCATCTATGGTCAGGGCGGGTACGGACTGCAAATATTCCTCGGCCAGTTCCAGCACGTGCGTCTTGAAGTAGTTGCGGTCCAGGCTCACCAAGCCGACGTGCCCCATCATGTACTCCTTCTTGATCAGTGACGAGAGAGCAGACTCCTTGGACATGGACTCCTTGCACGTCTTATTCCAGAACCGCCGAAAGCCGTTCATAATCGGCACGTCATACTGCCTCCTGTATTTCTTTCGCCCGGGGTCGCGCAGGCCGGCCGCGACGGCGATCCTCTTTACGGTCTCCTGTACTGCATGCACCCCGACGGCGGCAGGCCGCCCGTCCTCCCTCCAGGCCTGAAACATTGGCTCGTCCGGACCTGGCCGTACGCCCGTCCGCCGCTCCCGCGCGCCCCTGTACTCCATCAGGGCGGCATGCGCCTCTGGCGTGATGAAGGCCGGGTAACTCGAGCTGGTGCGGCCGTACACGGTGAGCATGGCGCATGCGGGCGTCCTCTCGCTTCCATTGCCCCGGTCCCCGGCCACATCGTCAAACACAGGCTTCCCCCTGGCGTCCATGTACACGGGCCTGAGGTCGGACCACTTCAGCAGCTCGAACCCGCCCACCCTGATGCCGGAGCTGGCGGCCACCAGTATGAGCGCCCTGTTCCTCAGGCTCCTGGCGTGCCCGAGCATCAACAATATCTCGCGGCGCTCCCACCCCCTAGATTCGACCATGTTGTCGTGCTCGGGCCACGTGGAGTGCACCCGCTTCCACTGCATCGGCACGTTGTTCATGTAGAACAACTTCTTGATCGGGTTGAAGTAGTTGCGCACGCTTGACGGGTTGACATAGTCCGGATGATCGTGCGGCAGCTCTGTGCGCTCCCGCAGTTTTCTGGAGATGTGGAGCATCAGTCCCAGCGTCCTGCCCGGCTCGTCCAGCGCCATGCGCACGAGCTGTCCGGCCCGCTGCTCGAAAGTCCCGTCCAAGACGTCCTCCATGATGTCGCACAGCACGCGGCGCAGCATCCGCGTGTAGTATGTCTTGGTCTGCTCGGACCTGATTCCCTGCATGAACAGGCCGATCGGGTCGCCCGCCGTCGGGTCGCCCGCCGCCTCGAACTCCTCCCTTGTGATTTTCATGTCCATGTCCATACATCCTGAAATCTGTAAAAGCAACAAAAATAATCAGGTTTTGATTGAATTCACAACACTGGCTGGCTGAAACCAAAGCAGTCGGCCACGTCCTGTCCATCCTTCCAGCTGAAAAACCA
>JAGWAX010000026.1 GCA_021296175.1 Nitrosopumilaceae archaeon | reverse complement strand
TTTCGTACCGCCGCCCCGTCTCAAAACCCGTCAAGATGAACACAAATTTGGGGCGAAAAACTCCGGATTGGACAGCGTCCATCAACAGGGAAATTATTTATAGATCGTGGTGACGCCGAGGGTGAACACATGGCAGCCGTCCACCACCACCACCCACGAACCGGCCTACCTAGGTCCGTCTTATCGGGTGCTAGAATTCCATAATTCGTGCGTATTGCGCAAGGAGGAGAGGGGTGAACGGTTGCCGGACTCGTCGTATCCTGCCTGCAAAGTCTGTAGATGCAGGGTGGCAGGCGCGAATTTTCAGGGGGTTTGAGTCCATACGGCGCCGTAAGAGATCATCATTCTCTTCCTACACGCACGCCTCGACCGCACAGATCAAGCGATCTTTACTCAAACGTCAACGATTCCCTAGCAGCAGGGGTGTCATGCGCGCCCGCAACGCACACATAAAGCAGGGACGCGCCCATCACAGTCGGATGGCAGAGAGCAGGTTCTCGGAGATAACGCTGACGTCGCCCAAGGCCGAATACTCCCCAGGCGAGAACATCGAGATAACTGCAGAGTTCTCCATCCAGGGCGGGATCAGAGACTCCTTCAACGAGAACGACTGGACCAAGGCCTACGAGGCAAACGACGTCTCATTCAAGCTCAAGTACGGCGCAAGGCTGGTCACTGCAGGCGGCTTTAGAAAGAAGGCGGTGGGAAGGCCCGTCGACACTTACCGCAAGGCATCCATATTCTGGACCAGAAACCCAAAGTTGGTCAACCCCATGAAGGACAAGCGCATATGGGTCCAGGTGGCAAAGAATTTCGAGCCGTACATCAGGCTGTCAGAGGAGGAGGTTCAGGGCGAGCTGTTCGACTTTGCAGAGACGTTCGTCATAAAGCCGTCGGAACTGGGAGGGGGGGGCGCACACAGGATAGGCGCAGAGGTGTACGCGTCATGGCAAAAGCACCAGTATGCCGAGGCAGGCAGCATAAAGAACGACTCGGATGGAATCGAGATTACGGTTCTCAATTAGGGATATAAGGAACTCTGCAGGAGCATGACGCATGGCAAAGTACGACGGACTGTTAGGCCAGCCCGTGCTAGAGGTCGAAGAGCCCGACAAGGAGGGCGGAATCACGTTCATCTTCAAGGACAACAGGTTCCTCTTCATAAAGGCAAGGGACGGCAAGATAGACACGACCTCGATACCGGAGTGACGCGGAGGCCGTACAATGGAAAAGTTTGAACCGATAAAGATGCAGGAGCTGGTAAAGGTCATCGACCCGGGGGACGAGGGGGGCGACGGCAGACTGACACTTGTCTTTCAGAATGGCAAGACGCTCTACATCAGCATAGCAAGCGACGGCGGGCTCGTGTCAGAGTTTGCAGAAGACTGAGCGGCCGCCGCGCAGCAACCAGATCTGCATGATTGCATCAGTAGTTGGTCACGGTTGTTCCACGTCGTCCCGCCTGTCGGGGCCGGCAAGCTGCCTTGCAAAAAAGGCCACCGCGGTCTCCTGTTCTGCCGACTGGATGGAGCCCGGCCTCTTCTCCCTGATCTCGCGTATGGCCTGCTCGGCGGTACGCCCTCCATACTTGATTAGATAGCAGGCAAGGACGGTCCCCGCCCTGCCCAGCCCTGCCGCGCAGTGCACCATTACGGGGCGGCCCTCCCTGATCTGTGCGTCGATAAAGTCGGCCGCGTCGTTCAGGCGCCCATGGTCCGGGGCCGTAAGGTCCGGGGTCGGAACGTGCAGGTACCTCGTACCCGAGGACGCCATCCATTGCGTGGGCAGCGGATCCTCAGTCATTGTAACTATGCATTTTATGCCCTGTGAGCCCACCGCCCAGTCAATCTCGTCCCGGCTTGTAGGCCTGCCCGAGCCTGCAAGCCTGCCGTCAACCACCCATGAAAAATTGGTCGGTTTTTTCGTGATGCGTCCGTGGACCTTTCTCCACATGTTGCCCGGCCTGCTCATCGCGCGTACGGCAGGGGACGGCTCATTTTTATCTTGCCGGCCCTGCTGCCGCCGCTGTGCACACGTTTCATCCCTCCGCCCCCACAGTCCGGAATGGGCGCGGGCGTGCGCCGCTTGCGCCGCGTATCATCTGCTGAGCGCCAGGGCCCTGACCGGGGAGCCGCTTGCACCCCTTAGTTTTAGCGGGAGTATGACAAAGTCAAACTCGCTTGAGCGTATCTTTCCAAGGTTTGCCAGGTTCTCCACTATTACGACTCCGGCCTCTGCCAGTACGCGGTGGGCCGGGAATCCGGGGTCGCCCCCCACGTCTATGCTGGGCGAGTCTGTCCCCACCAGTCCCACCCGCTTTGACGCCAGGTATCTTGCGGCCGACCTGTCAATTCCGGGGTTTGCCAGAAAATAGTCCTTGGAGCCGAGGTGCCCCTCCTGCCAGCCGGTATAGAATATCACCGGCGTGCCGGGCCCTATTGCGCGGCCGTCCCCTGACTCTTCAAACTCCCTGATGTCGTCTCTGGTGATGGCGCGGCGCCGGCGCCGGCGCGGCGCGGCGGTCGCACCGCCGGCAGTCCTGATCAGAACGGCCCTTCCGACAAGCCTCTCGGGCTTGATCTGGTCCACCCTGAGCCCGTCCCTTGCAAAGTGGTACGGGGCGTCAAGATGCGTCCCGGAATGAGTACTGGCAAGGAGCAGCTCCAGGTTGTATCCATCCTCGTCAAGGGCGGACCATTCTATGAACTGCGGCCTAGGCGAGCCCGGAAACGTCGGAAGCGTCTTTGATATGGTGAGGGTGAGGTCAAGCGGCTTCATCGTGGCCTCCCCGGTGCCTGCATGTGGCAACGGCCGCGGCCTTGGTAAATATGTCATATGCCAGCCGGCGCGGCATGCGGCAGAGGGGGCGGGGCGGGGAGGCGGGGCGGGGCGCAGAAACCCGTCCGTTCTCTTACGTCAGCCAGTCACCCTCTTCGTACACGCTTGCCGTGCCGACAGCATGCGAGGGCATCCATGAAAGGTTAAATACACTTTGGACGGAGTCCAAGCGTGCCGACAGCATACGTCCTGCTCAACTCTGATCTGGGATCCGACGAGTCCATAATCGGAGAGGTAAAGCAGATACTGGTGTCGGAGAACGCCAAGTTCGAGATACAGGGGGTGTACGGAGTGTACGACATAGTCCTCAAGCTGACGGCCGACGATCCGGAAGAGCTGCGCGGAATAATAACGGACAGGATCAGGAAGATTGGCAAGGTCCAGTCCACCCTGACCATGATGGTAATAGAGGGGCAGGGGCAGGAGTAACGGCATACGGGGCCTACAGCCTCTTTAGCGCATCGAGCAGCGCGTGCATCTCGCCTTCGGTATTGAAAAAATGGGGCGACGCCCGCACGTGCTCTAGGTTTCCCTGCTCGCGGACGGCGAGTATCATCCCCCGCCGCACCAATCTCTCAACCACCTGCTCCGGGCTCGTGCCGCCGATGTTAAATGATATGATGCTGGTGCGCCTTGCGGGATCGTCTGGCGCATACACGGTGACGCCGGGCATCCGGCTTAGCTCGTCATACAGCAGGCCCGCCAGGTTCCGGTTTATCGCGCGTATGCGGCCGAGGCCGACGCCCGTCACGTACTTCAGGGAGGCCTCCAGCCCGGCCACCCCGGCATAGTTCCTAAAGCCGGCCTGGAACCTGTCCGGCGCGTCCTTGAGGGCAAGGCGCGGGCGCGTCGGGGCGTCGTCGTCGTCGTCGTCGTTGCTGCAGCTGCAGCTGCCGCCGTTGCTGTCGCGGCCATTGCTGCCTTCACCATTGCCACTGCAAGCATCATCACCATGCAGTGTGGCAGACTCTCCCCCGATCATTATGGGATCCAAGGTGCGGCCTGCCTCCCGGCTGCAGTAAAACAGTCCGGTGCCCATGGGACCGCACAGCCATTTTGAGCCGTTAAACGACATATAGTCGCAGCCCATGCGGGAGACGTCGCAGTCTGCAGGGTCGATGCAGCCGACGGTCTGCGCCGCGTCAAGAAAGAATCTGCAGCCGCCCGCGCGCTCCCTTATGACGCTGCCCGCCTCCTCCACCGGCAGGATGGCGCCCGTGTTGTACAGGGCGTGGCTCAAGACGACCAGTCTGACGCGCCCGTCAAGAAGGGACGCGAGCTGGCCCATCTCAAAGATCCCGTCCCGGTCTATCCGGAGGCTCCTGATTCGGACGCCTCTCTCAGCCAGGCGGAGCCACGGATACAGGTTGGCATGGTGCTCGTGTTCCATGCCCCGAATTATCACCCCGGCCGCGTCGGCCGTGTCGGCGCCTAGGCCGAGCCCGCTGGCCACCATGTTTACCCCGTCCGTGGTACTCTGGGTCAGCACGACCTCGTCCGGGCTGCACGAGATTATCCCCGAGATCATATTCCTGACGTTTTGGATCTTTTTCGTTACGAGCTCGCTGGATGCGGCGGAGTCCGGCCCCGCCGAATTGTACTCTATCAGAAAGTCCCTCATGGCGTCTATGCTCGACTCTGGCATCACGGAGACTGACGCGTTGTTCAGGTAGATCCTGTCGCCCGCGTATGCAAAGTCGTCTGCAAAATCACTCTTGGTTCCTCCGGCGGGATGGGCAGTGGGATCATCCAAGCTCATTATTATGTCTCAAGCAGCCACCACACATGATGGATAAAAACCATGGCGGGGCGGGCGGAAAGGAGTTCGGGCAGGGACAGCCGTCGCCGCCCGCGCCTTCACATGCAGAACTGCTCGCGCGAAGACTGACAGGCCGGGAGGCCCCCCCGCTGAGCGTCATACTCTGCACCGGCGCGGCCGCAAAGACGCGGTTTCTGCGCACAGCGGCCGACGCGGCTGCCGGACCCGTGCTGTACATGGACACGGATCTGCTGTACGCGGGGTGCGCAGGGGCGGGCCTCGGAAGGATCCGCGACTGCACAACCTTGGTCTGCCCCGACCAGGACACGTGGAACCGCGATCTTGCATCTGCCATATCCGCGTCATCCACCGGCAGGATGACTGTCATAATAGACTCGCTGAACGGGATCTATGAGATGTACGGGGGGGCCGACTCGGCCATGACTGCAAACACGCACATAATGGCCCTCGCGTCGCTTGCAGGGCAGGCCGGCTCGGCCGTCATAGTGGGGGTGCGGGTAAGGAGAAGAGGGAGCATGAGGGCCAATGGGTTCGGTAGTGGCGGGGGCGGCGTAGGGGAGGCGCATGTCGTCCAGCCCGCGGCGGCGACTGCTGGGGAATGGGTGCTGCACCCCGGGGGAAGGCAGGTTCCGCGCATGGCGGCCGACAGCACCTACCTGCTGCCGCCCGAAGACACGGACGCGCCACCTGCCAAGATAGAGGCGTAGCCGCAACGGCATGCGATCGTTTTCATAACGGTGTTATAAAACGGCAAACGCCGTTATAGGTCATGGTTTTACGGCAAGTCTTATTAACAATGAATGGAGACTTTGAATCACAATGCCAGTAGGAATTCTTCCTGACATCAGCGAGCAGATGTGCATAGGCTGTGCACTATGTGTGGAGATCTGTACAACTCTGGCACCTGATGTGCTAAGAGTAAAACCAGTCGAGGGCTGGAAGAGAGGCAAGGCGTTTGTCTTTTATCCGGAGAGATGCATCTCTGACGGCGCATGCATTGGCGTGTGCCCGACGAAGGCAATCTTTTGGATGAGGCCGATGGACTTTACCGTCGGACAGCCTGTGCCGCTCTACAAGAACTCAGTCTTTGTAAAGGGCTGGACTGAACTGATTGACTAAGTCAGCTCCAAACCTTTTTTCTTATTTTATTTTTGGATGAGTTCGCCGCGCCGGGGCGTAGTGGTCTCGACGGCAACGGCTGCTGCTGCCACCACTACCCAAATCCGAACCTTGCGGCCCAGCTCCCTCCCGACGGCTTTTCTTCTTTCTTGCCCTTCCTCTTGGATGGCTTCTGGCCCACTGATATGCTCTCAAGCATCTCGTATGTTATGGTAAACCCGCCCCCCACCATGGTCGCGTCCTTTGCATACGATTCCTTGTCCCTGACAAGCTCGTCGGGAAGCGTCCTTATGCGCTTCGTCTTGAGGTTGAAGAGTCGTATGACCTTACCCGAACCCTCCAGCTTTATCACGGCGTCGCCGCTCAGCCCCTGAATCGAGAACTGCTCAAAGAACCGGATGGTGCCACCCCGCTTCAGTATGATTGCCGAATCGTACGTAAGCTTGCTGCCGTAAAACAGCAGCTCGCGGGCAGATATCTCCACGTCGTCCTCCACGTTGAGCACCATTACAGTGTCGGCCTCCAGCGAGACCGTATTGACCACGTGCTCGGCGATTATCCTGCCCCGGGGGGCCGAGATTCTGGTGCGGTGCTCTTGCATGTGGAACACGCCAACCCTGCCCTCCTGGTCGTCCACCCTGTACTTGCGGCCGAACACGTTTCCGACGATGGCGCTGCCGTCCTCCACCGTAATGGAGGCCCCGTTCTCTATCCTGTACTTGTTCTCAAGCGGGTTTACCAGCTTGAAGTCTCCCCGGGTGAGCCGTATCCGGGTGCGGTACTCCTCGGCCCACGACGGGCTTGTAACGTTGCCGCTCATCGTAATGGGGCCGTCATACGTCAGGCTGCCGGCCATAAAGTTGCCCTTTATCGAGAGGGCCCCGTTTGCCTTGCGCTCAAGCTCGATCTCCCCCAGCGTCTTTGAGCCGAACAGCTTTGACGCGGTCATGTTGGCGCGGTTCAGGGCGGCCGCCCACTCCTCGGCGGCCATCATCTCCTTGTGTATCTGCTGGCCCAGTATTTGGTTGCGCCTCTTCACGTCGGCGTCCGTGTCCCCTGCAAACACCCTCGAGTTTCTCAGGCGCTCGTCGTCCGTGTCCGGATACTTTTTGCCCGCCTTCAGGTCCTCGTATGCCTGCTTGATGCGGATGAACTGCTTGCTCTCGCCCCCGCGATCAGAATGCAGGCGGAGCGCAAGCTGCCTGAACGCATCCCGGACCTCCCTATCCGTGGAGTCCTCGGGCACCCCTAGAATGTCATAGTTTGATTCGACCATCCCAGACCTGCAGTGGGTCAGCCGGGTTTCATATTTGTGGTTTGATGCGCCGCAATGCAGCAGCAGCGCGGTGGGAACAGCGGCTAGGCGTCCGCATACATGGAGATCTCCCATGCGGTGGGGGTCTGTGCAAACGACGAGTATTCGCTGTACTTTAGGTCTGCGTACACCTCTAGAAAGTCCCTTGTAAACACGTCTACGAGGAACTCCCTGTCGCTTGTGAGCGAGTCGAGGGCGCCCTTCAGCGACGTGGGCAGCGAGCTGATGTTGTACTCGCGCTTCTTCTCGGGGGTGAGCCTGTATACGTTCTCCTCGACGGGGTCGCCCGGATCAAGCTTTCTCCGGATGCCGTCTAGCCCGGCCAGCAGCAGCGCCGCCTCCAGCAGGTAGATGTTGGCAGTCGGGTCCGGCACGCGGTACTCGATCCTCTTGCTCTTCTCCTGGTGCCGGGTGTACATGGGCACCCTCACGGCTGCAGAGCGGTTCCCCAAGCCCCAGCAGACGTTTACTGGCGCCTCAAAGCCCGGAACGAGCCGCTTGTACGAGTTCGTGGTGGGGTTTGTTATGGCGCAGAGCGCCTCTGCGTGATCCAGTATGCCTCCCACGTAGTACCTGCCGGCCTGGCTGATCTGCGCCACCAGGTCGTCCTCGTCGTACATCTCGTTTATCTGGCCGTTCCACAGACTCTGGTGCGTGTGCATGGCCGACGCATTGTCACCGAATATCGGCTTTGGCATGAACGTCGCCACCCTGTTCTTGCGCTTTGCCTTTACCTTTACGAGGTTCTTCACCGTGACCACGTTGTCTGCCATCTGTATCATGCGCCCGTACCGGAGGTTGATCTCGCACTGGCCGGACGTCGCGACCTCGTGGTGCTCGGCCTCGACCTCTATGCCAAAGTGGCTGTACAGATCCACGCAGACGTCCTTGCGGAACCCGTCAAGCGTGTCCTTTGGCTGCGAGGGATAGTACCCTTCGCGCACCTCGATGGCGGTGCTGACGTTTCCCTTGGACCAGGGCGACTCCTTGGACTCGATCGAGTACCCGGAGCCCGCGCCGGAGTGGGTCGCTGCGTACGGTGAGGGGTACACGCTTATCGCGTCGAATATGAAGAACTCTATCTCGGGGCCCCAGTTCGTGTGCGTGAACCCGAGCTCGGACAGCTTGCCCGCCGCCTTTTCGGCGATGCCGCGGGAGTCCCGGTTGTACCTAGCGTCCGGATGCGTGCTCCCGTCGTACAGATCGCATATTATTCGCGCGTTCTTGCGGCCGTGGCCGCCGCCGCTGCCTGAGCCCATGTCATAGTCGCCGGGAAGTATGCGGAACGTGGACGGGTCGGGCAGCATCACCATGTCGGACTTGTTGACCGTCTTGAACCCCACAATGGAGCTTCCGTCCAGCTTTTCAAGCCCGTTTACAAAGTTGTCCTCGCCTATCGCATAGGTGGGCATCCCCACATTGTGCAGCTCGCCAAAGACATCCACAAACCAAAAGTCGACAAAGGAGATGTCCTCGCTACTGATGACGTCAAGAACCCTGCCTGCCGTCATCTCCTCGCTTCCCGTGCTCATGATATACCATTGTAGGGACATTATTTAACGACAAGCGTGTCAGTAGTCAGTCCAAAAGTTAGGCCCCCATCACTACATGGCGGTGAGCCTACCGGAGAACCTACCGCCGCCCCCGCTGCTGGCTATCCTGAACCTGATCTTCTGGGATATGGCCGCCTTCCTTGGCATCCACTCGGACTCGTTGTTGGCCGGATCCACCTCCAGGCAGTTGACAGACGTGAGCAGGCCGGGGGTGGGCGCATGCTCCAGCTTGCCGCCAAACCCGCGGCCCGTCCGCGCGCCAAGAAGGGCAGCAGGGGCATCCTCCAGCCTGTCAATCCTGCCGTGCGCCCCTTGAAGATCCCTTCTCAGGGTCGCCTCCTCTGCATTCGACATACGGGCGCCGTCACAGGGGGCCTAGGCTGCGATCAATCTTCACATATTACTAATTGATCAGTTTTTCTGCTTTGGAGGGTCCCGGCCTAGGCGCGCACCGTCATGCCCTGACTGCTTTGCCGCCTTTATCGCATCAAGCTCGTCCTCAAAGAAGAACCTAGTGCCCTCCACCGGCCTGAGGTCGTCAAGCCATATGGCGTCCTTGTCATACTTTGCAAAGAACGGGGTGTGCGCCCAGTCGGGGTTCCTTCCCTGCAGGAACCGGAGCACGAGCATCTTTTGGCCGCCTATCGTGGCGACGCCGGAAACCTGCACCTTGCCGGGCGTGGCCGACATGCTGGGGCCCCTGACCGTCCTTGCCAGCCCGCTGACTGACGAGTATGCCCTGCTGAATATCTCGTACGCCCTGACAAGCGGCACGCCAAAGTAGTGCTGCGCGCCCGTGTCCCTGACCACAAACATGTAGTACGGAATGCACCCCATGCTGACCTGCTTGGTCCACATGCGCCCCCACATCGGCGCGTCGTCGTTTATGTGTGCAAGTAGCGGCGACTGCGTCCTTATCTGCGCGCCTGTGGCCCTGACCTTTTTGACGGCGGCCGCCACCGCGTCAGTCGAGAGCTCGTTGAGGTGGTTAAAGTGGGACATGAACGCGAGATGCAGCCCGCTCTCGGTTATGCGTCTGAACACGTCGAGCATCTCCTCCGCGTCAGGATCCGTCAGGAACTTGTACGGCCAGTATGCAAGCGCCTTTGTGCCTATCCTGACGGTCTTGAGGTGCGGGAGCCTCGACTCTATTATGGCGTCTGCATACTTTGCAAATATGCGCGCCTTCATTATCATCGGATCGCCGCCGGTAAACAGGATGTCGGTAATCTCGGGATGCTCCGACACGTACTGGACCAGCTGCTCTCCCTCCTTCATTGCAAACTTCATCTCGTCCATCCCGACGAACTGCGGCCACCTAAAGCAGAAGCTGCAGTACGCGTGGCAGGTCTGGCTCTGGCTTGGAAAGAAGAGGCAGGTCTCCTTGTACTTGTGCTGCATGCCGTACAGCTTTGTCCCGTCTCGGAGCGACGGGACGTTGAGCTCCATCTGCCCCGCCGGGTGCGGGTTGAGCTGCAGGCGTATCTCGTTTGCCACCCGCGCGATCTCCTCCTTGCCGGCACCCCCCTCTAGCGTGGCCTCCATCTTTGCGTAGTGGTCCGGCTTTAGCATTCCCCTCTGCGGAAAGGTCAGCACGAAGATCGGGTCGTTTGGTATGTCGGACCAGTCTATGAGCCGCTCGACCACGTAGTTGTTGGCCTTGAACGGGAGGACGTTCCCTACCACCTCCATCTCCGATACCGTCTGCTCCGGAAGGGCCCCGATCTGTGGAAGGTTCCTGAAGTTGGCCAGCGTGTACGACTTGAGCGCCGGGGAGCCGGCCGCGTCGTCCCATACGGTCTCCTGGTACGTCATGAGTGTCACTATTTGATTAGAATTACTGTTAAACCTTTAGATCGTGCGGCAGTGCGGGTTCGCGCATGGCCGAGGCAGGCATGGACTTCTTTGCACGAGGCAGAACCCCTACGCAGGGCGGGCGCGTGCGTGCTGCATGGTGCACGGAAGGGACAAAATGATATAACGTGCATGAGAGATGATCCCTCTGGGTGTCATGATGCCAGCACGTGTGGAGACGGAAACCAGAAGGGCAACGGCGCCGCGGCAGCGGGGAAGGGAGTGACATGGCCGGCGATGAGCTGTCACAGATTACGGTGGGACAGTTTGAGACCGTCCCGCACCTGCTTGCCACCTCCGAGGCGCTCCAGATTGCATTCATTATCATGACGGCCGGGATAATAGGGATTGTCGCCATATACAAAAGGTTCTCCTCGTGGATGGCCACGCAGAGGTTCTACTACGAGAGGCCGCACATATCGAAGTTTCTGCGCAGCGTCATGCTGCCCATCATAGCCATAGTCCTGATTGCGGCCATAAACGTGCACGTGCAGACCAACGTCCTGGCCGAAGACCCGAGGGGACAGGCCGGTACGGCCGCGCCCGACGGCATGCTCAGTGCAAGCGAGACGTTTGCCAAGATCCTCAACACGTTCACCATAATCGTGGTCGGCTATGCCGCCTCCCAGATGATTCCAATAATACTGACAAAGCGCGACCGCACGATCGACGAGAAGGGCGACTTTGACGCGTGGTTTGAGATGAGGGGGTTTCCAGACGACGACGGCGACATCTTCCACAAGCTGTACAAGTGGATCCCCCCAAAGGAGGCCCCCGAGGGCATGGACGCGGAGGAGTTTCGCAAGCTGACGGGCGCGGAGGAGGGCATGGCGCAGCTTGAGCAGTTCCGCACTACAAAGGGAAACCCGATAGGCATGTATGAAAAGAGGGTAAAGAGCCCGCTCGAGGCGTGGAAGAAGTCGGAGCGCGCCAAATACGCAAAGTATTACACCGACTGCACGAGCGGCAACAACCAGTCTGGCATGAAGCTGAGGCCGGGCATGAAGCTGGCGGAGATATATCCCATCGACCTCTGGAGGGAGGAGAAGCGGCTTGGCGGATACGAGCGCGTCGTCCCGGGCGCGCACCCCCCCGGATACGCGGCCAAGAAGAGGCACGAGCTGCCAAAATCCATAAAGCAGCTCATGCCCATCGGGCTCTTTGCGGCGACCATTCTGGGCGTGCTTGGGTGGTGGGGCGTGGACCTGTTCGTGGTCGCGACGGCGACCGGCGGCTTCTCGATAGGCCTGGGACTGGCCCTGCAGGAGACCATGAAGAACTATTTTGCGTACCTGCGGATCAGAAAGGACGGCGTCTTTAAGGAGGGGGACCGAATACAGCTGGAGTCCGGATACAACGGTTATGTGCACAGGATAACGCCGCTTGTCACATACGTGAGGGACGCACTCCACGAGTCAGTCGCAGTCGTTCCGACAAGCAGCCTCATAGAGTCCCAGATCATAAACTACACAAAGGAGAACCAGCTCGTGCCTGCAACCGTAAAGGTCGGGGTGTCGTACCTAAACGACCCCAGGCAGGTCGAGGCCATCCTGACAAAGGTGGGCAGGCGCGCAATGAGCGAGATAGTCGACCCCAAGGGCAAGCACCTCGTAAGGCAGTACCGGTGCCCGTACCTGGACCAGAACAAGCCCAGCTGCGGCTGCGACAAGGACCTGCACGTGGACGTGACGCAGCCGGTCGTCAGGTTCCAGAACTTTAACGACTCGTCGCTCGACTTTGCGCTGTGGGTGTACGTGCGCAACTACGGCGCGCAGTTCAAGACGACAACGGATATGAGGATCATGATGTATGAGGAGTTCAAGCGGTACGACATCAGAATACCGTGGCCCATCAGGACCGTATACCAGGGGGACGAGAAGAGGGAGGCCGAAGAGATCGGGGCGCTCGACAAGGAGAGGGACAAGGTGATCGACGAGTATGGCATGGGCACGGACGGGCGCGGCGAGGGCGAGGATTAGGCTTGCGCCCGCTTCTGGCGCCGCGGTGCGGCGGCAGCGGCGGCGGCAGCGGCAGATTGCATGCAAGGTAGAAAAGGCGGCGTCATCCGGCAGGTCGCGCGCGCCCGCCCCTCTCAAGATTTAAGATGCGGTGTGGGATACGGCCGGATATGGCGCAGAAAAAGGGGACATGCGTGTTATCGGGCGGCTCCTCGGATGGCCTTGCCAAGAGCATAGCCGGAAAGATTGGCGCCAGGCTGATCACCACGGAGGTGCGCGTGTTTGCCGACGGGGAGAGCAAGATGAGACTCGGGGGCAGAACCGCCGGATACGAAAGGGCGGTCATAGTGCAGTCGCTCCACCCGCCCGTGGACACCAACCTGTTCAGGGCGCTCTGCCTCATATCAAGGATAAGCGAGGACACTAGGGATGTAACCGCGGTGATCCCGTACGTCGGATATGCAAGGCAGGACGCCGAGTTCCTTCCGGGCGAGATCATATCGGCAAAGGTGCTCGGCAGGATGCTCAGAAGCGCCGGCGCCGCCAGGATCGTGGTAGTCGACATGCACAGTGAGAGGGGGCTTGCACTGCTCGGCACACGGAGCACGACCAACGTGTCCGCCATACCCGCACTGGCGCGGCACTTTGATGGCATCAGGCTGGAGAGGCCCATTGCGGTGTCCCCCGACAAGGGGGGCGCAAGGAGGGCGGAACGATTCGCGTTGGAGATGGGGTGCGACCTGCTGGTGCTCGAAAAGTCAAGGGACAGGAGGACGGGGGCCGTGAGCATAAAGACCAAGAAGGTGGGGGCCGTGGGGGGCAGGGACGCCATTATAATCGACGACATGATAAGCACCGGAGGAAGCGTTGTCAAGGCCGCGGAGTTCCTAAAAAAGCAGGGCTGCGGGCGCATATTTGCCGCATGCACGCACGCCCTGCTCGCGGATGGCGCCAAGTCCAAGATAAGGAGGGCGGGCGTCAGCAAGATAGTCTGCGCCAACACCATGCCCGCCGGCAGGGGAGTCGCGTCAGTCGACGTATCAGACGAGATTGCCAGGGTCCTGAAGAGGCGGCGGTGGTAAATGGGTATGCATAAAGCATCACGCGCGCCGGGTATCAGTATATGAGAATCCTGTTTCTTGGCACGTCTGCCGCCCAGCCCACCGCGTCAAGGGGCCTCTCATGCACCTGCATAGAGAGGAACGGCGAGATCATCATGTTTGATGCAGGGGAGTGCGCCCAGACCGCGTACACCAGGGCGGGGCTGGGATGGAACAAGAGAATGAGGATATTCATCACGCACCTTCACGGCGACCACTGCATAGGAATACTGGGGCTCCTGCAGACAATGTCCATGCAGCGCAGGACCGAGCCGCTTGAGATATTCGGGCCCGCCGGCATCGAGGAGTTTGTAACCGCAAACATCCGCATGCTCGGCTTTGCCCCGACTTTTCCCATAACCATCGGAACGGTCAGTCCCGGCGCGGTGATCGGATACGGGGGTGACGGACGAGGCGGCGGCAGGCGGCGCAGCGACTATGAGATTCTGGCATGCAGGGCAAGCCACACGATAACGGCGTTCTCGTATGTGCTCCGCGAGAGGAACAGGCCCGGAAGATTCAGCGAGGAGAACGCCGCAAAGCTGGGCATACCGAGGGGGCGCCTGTGGGGGCGGCTCCAGGAAGGACGCGAGGTGGTGGTGGATGGCAAGACGTTCAGGCCCGAGCAGGTTCTGGGGGAGGAGCGCCCCGGAAAGGTCATAGGCATATCCGGGGACACGATGCCAAGCGCGGAGCTCGAAGAGTTCTTTGTGGGGTGCGACTATCTCATATTTGACGCCACCTTTCTTGACGGGGAGCAGCAGAGGGCCGCGGAGACCAGGCACTCGACGGCGTCCCAGGCGGCCTTGCTGGCAAAATCTGCCGGCGCCAAGAACCTGATCCTGACGCACTTTTCTGCCAGATACAGAGACGACGCCGGGCACCTGGCCGAGGCGCGGAGGATCCATCCCTGCGTGACCGCCGCGGCGGACCGCATGGAGATACAGGTTGCATGAAAACGTGTCGTTATAGAAACTAGGCGGGCGCGACCGTTGTTGTTGCTGCTGTCAGCGTCGGCGCATCACTGCTTGGCGGGCCTGAGCGCGACGGTCCTGCCGACCAGAGCGCCGTCCTCGTCACGCTCGTCTGTAGCGGTAAGGGACACGAGAAACTCGCTCTTGTCCTTTCGCAGCATCCAGATCTTTGCAGTATCGTGTATCCCGTTCCTCCAGTTCTCCATGTGGGCGCTTATGTTACCGCGCGAACGCGGGGCGGTGTGCTCCAACAGGTTGACGCCTATCACCTCCTCCTTTGTGTATCCCAGCCTGTCAACATACGTCTGGTTACAGTCTATGATGATGCCCTTGTAGTTTACCGACCTGTGCAGGATCTCCGGGTGCTCGTATCCCTCCCTTGAAGAGACGTCGTACATCTTGCGCATCTCCTCAAGGTGTGCAATCTCCCTTATCGTGGAGTTGCGGCCTATGAGGTTCCTGTGGTCATCATACAGGCTCGACGCGGCCAGCATGACCTCGAACTCCTCGCCGGACTTGGTCAGGAGGAATATGTGTCCGGCCGAGTGCGCGTGGGTCTTCTTCCATTCCTCAAAGTTGGCCACCAGATTGTCGCGGTATTTCTCGGGCGTGTGGTCAATAAACGACTTGCCGATTACCTCCTCAAAGGTGTATCCCAGCCTCTCCACATACGTGTGATTGCAGTCAATTATGATGCCGTCTAGATCGACAGAGCGAAACATCTCAGGAATCGACGTTCCAATGCTACGGCCCATTGTTAGGGGGCAAAACTGGTGTTATATTAAAATTTATGTAACAACAGGGCGCTGTCCAGATCACGTATCGCAAAAACGACGAAAAGCTTAAGATCAGGGCGGATCCGGATGGAAAAGCTTATTGATCATATAGTATGGCACGCACCCAATGAGTTCCAGAAGAAGAC
>JAGWAX010000107.1:2767-6128 GCA_021296175.1 Nitrosopumilaceae archaeon | reverse complement strand
TCGTCCAACCTAGGCGTGAAGCGGATGCACGATCGGAAAAATCCGGTTGGTACGCTCCGGCGTTATCATAGGAGAACCCGCCTGCGGTATCTTTATTTGCATTGTGTGGCACGCGGCCTTGTGGCCTTGTGGTCTGATTGCAAACAAGGAATGAGATGCACAATTGTGAGTTCAGATGTACCCGGATGATTTTAGAGCTATACGCAGACGCTTGCTTCCTATTCCAATCCCATTTCTCGTTCTTGCGGCGGGGATGCTGGCGGTTCTTCCGGCCCAGCCCGCGCTCGGCCAAGCCGACGGGACCGAACTGTACGTATACATAGAAGAACTGCCCGACTGGGCGTCGTATGCGTCAAACGTGATGTACGAGTCGACCAGATACTGGGAAGAGCAAATTCCCGGACTTCAGTTTTACGTGGCAGATGACCCGTCACGGGCAGACTTTCGAGTACAGTGGGTGAAAGAGTTTGGCGTGGAGCATGTAGGATATGCGTACGGCTCCAAATTCATAGAGGTCGGCCTGGGCGACAGCAACTGTCTTGATCAGTGGAACCCCTTCTCCGCCAATTACGTGTCGCACATCATGACGCATGAGATTGGGCATGTGCTGGGGTATCAACACAGTGACGATCCGGGCAACATCATGTATCCGCTCGCGCTCAACCACGAATACGGTATTATTGAGCATGATCTTTCATTCGTAGAAAATTATGGCTACTACCTTCCCGTGTGCTCTTCAAAGCAGGTCACCTCCTTCAACTTTCAAGTCTCGACCGACGATCCGGTGTATGGATTTGACGTGTACTTTGTGCCCGGACCCGATTCGCTTGACCAGTGGAGCGAGAGCCAGCCGTTCGAGCACTATGCAGACGATTCCTGCCTTGGGAAAAACTATCTCCAGTTTGCCTCCACCTGTGAAGGTGTGGCCGGTGACAGCGGACTGTTGATCGTTACGCATGACGTACAAAGCAATCCCCTAACTACGATAACCGTCCGGCTCCAAGAGGTGTCCGAAGCCCGGACGCACGCCGTATCTCAGTCCTTTCCCACGAAACTAGCAGATTCCGGCACCCCGAGCATGGCCGACTCTTACAACCTGTTTGTCGATCCGCAAAGAAGGTACACGATACAGTACCCGTCCACGTGGATTGTGGACGATGAAGTCTCTGAAGCGCACCAGGCAAGCTTTTACGATCATGAAAACTGGGCGGCTGCAATAACCGTATTGCTGTTTGACGGCGACTATGCCGGGTACTCGGACGATGAGATCCTTGACGCGATCATAGAGTATGAACGGGATTTTTGCAGTGGGCAGACCTACTCTATAGATCGTCAGATCTGTTATGATTTCGATGTAATCTCACGCGATGTATACACGCAGGAGTCGGGACGGGACGTCTATGCCGTAGCGTACGAGTCTACCCGCCAATACTACGACCCTTCGATTTCCGGCGAATACCCTACAGTTACCATAGTGGCAGAATTGCATGATGGCAGCAACATGTGGAACGTTGTTGCAGATTCGGACGTGTCTGCGTTTGAACTGTACTCTGAACTGCTGGTAAACTCGATCGCCTCGTTTCAGATAACCAGCGCTTCCAAGCATCAAGCCGGACAGACGGGACTGATCCCCGTCCCGCAAGAGCCCGATCCCGGATTGGAGGCGCCCTCCCCCTCCACGAGGATTGGCAATGTGGGTGTGGATCAGGACGTCTACGTGGTAGGCCCTTCGGCCATCGCTACATACGCAAAGATCTCGGGTACGGCGGGAGAAACCAACAGGGGTGACAAGATCGCAATCACGTACACGTATCCAGACGGCACGACTAGTGGAAATCTGGTGTACCCGACCAAGGACGGATACTTTGAGGCACTGCTTTCCTTGGACAGGGACTCTCCGCGCGGAACATACGAGGTGTTTGCCTCGCTTAACAACCGGATGCTCGGAATTGTAACGTTTGAGGTAACCGACAGGCAGCCAGAGCCCGTCCCGCCGCCGCCTGTCATTGCAAAGGATTCGGACGAAGACAAGGTGGGTGTTGATACAGAGATCCCGACTATCGTGCGCGAGGAGGAGGATGACGTGGGTGATGACAACGCAAGCGCGCCACCACCGGTCGTAGACGCGCAGCCCGTGGCTGTTGCCGAACCCGCGACCAGCCAAGCGTCCATGCCGGAATGGGTAAAGATCAGCGCCGGGTGGTGGGCCGAAGACGCGCTGGATGATGGCGCGTTTCTACAGTCCATACAGTATCTAATCAACCAGGGAATCATACAGATCCCGACAACGGAGGCCGGGGGCGACGAGGGTACGGGCAAGATACCGACATGGGTGAGGACCAGCGCGGGCTGGTGGGCCGAAGGCGCCATTGATGATGACACGTTCGTGCGGTCCATACAGTTCCTCGTACAGAACGGGGTCATAGTTGTGGCTGAGTCCGAATGACGGTGACGTGTGCGTTGTCCTAGGTCTATGGATGTACCATTTGAGCGACTAAATCCTTCCGATTGAGGGCGCAATCGGAATAACACTCAACTGTAGAAAAGCCGACCTTGGTAGATTCAAAGTCGACAGAGTCGCGCCTGACGCCTGCCAAAGTCGTCAAAGTCTACAAAGTCGACGACATTGACGACGCCTGTGCCGATGTCGACGGAGTCGACCGAGCCTGTGCCTAGAGCCTCCCAGAATCGACGGAGTCGACCGAGCCTGTGCCTAGAGCCTCCCAGAATCGACGGAGTCGACCGAGCCTGTGAAATGGGCAAGTGCTAGGTTTTGGACAGAGACTGGGACAGACTGCCGGACATGCCCGAAACACTCGTGCTCTGAGTCGGCTGACGGTGGTAGGCGCCCCCATATGCTTCGGGAAGCCTGCGCCAAGCGTACTGATGGCGCGCCGTGGATGCGGAAGACGCGTTAGTGGGACAGCCGTTGACCTGCCGGCCCGGAAGTTGGTGCGCGCGGGCGCTGGACTGAAATCGCGCGCCTCCGGGAGACTGGGAAACTGACAGTTGAGATTGGGCGCCTGCTGATGAGGAGCAACAATTGAGCCCCCCTCGGAGGGAACCGACGAGGGGGGCGGGAAGTACGTCCGTCACCACCGTGTACAACATTACGTTGACGAGCGGCTGCTCGACGCGCCCATGACGAATACCAGCTGGGAGATCTAGCGCGCGGCGCATCAAGATGGCTCTCTTGTGGAATGTGTCGGGGGCCGCGGTTGTCGTTGAGGTGTCGTGCTAATATGCGAATGGATGTTCGACACGTGCCGTCAAATCCCGGACGCGCTTGGTGTACTTGGTGCGCCCGCCAATGGTGCGCTTGGTGTACTTGGTGCGCCCGCCAATGGTGCGCTTGGTGTAC
>JAGWAX010000107.1:0-2611 GCA_021296175.1 Nitrosopumilaceae archaeon | reverse complement strand
AAGACGCTGGAGCGGAGAATCCAGCTGAGGGGGCACTCCTTTGTACTGACGATCCCGCGGGCCGTGGTCAAAAAGATGAGGATTCGTAACGGGCAGAGCGTCAGGTTCCTGGTCCGGGACGGGGAGATTGTGATAAGGCCCATGAGTGCGGGGGCGGGTGACGGTGCCGCGGACCCTGGCGTTCCTGACAAGTACGTGAGGGCCATCGAGGAGATGATGGCCAAGGACAAGCCCAAAGGGCCCAATGCCCGGGGCACGACGTCTGGGAGAAGCAAGCTGGAAAGGCTCCGGCTCAAATGACTGTAATCTCGTTCCCGCGTGTTCTTTTGGCTGGAGTCGATAGATCTGCCGGACCCTCAGGCCCAGAACCGTATGTGACGTCGCTTGACTCCCCCCGTTGGCCGGCTGTGGCTTTTCACGGGCAGTCGGGCCGTACGGCCCTGCTAGAATGTAGTGGGAGGGGCCGCCGCCAAGCGGCCCCCGGTCCTCTCAGGGTTGTCACGTGCGGCCTGGGTTCGTCTTTGTGTGTCCATGTATGGATGCGAGGCCGGCCGCCTGCAGGGCCGCGTGCGGTGTGGCCGTCCGGACTGCGTTGGCGGTGTGCATATCGTGTATGTGTCCGGTGCATATCATACATTGCGGATATGCGGATTGTGCATGCCGAAATATCCCGAAAATGCAGGTTGTGCATGCCCCGGGTGCACATCATACATGTGAAAGGGACGCATGCGGTGCACATTGTGCATTTTTTTGCCCTTTATGCATCCGGGAGTCCGTACTGCGTGGAACTGGAAGACATACAGAGAAAGATCCAGTTCCGGCAGGGCTCCTATACGGTGACCATATCGCTCCGGATAGTCCACGCGCTGGGAATCCGCAGGAACCAGTACGTCAGGTTTGCCGTATCAAAGAACAAGGTCATCATAAAGCCCGTCGAGTCCAGCATCACCAAGAAAGACATTTTGGAGGCCGACCGCGACTCTGCCGCGCTTGACAGGTACGACGGGCGGCCGGAGGCCGACGACGGCTACATGAAGGATCTCGCCGAGGCCCTGTCCCGCCGCAGGCCCGATTCGGGGGAGTCCAGCCGGATGGAAAAGCTCAGGATGGGATGACAATCACGGACACGCGCTTTTTCTGCCCCGTGGGATGCTGCAGCGGAAACGACAACGCGGCGACAGGAACGGGCTGCGGCAGTTACCCGGAAACAATCAACAGGCCCGTTGATTGTTTCCGGGTAACGGCGTCGTCGTCAGCTACACCATACCCGCAAACAATCATAGAGCTCTATGACACTTTGCGGGTATGGGCGCCTTCGTAGGCGACACCGCGCGCGCAAACAATCATAGAGCTCTGTGATTGTTTGCGCGCGCCCGACGGGGGCGTGCCCACATCGCGTAACGTCCGTTTCCGGCTATCGTTGCCAGCAGCTGCCCCCGCGCACGCGCTGCGGCCTATTCTGCCAGCTCGTCCTGCCTAACCGTAGCCTAATCCATGCCTTGGAGAGTTCGAGTCAGAACCGACTTGAATAAGACTGGAATGGATCCGGAAACGACGGGGCCTGGGTTCGTCAAAGGGGTGGGGGTCAGCGCGCCGGCCCCCGGCTACCTGCGGATCTGGGACTTTCGTGCCCAGTGCCATGCCGGAAACGGCCCGCCATCAACACGCCAGGCAAAAAGGCAGAGGCGTGCTAGGGAGGCGCCAGACTTGCCGCTGTCCTGCCCGCGATAACAGCATGGCGGACGGTTCAGAGTCCGCCGCCCCACAAGCCACGCGGCAGTCCACTGCCGCATGATGCCGCGCGTCTCTGTCAGGTCACCATATCTCGGGAAGGCTTGGCAGGATTCGGTAGGCGTCGATCAGTCCCGCATCCCAGGCTAGGGATCACGTATGCGCCTCTTAGAAATTACAAACCGCAGTGTAGTGCTTGAGTAGCACTTCTTGCACAAGTCCAACTCATAGGGGCCCCTTGAGCCGCCATCCAGTACAATCTTCATGAACTTCTTGGCCTTGCACAAACAACGATAGAGCATCCCTTTCCGCCTCCAAAGACTCAAGCGGCCATGAGTTCATCTGCTTAAAAGCAGGATTTTCCGCACTCGGCAACGCTGGTTCCGGGGTTTCTCTTGGTGCGGGCATGCGGCTCACCTGGCAACGTTCATGCCATCCCCCATGCCTGTTGCCCACGCGGAATCGTTTGGCGGCAGGATCTGCTGGGATGTTTTATCATCCTGCACCGCCGGAGAACGCCGCGCCGCTGGCGCGGGGCACCGCATCATCGGAGGACATCCAAGGCGCGGCCCGGCAGGACCAGCCGAGGCGCGGGCTGCCGGTGCGGATGCGGGGGCCGGCCCGACGCCCGGATCAGGATCAAACTGGGCCGGACTGCCTGCCGAACCTGTTTGAGACGTCCAGTATCTGCTGGATTTTCTCTATCTCGAGCTTCATTGCCTCCAGCTCTTTGTTCTTGGTTTGGAGCTCTGACTTTTCCCTTGCCAGCTTTCGGTTCTCAAGCCGCATGCGCTCCGTATCTGATATGGTCAAAAACGGTATGGCCTTTTCATACTCTGGGAACCTCTCAAAGTCCTCCTCGTTGTACCGCTCATAGTGC
>JAGWAX010000025.1 GCA_021296175.1 Nitrosopumilaceae archaeon | reverse complement strand
CGCCCCTTGTTCCCTTCATGCAGGCGGGTTCGGCCGCTAGTATAAAGATCATATGCCGAACTTTTGCGGTCTAGGAAGGTAGCTGAATTCATACGGACGCCGCCGCGCCTTTTATACGGCCTCTGCGCCGCGGTCATGCGTTGCTGGATCTAGACAGGAGGGTGTTCGGGCGTATCATGGCAAGGGAGATCATCGGCGCCCGGCCGCCCGCCGTTCCGGACACCAGGGACATGCTTGCCTTCGAGCTTGAGGTGCTGTTGGCGGGGCTTGCGGGCGCCGACGCGGAGGAGCTCCGGCGGCTGCTTGCAGAACAGGCGGCAGCAAACTCCGTCGTCAACGGCAGGCCCGGCGCCATGGCGCTGGCCCAGGACAAGATACGCCTCTTCAACGAGTACAGCCGGAGGTATACGGAGGCCATACGCGCAAGGTGCGACGGCGGGGAGCCGGCGCCGGACGGTGCCGGCAAGTGACGGCCGCGCCCGGCCCTGTTACCCTTTGCGCCCCCCGTCCCCACCGAACCTTCGCTTTAGCAGGATTGAGATGACCGCGCCCGCGGGGATCCCCGCTATCGTGCCTATGCTCACGTAGGGCGCGATGAAGACACTTCCCAGCCATATGCCCCCCTCAGCGGTAAGCTCCATGAACATCCTGGGCCGCAGCACCGCAGACACTGTCTGCGCGTCGGACTTTTCCTCCCCCACGTCGTCCACGTACTGGACCGTGATCTCAAACGGCAGCTTGTACTCTGTGGGTACCTCCTCTGCCGGCGTGACTATTCTCGAGGTTATGCTGACGGGCACCCCCCTCTCTATCTTTGAGAACGCGTGCAGCGTCTCGCCCCGGAACTCGATGTCCGACGGCGGGATTATCCTGATCCGTACGTCCCTGAGATCCATGTCGTTTGATAAAACCTCGACCGTAATCGGGAACTCGGCGTTGCCGAATATCGACTCTGGCATCTGCGTGCGGATGCTGACGCTCGCGTCCCCCTTTATCTTGATCGGAACCGCTATGTCATAAAAGAACGGCGCCTGGGGCTCTTCGTTGTTTGCAACCAGGACGTGCGTGTAACGCAGGTTCAGATAGTGCGTGCCGGGGCCCGCGTCGTCGGCCGCGGATATGGCGATGCTCTCGCCGTACGAGCCGCCCTCGGCCAGCCGCCCTATGGCCAGGGTGTCCGGGGGGTCAGCGCCGACTACTCCGTCGTCGGACAGCGCTACCCCAAAGGAGATGTCCTGCTTGTCCTCCCAGCCGTTGTTCTTGACGAGGATGGAGACGGTTCCTTCCCTTCCTGCAACTAGTCCGTCAGGATATGTTATCTCTATGTTTATCCCGCCCTCCACAGAGTGCGCATCCACGAGGGATCCCGCCTCTGCGTGCGCCGCGTGCGGTACAGACGCTCCCGCATATGCGATGGCCACTGCCATTACCACAAGTGCCAGCACTGGAGGCGTCGGCGGCAATGACGGCGGTGACCGTGACGATGGTGGTGGCGGTGACGGTGACCGCAGCGCCCCTTGCGCACCCCCGCTCCCGCACCTCGACGGCAACCGATCCCTCATGCCTCCTTATGGGGGCGCTTTGATAAATAATACACTGCCTGCAGATCCCCGCCCGTGGCTGCGGACGCGCAGGCGCCTTGGCATGTGCGTGCCTACAGCGCCCCGGCTGTGCACGTAATTAGTTCATGATTCATAAAGACCGCCTCTTGAGGTTAATAGCCATGGTAAGTGTAACAAAAGACCTGTGTAACAGGTGCAGGGGCGTCATGATCACCGACAACGAGTCTGGAGAGATGTTCTGCTCCACCTGCGGCTACGTGGTATCTGAAAAGCTGCAGGAGTCGGGTCCTGAGTGGCGCTCGTTTGCCCAGGACGAGCACGGTGATCGTGCAAGGGCCGGGGCCCCGACCTCGCTGACAATGCACGACATGGGGCTTGCGACCATCATCAATCCTCTAAACAAGGACGCCTCCGGGCGCCCGCTTGCCGCGACCATGAAGAGCACCATAGAGCGGCTCCGTACGTGGGACAGCCGCAGCCAGGTGCACGAGCCAGTTGATCGCAACTTCAGGCAGGCATTCAGCGAGCTTAACCGCCTAAAGGACAAGATGGCAATCTCAGATCCCGTGATCGAGAAGGCCGCCTACATATACAGAAAGGCGCTCGACAAGGGGCTTGTGCGGGGCCGTTCCATATCGGCCCTGATGGCATCGGCCCTGTACGCGGCGTGCAGGGAGACCGCCACGCCGCGAAACCTCAAGGATGTGGAGCAGGCCGCCAACATCAAGCGCAAGGACATCGCGAGGTGCTACCGGTTGCTTGTCAAGGAGCTCGACCTGAGGATGCCCGTCACGGACTCGATCCAGTGCGTTGCAAGGATTGCTAGCAGGATTGGGATAGAGGAGAAGACGAAGAGGTACGCAATAAAGGTCCTCAAAAAGGCGCAGGAGAACGAGGTCTCCGCCGGCAAGGATCCGATGGGGCTTGCGGCCGCGGCGCTGTACCTGTCGTGTGTCAAGAACGGGGAGGACAAGACCCAGCGCGACATAGCAGAGTCGGCAAACGTGACAGAGGTTACCATACGGAACAGGTACAAGGGGCTCAAGGACTCGCTCGACCTCTGACTCCGTTACCCGAGTTTTTCTTTAGCATCTCGACGCGCGTAGCGCGGCGGCGGTGCCACCACGGCCGCCACCCGATCATTATTAAGCCCCGCCTGCGCCGCGCGTGACGTTGAGCGCGACGGAGGAGCTGCGGCGTGACCACATACAGGTGCGCAGGTTCGACAGCATAGTCACAAAGTGCTATACCGCGTTATACGACGGCAGGAGCGTCCCGCTCGGCGACGTTGAAAAGATTGCGCGCGTAATGGAGGAGTTTCTTGACGCCGTGCACTACTCCCGAGAGGAGGACTCGTACTTTCCGTGCGTCGCAAGCTATGACCACCTGAGGCGCGAGCTCCACGTGCTGCTGGTAGAGCACGAGTTCTCCCGGCGCGTCGCGGTGCAGCTGCGGCGGTACATGCGGCGCTGGAAAGAGGAGGGGAGCGACCTGAGCGCGCGCGAGCCCGTTGCCCGGTACATGAGGGCGTACTCCGTATACATAGCCGACCACCTCTCAAAGGAGGAGGACTTTTTTGACAAGGCCGAGGCGGAGATACTCTCAAAGGAGGAGGAGTACGAGATGTACGAGCAGTTCCGCTCCATAGTGGCCACGTCCAAAAAGCTTGACGACCTGATGGGCGACATAGACTATCTCGAGTCGCAGCCCTGGGCGGCCTGACGCCCGCCGCTTGCCCGGCGGCGCGCGGCCCGCAGTCACGGCAAGCTCTTTTAAGGCCAATTCTGGGCCACTGCGTCATGGCAAGGCCGTTCGTACTGTGGATGACGGGACTGCCATGCTCCGGCAAGACCACCATAGTAAAGGATCTCCAAAGGGACATTCCAAACCTGGCGATGCTCGACGGCGACGAGCTGAGGGAGTGGCTGTCCCCCAAGGACTTTTCAAAGGAGGGGCGCGACGAGCACAACAAAAAGGTCGCGCACCTTGCCAAGCTGCTGCTAAGGCACGGGATTCCCAGCGTGGTCTCGCTGGTCTCCCCTTACGCGGAGAACAGGGAGAACGCCCGGAGTATAGTGGACTCTGGCGACCAGTTTGCCGAGTGCTATGTCAAGTGCTCCCTTGCAAAGTGCGAGGAGCGGGACGTCAAGGGCATGTACGCCAAGGCCCGCAGGGGCGAGATCAAAGGGTTTACGGGGATAGACGACCCGTACGAGGCGCCCGAGAATGCGGATCTCATAGTCGACACGGAGGACGAGCCGCTGGCGGACAGCGCGCAAAAGGTAAAGTCATTTCTCCGCAGCCGCGGCCTGATCTGACGACAGCGCAAACTCGCTGACTATGCGCCCGTGCACGGCGCCGTTTGTGGCCAAGACACCATACCTGTGGTGGACGTCCTCGTTGTTGTACGTGAGGTTGCGCCCGCGCACGTCGGTCATCATTCCGCCGGCCTCCGTTATGATGCAGTGCGACGCGGCCGTGTCCCACTCCTTTATCTTGTCGGTGGTCGTAATGTACGCCTCGGCCTCGCCGGAGCTTATCATCCCGACCTTGAGGGAGCTTCCCACACTCACAAACTCCTTTACCCCGAGCCCGGCTATGAACCCCCTTTCTTGGTCCGTGAGGTGGTGCCTTGAGCCGACCATCCTGCACTCGGACAGTGCGAACGTGTCTGTCACTGCGATCCTCCTCCAGCCCTCCGCGTCATGGCAGAACGCGCCCCGGCCTTTCTGCGCGGCGAACATGGTGTTGTCGGTGGGCCGTAGTATGACCCCCAGCACGGGCCTCTTTTCTTTTATGAGCGCCACCATTATGGTAAACTCGCCGGTCCTGTCTATAAAGTCGGACGTGCCGTCGAGGGGATCCACTATCCACACCGTCTCTGATCCCGTTCTGTCCGTGCGCAGGATCCACCGGTCCGCGTCTTCTTCGGACAGTATCGCGTGTCCCGTTTTTGACAGCAGTTCTGTCAGTATTCTGTGGCTTGCAAGATCGGCCTCCGTGACAGGCGAGCCGTCCTCCTTCTTCTCAGAACCGCCGGCGTTCTTGTGGTATATGTCAAGGACTGCGGCGCCCGCATCGGCCACTGCCTCAAGCGCGGAGCCGAGCTCCGGGGCCGCGTCTTTTATCGGCGGCGGATCCGGCGCCAGCACGGACCGGCTCATGTCGTCAGCTCCGGCTTTAGCGTCCAGACCACGCCCAAGACGACGAACGGTATCGACATGACGCCCACGATGCCAAGTATGGTATTGAACTGTGACTCGGAGACCTCCGGGTTGTTTACGATCCAGGGCAGCGGCAGGGTTATGATTACCCATATGACTCCCAAGAGTATGATCAGCTTGGCCTTTGCCTTTCTGTTCATCATGCGACTTGGCATGGCTCCGCCGTAATAAATGTCGGAGTGCGGGGCCGCATGGGATCGGGGCACGTTCTACCCCCCCAGACCGGCCTCCTAGATCCGTCTTGCCGGGCGTCAGAGTTCCAGAATTCGTGTGTGGCGCGCCAGAGGGTGAATGGCCGCATTCAGGCCCCGAAGATCGTCCCCGCCGGCAGGGACGGATCCGTGCTAGCCCAACCCTGGCCCTGCCGGCGCGTTAGCGTGTCGGCAGAAATGATGCAATTTTTTCTAAAAACAGCCCCAAAAAGTATGAGATAGTGGGAAAAACGTTAAATACTTAGATTTACTAGTTAGACTGATGCCGATGGATAAACGTTCTATCGACTGACGGCGCGTAACCCCGCAGAACGAAATGGCCAAGGGACTTGGTTCCCGAACGGAGAGGAAATCTCTCATTGTTCTGTAGCGGAGGGGTTGCGCCACCCTTATCTTAGTTTTCATACAGGTATACGGACACGGAGCCCAGCGTGTTGCCGTGGGGGTCTATCGTAATGGAGACCGTGCCGCCGTCCTGCATGGCTACGTGCTTTTGTCCCAGATACTCCCACGTATAATACTCTCCAAGAAGCGCCTCGTGCTTGGTTCCCTCCAGCACAAAGTCCTCGCCGCCGCCGCCGCCGCCCTCCAGCGTAATGGAGAGGATCTCGGGACTGCTCCCGTTAGGCACAAAGTCAAACGCGTACTGGCCGCCGGGCGCCTCAAACGAGTCAGTGTACACGCCGCCCGAGTACATGCCGGGATCTGCCAGCCTGACGTGAAAGATCTCATCCCCGCCGTCCCGGGGCGCGTTGATGCCGGACTCCGTCTCCTCTTCTGGTACGAGCGTCCCCACAATCAGGCCTGCCGCCAGCAGTACCGCTATCACGACAAGTGCAATCTTTGCGCGGCTCAAGGCTGCGCGGTATCTGGCGCCTAGAGGTAAAAGCCTGCCGATTGGCCTTGACGAATTTTGCATCGCCGGCAGGCCCTGCTGCCGGCCGCTGTCCGTACGGGGTTAAATACTAACTTTGAGACAGGGGTCAATGGCAAACTTCCAGAAGACCTGGTCGAGGCAGGAGACGCCAACCATATCCGAAAGGATAGGATCCGTCGTCAGGCCGAAGGGCCCGCTCAAACCCCGCATACGGGACGCGACAAAGATGCTGAAGCCGCAGATCAGGAAGCTGGACTCTATGCTTGGAAGCTTGCAGAAGCGAGACGCCGCGCTGTTCCAGAGGGTCGTTGGCGCCGTACAGAAGAACGATCAGCATACCAGCAAGATCCTCGGCAACGAACTGGCCGAGATACGCAAGGTTACAAGGGTGTTGGGTGGGGCCAGGACCGCACTGGAGCGTATCGAGCTGCGCCTTACCACATGCAGCGACCTCGGGGACACTGTAGTCACTATAATGCCGACGGTAGCCCTGATGAGGAACATAAAGTCGTCCCTGGGCAAGGTCATGCCGGGGGCAGAGCATGAGCTGACGCAGATGGCCGAGATGCTCGACGGGTTCGTCACGGAGAGCTTTGCAGGAGACGCCGCGTTTGGGACGGACTCGGTGACCAGTGCGGAGACAGACGAGATACTAAAGGAGGCCGCCGCCATAGCGGGGACCTCGACAGGCCAGATGTTCCCCTCGGTGCCGACCCAGACGCAGGATGTCTCCACTGCGGCAGCAGTGTCATCGCTGTCGGCTGCCCCCAACCAGCGCTTTAACCCGTAGCGGGCGCGCGTAGATGGGCTACTCTTTCACACACACATGGTGGGCTGACGCCGTGCGGCGCCCATGTTCGGAGTGGCGACGGCTGCCCTGCCGCTAGTCTGTAAATTCAGAGGCTGCCCCTGCCGAGGCCTCATTTGTTCCCTTTATCTTCCTGACCCTGTCGCCCTCTTCTTCTATGACCTGGTCGATTCCGGCAAGCTTGTTTCTGAGGTTGTTGATTATGGCGCCTACCTCGTCGGCCTCCTCCTCGACCTCCCTCCTCTTGAGGGCCAGCTTTGTGATCCCGGCGCTCTCGTCCTCTATGTACTCGTTGACCTTTTGGAGCTTTTCCTTGAGGTTCTTGATGTCGACTGACTCGTCCTCTATGTCCTTTTCAAGCAGGGTGCGCTTGTCCTTGAGGTTCTTTATCATGACCCCGACATAGTCGATGGCCTCCTCAAGCCTTGCACGCTTGTCCATCAGATCCCCGATTCCTATGCGTCCGCCCGGGGAAGGCGATGCCTCTACGACCGTCTCCTCATTTGGCGGCCCGGCACTGTTCTCTTCTACTGCTGCCATCTCTACTTCTCTCTTCCCTTCCCTTCTGAATCTATTAAACATTACAATCGATCCCGGCCGCTTGGCATAAAAAGATAGGCCCCGGTATGGGGTTGGTGCGTAAATCACCAAAACCTGACTGTTTTGGCCGCTGCTCAACGCGTATGAGTACACGTATGCGGGCCTTTTCGGCCTCCGGGCGCCGCGGGGTCGGATGCTTCACGCGGCGGGCGCCCGGCCGTAGGACGGTATCTGTATGCCGAGCTCGTTTGCGCACCTGAGCCGGCCCAGCACCCTGACGTTCCACGCGATTGCCCTTCCCCTGCCGAACCGCCGGCGGTTGTCCTCGCGCGTGAACCTGCAGTGCAGTCGGTGCCCGCCGGCCTCCTCGGCCCCGAAGATCCCCTCGATCATTCCGCGCAGCTTGTACTCCTCCGGATCGTACAGCTCGGCCGCCCTTCTTCTGCTGGGCCTGCCGCGGCTCCTCATGTTCCCGGGGACCGACCCGCGCTGCTTGATGTTGGGGATCATCTCCATCTCGAATATCTTGGCGCAGTTGAGGTTCGGGTCGTACGCCCTGTCCGCGTTGAACCGGCGCCCGGAGAGGCCGAACCCCGCCTGCCGGATCCCCTCAAGCATGGCCGGAAGCGCCTACGTGTCGGCTACGTTGCTTGGGGTCGTGAGTGTCGAGAGTATGATCTGGTGCCCCAGCACGGCCGTTACGTGGTATTTTATGTAGATTTTTACCTCCGTCCGGACGAACCCCTCCAGCTCCGGGCTGGGCCTCTCGACTGCCCTGTACCTGTCCGTCTCGGCGCCGCTGCTGTCGGCTCCGAGCGGCGCCGTGGCGTCCCCGAGCTCGGCCAGGCACAGCTCCGCGGCCCGGGCCAGCATGCGGTCCATCCACCCCTCGTCCACGGTCTGCATGTGCCGGGCCAGCCAGCTGTGGTCGGGGGCCGGCTCGTCCCACACGTCGCGCATGCCGTCCAGCCTCCTTGAGGCCTCGCGGAAGGTGTGGTTGCACGCCATCATGTACAGGCATGCAAAGTCCAGCTTCGCCTTGGAGTGGACCGGCGGGCGGCCCCTGCCGGGCGGCCCGCGGCCCGCGGCCCGGGTTCTCCCTTACCAGGCGCGCCAGCGTTTCTGTCAGGTGACTCGCGTCCCCTGCGTCCGCGCGCTCGTAGTATCTCCAGTATCCCTCCCGCCTCCTGTGGGCAGTCGCCGCTCCCCGCGGCCCGCCAAACCTTTCTGGATCCGCCACGACACGTTCATTAAGATCCACCAGGTAACGAGGCCCACTGCCTCGGTGGTTCGATTGCTTCACAGCTTTCCATCGAGATATAATCACATATCTGCTTCTTTTGCGCGCAGATAATTTTAATAAATATGAGCTCAAAAGCCTCCAGGGTCATCCTATGCCACAGCATAAATTGTGGAGATGCCCTACATCCGGAACCGTTTTTGGGATTTACGCACCAACCCCCCGGTACCGCCCCCCTCCCGCGCGTTCACCCGCAAACGGAACCGTCATAGGCAGGCGGGCAAGCAGGCCAGAGCGCACGCGCCAAGCGCGGACATTGAGCGCGCGCCCAATGGCCGGACCGTCCGGGGTCGGCCCGAAACCATCGCCCGCGTCCAAGAAAATGCCCGTCCTTCTCTCCTGCCCCCAAAGCATGACAACGTGTATGTTTTCAATTAGAGTTGATCTCAAGATATAAAAAGTGGATTTCAGAGACGGCAGGCATGGCGATACAGGCGACGTCAAAGGGCAACATGCCCGTCGTACTCCTAAAGGAGGGCGGCACCGAGACCAAGGGCAGGGACGCGCAAAAGAACAACATTGCGGCGTCAAAGATAATCTCGGAGATAGTGCGCTCCAGCCTCGGCCCGCGCGGCATGGACAAGATGCTGGTAGACTCACTTGGGGACGTTACGATAACAAACGACGGGGCGACCATCCTAAAGGAGATCGATGTACAGCACCCGGCGGCCAAGATGCTTGTAGAGATATCCAAGACCACCGACAACGAGGTGGGCGACGGCACCACCTCCGCGGTCGTTCTTGCCGGCGCCCTGCTTGAGAACGCCGAGTCGCTCTTGGATCAGAACGTCCATCCCACGATCATAGTGGACGGATACCGCAGGGCAGGCAAGCAGGCCGAGGAATTCCTCAGGGAGATTGCAGAGCCGGTCACGCCCGATGACAGGGACGTCCTGACGAAGATTGCAAAGACGTCCATGCAGACAAAGCTCGTGCGCAAGGACTCGGATCAGATTTCCGGGATAATAGTGGACGCGGTACTTACGGTCTCCGAGAAGAGCGGTGACAATTACGACGTCGACATCGACGACATAAAGGTCGAGAAGAAGGCGGGTGGTTCCATAAAGGACTCGTCGATAGTCCGGGGAATCGTCTTGGACAAGGAGATTGTACACGGCGGGATGCCAAAGGACGTCCCGGACGCGAAGATTGCGCTCCTCAACACGGCGCTTGAGATCAGCAAGACCGAG
The DNA here is from genome assembly GCA_021296175.1 of Nitrosopumilaceae archaeon. Classification (GTDB taxonomy): domain Archaea; phylum Thermoproteota; class Nitrososphaeria; order Nitrososphaerales; family Nitrosopumilaceae; genus Nitrosopumilus. The sequence continues at coordinate 11,948 of JAGWAX010000025.1, read as the reverse complement.
ACGGATGCCAAGATCAACATATCCGATCCGCAGCAGCTAAAGTCCTTCCTTGACGAGGAGAACAACATGCTCAAGTCGATGGTCGACAAGGTGACCGGCACCGGGGCCAACGTGGTTTTGTGCCAGAAGGGAATAGACGAGATGGCGCAGCACTATCTGGCAAAGGCCGGGATAATCGCGGTCAGGCGCATAAAGGAGAGCGACCTTACAAAGCTCTCGAGGGCCACCGGCGGCAGGGTGGTTACGAACCTTGACGATCTGTCAGCAGACGATCTGGGCGCGGCCTCGCTGGTGGAGGAGAGAAAGATAGAAGAGGACAAGTGGGTCTTTGTAGAGGGATGCAAGAACCCAAAGTCTGTTACACTGCTCCTGCGCGGAGGTTCGCAGAGGGTCGTCGACGAGGCGGAGCGCTCTGTCCATGACGCGCTGATGGTAGTCAGGGACGTCATACTGAACCCGTCCGTGGTGGCAGGCGGAGGCTCGCCTGAGACCTTTGCGGCCACAAAGCTCCGGGGCTGGGCAAAGTCCTTGGAGGGCAGGGAGCAGCTTGCCGCAGAAAAGTTTGCCGACTCCCTCGAGTCGCTTCCGCTTACCCTTGCAGAGAACGCCGGGATGGACCCGATAGACACGCTGACGCTCCTGCGCTCAAAGCAGCAGCGCGGTGAGAGCTGGACGGGCATCGACGTGATGGAGGCGAGGATCGCAAGCATGAAGAACGGCGAGATAATCGAGCCCCTTTCAGTAAAGCTGCAGGTGACGTCGTCGGCAACGGAGGCCGCCTGCATGATTCTCAGGATTGATGACGTCATCGCCACGCAAAAGTCCGCCGGAGGACCCCCGGGAGGCGGGGAAGGTGGAATGCCCGGAATGGGTGGCATGGGCGGTGGAATGCCCGGAATGGGCGGTGGAATGCCCGACATGGGCGGAATGATGTAGCGCCGCGCTTGGCGGCTCAAGGTTTATTTGATTAGCTCAAGACCGACCTGACGATGGCACTTGAGAAGGGCACCCTCCTGATGGGCGGCTTCAAGTATGTATACATTATAATCTTCTTTATGTTCCTTGCCGGCTTCTTCCACCCGCTGGTAACCAACACCAGTTTTGACATCGTGGTGATCGGGGTGCTGGTTCTCCTACTGGGCCTCGCCGGCGGCATACTGCTGTACAGGTCGGCCACCGACGGCGGCAGCGGAAGGAAGGGCGCGATGCTCGGGGCCGGATTTGCCCTGATGGCCATATCCACGCTGGGGATCTACTATATGACCGGCAGGGTCTGATGGGTGGACGCCGCGCGCCGTCCCAGCGCGCAGTTGCAGGGCCGGCGTGCAAACCTAGACGTCGAAATACAGGTAAAACTCGTGCGGGTGCGGCCTGATTGATATCTCGCGCTGGTCCCTCCTCTCCAGCTCTATCACCTTGTCTATCACGTCGTCTGTGTATATGGAAAGCAGAAACTTTCTGTCGCTTTCAAGCTCGTTGAGCGCGTCGCCTAGGCTCTTTGGCAGCACGTCGATTCCGCGCTTTGCCCTGTCTGAGCGCGTCATCTTGAATATGTCGTCGTGTATCTGGTCGCTGGGTTCTATCTTCTTCTTGACGCCGTCCATGCCGGCCGCCGTTATGGCGGCGAACACCAGATACGGGTTTGAGGACGGGTCGGGCGCCCTGAACTCCAGGCGCTTTAGGTGGGCATACTGCTTGCCCGTCAGGTGTCTCGGGACCCTGACTATTGCCGAACGGTTTCCCGAACTCCACGCGATATATGCGGGCGCCTCGTAACCGGGCACGAGTCTGTGGTACGAGTTCGTGGTGGGATTGCAGATGGCGGAGAGCGCCTTTGCGTGCTCTATGACGCCGCCGCAAAAGTAGCGCGCGGTCTGGCTCAGCTCGTCCTCGCTGTTCGGGTCGTAGAACATGTTCCGGTCCTTCTTCCAGAGGCTGACGTTGACGTGCATTCCGCTGCCCGAGTCCATCGCAATGGGCTTGGGCATCATGGTGGCCACCTTGCCGTACTTTTGCGCTATGTTCCTGATTACATACTTGTATGACTGCGCGGCGTCGGCCGCGTTTGTCAGGTGATCGTACCTGATGTCGATCTCGCACTGGCCTGCCGTGGCGACCTCGTGGTGGTGGTTGTCGCACAGTATCCCGAAGTTGTTCTGCAGTATGTTTACGCACTCGTTCCGGTATGGCGTAAGCGTGTCAGACGGGGTGCTCGGATAGTACCCCTCTTGGAGCCCCATCGGATACCCGTCACCCTCCTGGCTCCATGGAGCCTCCTTGGACTCTATGGAGTATGACTGGCCCTTGTATGGCGTGAGCACGTCCCAGTGCACCTTGTCAAAGACAAAGAACTCCACCTCGGGGCCCCACGTTGAGTAGTCAAAGCCCTGGGACTTGATGTACTCCTCGGCCTTTTGCGCGATTCCCCTGGGATCCCGCGAGAGCCTGCCGCGGTTGCCCCCCCAGTATACGTCGCACAGCAGGCGCGCCGTCTTGTTCTCCGTCATCCACGGGATTATGGCAAACGTGTTGGGGTCCGGCTTTAGCAGCAGGTCCGAGTCGTCGATGCTGGTGAACCCTATTATCGACGAACCGTCGAGCTTTGGCAAGCCGTCCCTCATCTGCTCCGGCGTGAAGGTGGCGGCCGATATGGTGGTATGATGGAAGTGCCCGGTCAGGCCGGTGAACTGCAGGTCGATGAATTGGATGTTCTCGTGCTGTATCCTTGAGAAGACCTCGTCGGGTGAAAACTGAACCTGTATCGCCTTACCGTGACTGACTCTGTATGGCATATCTCTGCGCTTCAACCAAACACAAATAGAACCATCATTTAAGGTTTGGTAAGAAGTAGCAGCTGCAATGTCCGGTTCCCCCCCCTCCCCCTCCCCCTCCGATCCCGCGCCTTTGGACATGGACACGCAGACCCGGCTTGGCAAGCTGTACCACATGGTGCTGCGCGAGGTGGAGGACGAGTCGGCCCTCACCGAGATTGACTCGGGACTGTACAGGGAGATGTCCGAGTTCATAGGAAACCTGTCGCGGCAGGAGTATGCCGGCGTGGAGGACGAGGTCAAGGCCCAGGCCATAGCAGTCTCGTCCGGGCTGATCTCCATGCTGCTGAGGACGAGACTTGAGAAGGCCTCCAAGCTTAGGGCCGCATCCGGCACCGAGGAGGCCTCGTATGTGATGCAGCGGCTGCTTGACGAGGAAAAGTACATTCTGGACTCCGAGGAGGAGCGCGACGAGCGCCGGGAGATCATACTGTCTGCAACCAAGAGCGGCAGGTCCAAGCTCCTCGAGTCGATATCCGAGAGGCACAAGGCAGACAGAATCGTAGTCAGGTTCCTCAAGGACGTGGAGCAGATGGTGGGGGCGGACATGAGCATGTACGGGCCGTTCAGGGCTGAGGACATCGCGACCATTCCGCACGAGAACGCGCAGGCCCTGATATCCGAGAGGTCAGCCGCGCGGGTGCGCTGGGAGGACTAGTCGTCACATAGGTAGAAATTACAAGCGCACCCAGCATACTGCATGTCGCACACGGGAGTCGACGTGATCGATTTTCTGTTTTATACGATATATCCAGTGATCGGGCTCCTTGCCATAGAGGGGCTGGCCAGGCTCGTGCGCGCCCCAAAATGGTCCAAGCTCTGGGCGCAGGCGGCCCTCTCAATCGGCTTTGGCGCGTACTACTGGTTCGTGTTGCCGGCGCCCCAGAACTTTCCGATGACCGCGCTCGTCCTGTTTGCGCTCGCCGCGGCCCTCATATACCAGGGAAAGCGCGCAACGATATCGCCTGACAAGAGCCCGTACTAGTAAGCGGGCTTCCTCGGCGCGCCTGCACGCCCGTCGTGCTTGCGGCCACCGTCAGAACCGCCCGAATATGCGCCTGAACACGCTTGGCTTGCCCCGGCCGCCGTCCCGTATCACGCCCTTCTCCCCGAACCTCCTTGCCCTTATCTGGCTGAGCTTTACGCAACGGTGCTCCTCGGGCAGCCTGTGTTCGGCGCAGAACGGATCCTTGCAGTAGTTGCACTGGAACGGCATGTCAGTCAAGTCCCCGCAGTAGGCGCAGTTCTCCGCGTTCATGACACCTGTGTGACGCAACGGCTGTTAATCAAGTTTTAGTAGTGCGGTGTCGCGGACGCGTTGCGCGCCAACGTTGTCCGGCGGTGGTGACGACGACAATGGTATTGTAACACAGTGATTGTAACACAGTGATTGTAACGGCGCACGACGGAGATACTTCTAAAGATTTTTAGCCGCCTGCAGCCCGCCGGCTCTGTATGATAAAGGACAAGGTCGCCATCGTAACGGGCGCCAGCAGCGGGATCGGGCTTGCCACCGCGCTTGCCTTCTCAAGGGCGGGCGCCAAGGTGGCCATCGGGGCCCGCCGGGCCGACAAGCTGGCCGACCTTGCGGGCGTGATAGAGAAGGAGGGGGGCAGCGTCATGCATCGGAGACTTGACGTGACGCAGCGAGCCGAGTGCGAGGGGTTTGCCGCGGCCGTCCTTGAAAAATGGGGCTCTATTGACATTCTGGTGAACAACGCGGGACTGATGCCGTTGAGCTTTTTTCAAAGCCTGAAGATAGACGAGTGGGACAGGATGGTCGACGTCAACCTCAAGGGCGTGCTGTACTGCACGGCGGCGGTCATATCCCACATGAAGGAGAAAAAGTCCGGGCACATAATCAACGTCTCGTCCGTGGCCGGCAGGACCGTGTTCCCGTCCGGCAGCGTATACTGCGCCACCAAGCACGCTGTGACGGCGCTAAGTGAGGGCCTCAGGCAGGAGTTCAGCACGCGCTCGAATATACGCGTCACGTGCATCGAGCCGGGCGTGGTGGACACGGAGCTGAACTCTACCATAACCGACGAGTCGCTTGCCGGCTTTGTAAAAAAGGCAAAGGAGATAGAGTCGCTCAGGGCCGAGGACATTGCAGGCGCAATAGTCTACGCAGCCGGGGCTCCGCCGCACGCCAACATAAACGAGATTCTCATCAGGCCCACCACGCAGGAGCGCTGACAGGGCTCGGTCTTCGAACCCGCACGCCAGCGGACTGACCGGCGCCAGGGCCGTAAGAACGGGTACTGTCTTTTGCTATCCCCCTCGGCGCTGCGGCGCGCAAAAGGACGCGCGTCACTCCTCTTCGGGTTCCGCCTTCTCCCTTGCAAGGTGCTCCAGAATTGCCTTTATCTCGACTCCGAGTTCGCCGGGGTTTTTTGCCATGTCGAGCTTTTCTGGTATGGACTCCTTTAGGCCCTCGTCCTCCATCTCTATCCTTCTCTGCTGTACGCAGTCGGTGTGGTCCGAACCCGTCGCCGATATCTTGTTGCAGACGCGGCAGATCCTCATGTATGTAATTTGCAATCCGACGGTTTAATAATTTCGTGTTTCGGCCTTTTGCAAGGGATCGTCGTCTAGCTTGGTATGATACTAGTCTGGGGGACTAGTGGTCGCAGGTTCAAATCCTGCCGGTCCCACCACTTATCACGCGCAGACACACGCCCGTGGTGCCGCACGGCCCGTCAGGCCGTCTGAATTCTGGGCAGGCAGCGCGCGGCCGCCTGCTACATTTTATAGCCGCAGCGCGCGCGGCAACAGCATGAGGGCGTTTGTGGCAGTGGAGATTACCGAACCCGGCATAACGGGCGCCATTGAGAACCTACAGTCAGAGCTGCTGCGGGCAGAACCCGGGGGCGCAAGGCCGGTCGGCGCCGATCTGCTTCACATCACTCTTCAGTTCCTTGGGGAGGTACCGGAGGGTGCAGAAAGTCGAGTCATCGGCGCGCTCGACTCGATCAAGTTTGATGCCTTTGACGTCAGGATAGGCGGGGTGGGGGCGTTTCCAAACGCCGGATCGCCCAGGGTAGTCTGGGTGGGGGCGTCGCCGTCGCCGCCCATAACGGCGGCCGCAGCGGCGCAGGGAAGCGGCTGGCGCAGTGACACCGGCTCCAACCATGGCGATAACGACGAGCCGGCCCCCGCCGCGGGTACGGCGCCTAGCTGCCCGAAACTGCAGGATCTGGCGCAGAGGGTGTCAGGAGTGCTGGGCCCCCTGGGATACAAGTCCGACAAGCCGTTCAGGCCGCACTGCACCATATTCAGGATTAAAAGGAGGGTAAACATTGCCAAAGAGTTGAGGGAGATGGCCGGCAGATCATTTGGGGTGCAGAGGGTGGGAAGCTTCAAGCTGAAACGGAGCCTGCTGACCCCCCAGGGGCCGGTCTACAGCGACCTTGCGGTGGTGGAGGGTGTCAAGAGTTGAGCGGGACGGCGGCCGTAAAAAAGGGGCGAGGGGGAAAGAAGAGGGCCGACATCAGGAAGGTCATAGCAGACGCCCGCGACGCGGCAAGGCCCACCGACGTGCAGGCCGCCCGCGCCAAGAGGCTGGCCGACATGATGCTAGGCCTGATCACCGAGGAGGCCGCAAAGCATCCGGAGATACTGGACGTGGAGGTGGGGGGCTCCTACAGGAAGGGCACGTGGCTTGCCAAGCCCGAGATGGACGTCGACGTCTACCTCAGGTTTGATCGCAGCACGGAACAGGACCGGTTCAAGGACGTTGCAATCGATGTGGGGCGCGCAGCCCTCAGGGACTTTGCGCCATACCTCAAGTTCTCAGACCATCCCTACGTGGAGGCCAGGCTTCAGAAGGGCGTCCTGGCAAACGTGGTGCCGTGCTATGACGTCGACGAGGGCCGGTGGCAGAGCGCGGCGGATCGCTCCAGATTCCACGTACAGTACATGACCAGAAGACTGACCAAAAGAATGAAGGACGACGTCAGGCTTCTCAAGTCCTTTCTAAAGGCAAACGGGCTGTACGGGGCCCAGGTTGCAACCAACGGGTTTAGCGGGTACGTCGCCGAGGTTCTGGTCTCGCATTATGGCAGCTTTGAGGGGGCCGTAAGGGCGTTTGCACGGGACGTGGTCCCCGGCTACGTCATAGGCCGGGCGGCAAGGGAGTTTACGGGAATCATATCGATAATCGATCCCATTGACGGCAACAGGAACCTGGCGGCCGCGATATCCAGCGCGAATATGGTGAGGTTCGTACTTGCGTGCCGGGCATTTGTAAGGGAGCCCTCGGCCGACTTTTTTGACGGACGCCGCGCCAAGAGGTCCAGAAGGGTGGCCAGGAGATACTGGGACAACCTGCTGGTGGTGAGGTTCGGGTTCAGGAAGAGGGCGCCCGACGTGATATGGGGGCAGGTAAAAAAGTCCGCCGCAAAGCTTGCAAAAAAGCTGGCACAGGACGGCTTTGCCGTGCACAGGCATGGCGCGCACGTCGAGACCGGGGAGGGGCGGGGATACCTCTTCGTGCTGCTGGGAGCAACTGAGATCTCGCCCGTGTACGTGCAGTACGGCCCCGAGTTTTCCATGTCGGAGAACCTGGACGCGTACATCGGAAAGAACCTCGGGGACTCGGAGATGATGTGGGTGGATGCCAAGGGAAGGCTGGTGGCGCTCAAAAAGTGGGACGACTCGAGGGCCGACGCGCACGCAAGGCGCCTCCTGAACCGGGAGAATGCGGGGGGAAGCGCCGACGCGCTGCTCCCGCCGGGGCGGGAGGGCAGGCCAAAGGTATGGATTGGAAGCACCGCGGACCTGGGCGCGGCGGCCAGGGGCGCGGCCGAGGAGCTGATTGCAACCGATGCGGCGATTGTACGTCTCAGTTGACAGCGTGTCCGGCGACCCGGACGCGCTGGCAGTCTTCGGGTATCCGCGCGCCACCACGCGGCAGAAGAAGGCGCGGCTGCGGGAGCTCTCAAAACTTGGAATCGGCTCCGTCTCGTTTTCGGGCCCCACGATTCTGGGCAGGACGCGCGTGCTAGGCAAGGGGTACGTCGGGGTCGTGGTTCTGGGCAGGGATTCGGGCGGCAGGCGCCTTGCCATAAAGGCGCGGCGGACGGACTCGCCGAGGCCGCACATGAGGGACGAGGCGTCCCTGCTTGGCGCGGCCAACGCGGCGGGGGTGGGGCCCAGGCTGGTCTCCTACAGCCGGAACTTTCTTGTCATGCAGTACGCCGGCAGCAGGCGAATAGGTGACTGGCTTGACGCGCTCCAGGGCGCCGGCACGTCCGCAAGATTCAGGCGCGCCGCAAGATCGATAATATCTGACTGCCACAAGCTTGACGAGGCCGGAATAGACCACGGCGAGCTCGTCAACATCTCAAAGCACGTCATCATCTCAGAGCGGGGCGACAGGCCGGTCATAATAGACTTTGAGAGCGCCAGCACGGCGCGCAGGCCCTCGAACGTCACGTCCATAACCCAGGCCATCTTCATCTCCCCGCCCCTGACAGGAAAGGTCCGGAGAATCTGCAGGGTTCCGCCCAAGGACGAGGTGATAGCAAGTCTCAGGGAGTACAAGCACTCACGGGACGGGCGCTCCCTTGCAAGGCTGCTTGGGAGGCTGGGGCTGTAAGAGTGTGGTGGTGCAGCATGCCTTGGCAGCAGCAGCAGCAGCAGCAGCAACAGCACTAATGATCAGTACGTTCTAGGACGTGCCCCGACGGGGGCCAAGGACGCCAAACAACGGGAGCGGCAGGACACGCAAGCTGCCGGAAGGAGCATTGGCTCCGGCGTGCCACGATCAGTAGGTAACTTCATAACGCAAGCGCGGTGAACACCGGCAGTTGAACCGGGGGAAGAAGGTGCTCATCGTATGCCTGACCGGCATGCCGGGGGCAGGCAAGTCAACTATTGCAGACGGGCTGCGCGCACTGTACGGGTACGACACGGTGAACATGGGGGATGTGGTCCGCGAGGAGGCCAAGAGGCGCAATCTTGAGCCTACCCGGTCGAACCTTGGCAGGATAATGCTGGAGCTACGCGAAAAGAACGGGCCTGGCGCCGTAGCCGAGCTCGTACGCCCACGGATCTCGCAGTCGGACTCTGACGTGGTGCTGGTCGACGGGGTGCGCTCAAATGCCGAGATAAGATCGCTCTCAAAGATTGGCACACTAAAGGTACTGGCTGTCCACGCCTCTGCCGGCACGCGGTTTGGATTTCTGCAGGAGAGGGGGAGGCCCGACGATCCGCAAACGCGGGGCCACTTTGAGGAGAGGGACACGCGCGAGATGTCGGTGGGGATAAGCGACTCCATAGCGCTGTCCGACTACGCCATATCGAACGCGGGCCTGACAAAGGAACAGCTGGTCAGGGAGGCGTACCGTGTTGTAAGCATGTGGCTGCGCGACGGCGGCGGCGACATGACGCCCGCCGATGCGACATGACGCCCGCCATTCTGAGCGCGGGATCGGCGCAAGTGATATTTGGTGGCGGTAGTAGCAGCAGTAGTAGTGGCGGTGTGAGCGATGTCCGAAACGTCAGATGATGCAGTCATCCCTGCGGCCGTACCCAGGGCCAGGTTCAGGGCAACTGCCTCCGTGTACCCGTCTGAGGATCCTGCAAAGGTGGAGGAGGCAGTCAACAACGTCTTTGACGGCGCGGCAAGGCGGCAACGGTTCTCGGTCGTATCAGACGCGTCCGTCGCATCCTCCCTTGTGCGCGTGCGCGAGGCGATCCGTACGGGGGCGGAATCTAGGAGCGCATACAGGCGCAACCTAGCAGACAACACCAACGGAAGCTCCGTCTGGTTCTATCTCAACAAGCAGGCCGCCTTTGCTGGCCGCGTGGCAATATGCCGCGAGTCCGACGAATCTCCGCTCGGGCCAGTCAAGATAACCATCGAGTCCGTGAATCCCCAGAGGATAATCGACTGGCTTCTGGGATGACCGGTCCCTCTGCGTGCAACCCTCCACGTCACTTCTACCGGACCTCGTCACACCAGCACGCGGAGTCGCGTGCAGGACGCCGCACTGCAGCACGCAGGCCCATGCCCTGCCCGCACTGGTAAAGAAAATTTATCCAATATACCTGATCTTTTTTAGCTGGGCCGTAATATCATGACGCGGCAACCATATATCATGCTGATAAAGATTGGAATCGTGGCGGGACTTGTGATTCTGGGAGGCATGATATTCTACAACGAGCTGGACGCGCTGTTTCCAAGCACGGCCTCCACCGTGCCCGAGTCCCTGGCAGAGGACGTCGAGAAGCTTGGCGGAGAGGCCACCGGCTTTGTAGAGGAGAGGATCAACGAGTCGGCAATGCAGCTTGAGAGCATGACAGGCGAGGCCGCAAGCGGCATAGTCGAGAACATCCAGGGCGTCCAGGAGCGCATCATCGGAGGGGCCTCATCCATGAACCCGATCGAGCCGCTGCAAGAGATCTTGGCAGGCGGCAACGCGCCGGCCGGGGAGACGTAGCGGCGCCTGCGTCGCGGCCGTCTTGCTGCCCGCCGGGTTGGTCACTCCGACGGAACCTTCCACCACTGCCACCTGCGCATCATGGTCCACTTTACCGCGAGCGCCGTTATGACCAGGTATATCATTATGCCGACGGGCTCTATCCAGTTGTCATTGTTGTAGTGCCCGGCCGCGATTCCCAGCGCGGGCTCCACCACATAAAGGAACAGCACGCCTGCCGCGAGGGGCGCCATTGCGACGAAGAATATCATCAGCGTCCACGTGTCCCTGATGGCCCTTGCAAGATCGCGGTACGTGCCGTGCGGCTTTTTCCACCTGCCGGGGCCGACCCAGACCTGCATGCCACTCACGTACCAGTATACCATGCCCTGGAATATCATGGCGCCTATGATGTTTCCCAGCGTGACCGGGACCAGGTTGTTGAACCACGCCTCTCCCCACGTATAGTCCGCCCCGGCCCAGATTCCGGCCGAGAGCGCAAAGTGGTTGACGATGCTGTGCTCAAACCCTATTGCAAAAAAGATCGAGACCGGTATCCCGATCAAAAGGAGCCGCCCCACGGTATCCTTTGCCCTGAACGCTCCCCACACGCCCATCGCAATCAGCCAGTTTGCAAATATCCCCCTGTAGAAGAGCTGCTCCCACGTCAGCCCGTGCACCTTTATCGTTCCTATATCCTGGAGCACCTCCATCATTGTGGAGCCTATCGGACCGGCCTGCGCCGCCCCTATTACGATCATCCACGCGATCACAAACCCGCCTATCCAGTGTCCGGCGTGCGTTATGGTCCACTCCCAGAGCACCTCGCGCCACCGCGACCGCCGCGTCATCATGGCCAGGCCGCCGGTCATATAGTCCCCAGTTACAAGGTTTGATCCATAGAGTATCACCAGGCCCAGGGCCGAGAATCCGAACACCCCAAAGGCCAGAAACTTGCCCAGTCCCACCGACAGGTCCACTGACACGTACGCCATTATCATCCACGCCAGAAATGCCGCAAACGCAAGGTATACGACGGCCTGCCAGCCCATGAGCAGGCCCTGTGCTGGATTTATCTTCGTCTTGGCAACCCCGAGGCCACTGAGGGTCCTGATCGTCTCCGGTATGTTGAAGATGCCCACCATTATGCGGGGCGGCCCAAAACTGTCTTCCTCTGCATCGGAACCCGCAGGCTCCGCGGCCCCTTTGCCCTCCTCTTCTGCCGGCCCCGGGACATCGTCTGGCATAGTCCGCATGACACTGCTGTGTTAATAAGGTGTTACAGTCCCAGACTGCATCTTCGGGCCGCTCAGTATAGCGCGGTGAGTTGGCGCCGTCCCTCCTGCGCAGGCGGGACTGCAATGACGGGGCGGAGTGTACGGCGCCCCCCCGGTTCTGACGTGCGCCCTCCGTGGCGGTACGTGCCGCGGGTTTCCCCCCTGCCCATGACCCGCACACCCTCATTTCCACCGCACAGGGGACATCTTTGGCGTGTATCGTCGTGCCAAAAGCACGCCGAACGGACCCCGTAGGGAGGGGGAAGGGGGGTGACCTACTTTCAGGGCTACCAGAACAGTCTTGTTAGGCGCTGTCCAGATCACGTATCGCAAAACGACGGCGCTGTCCAATCCGGAGTTTTTCGCCCCAAATTTGTGTTCATCTTGACGGGTTTTGAGGCGGGGCGGCGGTACGA
>JAGWAX010000106.1 GCA_021296175.1 Nitrosopumilaceae archaeon | reverse complement strand
GCACCCGGGGCACCCGGCGTTCGCGCCGAGAGCCTGCAGCATGCGGTCCCATATGGACGGCATGCCGACGGGGTCGGCGCACCTGCACTCGCGCTCGATCACGTGGTTGACTGCGGCGCACGCCGCCCACTTCTTCTCACCGCACGCGGGGCACAGCAGGTGGTCGGCCTCGTACATCCTGTATCTCACGCCGCGTATTAACACGCGGACAAAGTCGTTGGAGGCGCGGCCGTCTGGCGCCGCAAATCCATTCAGAACGGTTGGCAGGTCATCCCGCACGGCTAGGTACGTGTTGTCATGTTATAGGCCGCCGGAGACTGGCCGCTGGGTGGGGTCATTTTGTCCATGACCCATGCCGGCACGTACTTTTAACGGGGTTTGTGCTGGGGGAGAAAGTCGGAAACAAACGGCCCCTTTATACGCGCGCCGCACGCGCGCCTCTTTTCAAGCGGGTGCTCGCATGTCTGGCGGCTGTTCACGGACTGGTTACCGCCGCGCCGTACATAGGTGTTAGGGCACCGTCTGTTCCCGTTCCGGGGTTATGGCATGCACATTCTAGTCAATAATTTATGGCATGTATGTTATGGTACGTATCATATGTACCATCATGCGCGCGCCGCGGGCTCTGCCCCGCATGTCGCGTCCCCCTCCGCATCGCGCGACGGCGCTGGCGGCGGTATGGGCGGCGGCTCCTCCGTTTCGGACAGCCTCAACCCAATGGTCTTGACGTATTTTGCATTGATCTCGATGCCGCAGTAGCGGAAGCCTAGGCGCTTGGACGCCACCGTGGTAGTGCCAGCCCCCGCGAACGGGTCCAGTACGAGGCCGGGCTCCCAGCCCGCGCCGCACTTGCACAGCGGCACGTACACGGTGCACCTGTATACTGTGCGCCCGCCGACGTGTGGGTTTAATCCGTCATGCGGCATCCTGGGCTTGCCGCATTTTTTGCAGACCCAGCGCGGGCAGGCGGCCGGTAGGAAGTGGAGCGGGAGGCCGACGGGGAACGCCGCAAAGTGGTCGTACTTGAGCGGCTGGTGCGGCAGCGACACTATATCACCGGGGTTCTTGTCGCGCGGGCGCCCGTCGGCCATGGGGATTGGGGTATCGGGATATCCGCCAAGCACGCCGTCGTGATTCATGACATTGTCAGTGCTGCGCATGCAGCCGGAATCCCAGCCTGTGCGGTTGGGGTTGCCCGGCCTGGCGCGGTGCAGCCGGGCCGTGTTGGAACCCGGCAGATGCCCGTACTTTTCCTTGATCTCCCTGAAGTTGCGGCTGTGCAGCTTGGGGTTGTTTGACCGCCTTCCCCTGCGCACGCCCTGCCGGTCGTACTGCGCGTCCTCCTCCGGCGACAGGTCGGGTATCAGTTTAGCGTTCTTTGCCTTCGGCTTTCTGGCCTCCCTCACGCGTATGTTGAACGGCTTTGTTTCAGTCTTGGGCCTGACGCGTATGGGCGCCAGGTCGAAAAAGTAGGGGTCGGATATGGAGAAGAAGTATACGGGCTCGTACGTGTTGGTCAGGCGGTCCCAGGCCGACGACGGAGTTGGATTTTCTTTTTTCCACAGGTCTTTGTTACGGCATACAAAGCCGTCGTCTATCGCGCGTACAAGGAACCGCTCCGGTATGCCCATCAGGGACTTGCGCCGCACACCGTACTTGGAGCTCGTCGCGTACGTGTCCCCCAGGTTGACCCAGATGTTGCCCGTCGGCTTTACTACGCGGCGGCATTCCTCCATCAGTGACATCAGGTGGTCCAGGTACTCCCGTATGGTGGGCTCCAGTCCCCACTGTTCCTCCGTATCGTAATCGCGGAGGGCAAAGTAGGGAGGCGAGGTAAACACCACATCCACGGAATCGTCTGGAATGCGCGCAATCTGCTCCATGACGTCACCCTGCAGTACACGGCCATGCAGACTGTCCGCCTTCACGTCTACTGCCAAACCGTCACGCCCCAGAGCAAGCAACAGTATTTCATATGCACCACGTGCAAGCACACGTGAATCTTTTAACCGCAACCGCGTCGTTTCGCACATATTAGACGGCGGGGTGTCCGTACTATCATGCCGGAGGAACCGCTGCCACAGCCGCAGGAATCCGGCCGCCAGATGCGCCTCTCCGACATAGCCCCGAACTTTAGGTGTCGCACCATACACGGGCGGAAGGGGAAAGGTGGTGGGGATACGGACTCAAGTACGACATGGGTTGAAATCCCGCAGTCATATGCGCGCTACGTGCAGGCGGGGCTGCCGCCCGAACTGCGCGGTATAATCATGGAGGTGATCGCAGGGCTCTGCAAAAAGTCGCCTGACGCGCACGCGTCAGCCGTATACGACGAGGTACGAGACGACGGCCGCAGCACCGTACGGGGGTGGCTCGTGCCGCTAAGTGATTGGGCGCACGCCATGCAGCAGCCGCTGCCAGGATGGTACGTCAATGATGACCGTGATTGACATGCCAGTTTGCCTATTTGCTGACTTTACCTATTGGCATACATGTACACCGGCAGACCCGACAGGCCGGCCAGCATACTTGGATTCAGAACGGCCGGTGCATGCCGCCGGGCCCCCTTGCCAGGGCATTCAGTATGTCACCACGCACATCTCCCAACTGCGCGTCGGTCAGTCCGTCGGCAAACCGCCGCAGCACGCCGGTCGCCGACGCGTACCTCTTCTCCCTTACGGCCCCGTCGAACCGCTTCCCCATGCTCCACCAGTCAAATGACACGTAGTGCGGAATGTCTCCGTCGCGCACCTATGCTGGCTACAGCCAGTAGCCTAGTATCTCAGTTACTGGCGGCGTCCTCCAGCATGAGGAAAGGCCGGAGAGGAATGAGGCATGTACAGTGGGTAGGATGCCGCCCAGTTCGTCCCGGAGTGCAATGGCGTCCCGCAAACGTGAGCTCCATTCGGGGGCGTATTTTCTGGCGCTGTCCTTTGTCATGGGTACACTGCCTCCGGCCCGTAATCGTTGTCGCCGCCCCGCAGGTACACCTTGCGCTCGCGTATTACCTCCGCGAGTTCGCGCCGCAGCTCGCCCACCATGTCGCGCGATCCGGCGGCCTCCAGCCGCAGGCTGCCGTTATCCTCTGCAAGCAGGCACGCGTACCGCATGGTATCGCGGCGCTCCGAGGCGGGGCGTATCAAATATCCAATGCAGTGAGCCCTGCGCACCCGACGCCAGGCGCGCGGCGTGTAATTGACATCGCACTCGAACACGGCGGCCAGCCTGCTGCTCCGCGTCTCCAGGTACACGACCTTGATGCTTTTGGTGTCCCTCCTGTCGGACATCTCGCCAAGTATCTTCTTCAGTGGGTCGTCTGGCCCGTCAAACACCGGGTAGGACGTGGGGTGATGCCAGGTGCTCATGGTGCGCACCAGACGGCGGTTTGCATATTAACGGGATACAAGTACGGAGGCGGGTTTGCCGCCTGCTTCATGCCGTGTATGCGCGCCACGCAGTCCAGGCATGTGGGCCTGCCATCGTTGTTGGGGTCGCCCTCGGCGAACCCGTCAAGAGTGGTCTCGACGTTGGAACGGTAGCACTTGTGGCAGAGCCCCTTCATGGTGCGCATGTGTTTGCGTCCGGCGCTTTTCTTCCTTTTGTCACGCATGCCGTTTGACGGGCCGTTGCAGCCGGCCTTGCCTGCCCCCTCGCCCGCAGTCCGTCCGCCGGTAACGCCTGCCATACGCCGTCAGTCCAGCCTCATCCTTAAAAGCAGCCTGAATGCGGTACATGCATCAGGGACTGGCGTGCGCGGCCGCGCCGGGGGACGGCGTGCGGGTCAGGCGGACTCAGGGCGTGCCGGTTTTAGTCAGCTGAACCGGCTGCTGCCACCCTTAAAAGACGCCGCGCGGCTTGTCATCGTGGCTGCGGCAGGCAAGGGCAAGAAGAAGAAGAAGAAGGGAGGCAGTGACATGTCACATACCGTGCTCAAGTACGTGGTAGGCGAGTCGTCAAAGCAGGCCTACAAGCACGCCTACACCATCACGCCCTCCAACTTTACAATACTGCCGGAGGAAAAGCAAAAACGCAAGCTGGCTGACTTTTTTGATCTTTTACTCATGCTGCAGAGCACGGCCACCATAACGCTCGAGAGGGTGCCGATTACAGTGCGCATGGGGGCGGGGGGCGGAAACGGCGGCGGCGAAAGCGGTGAAAAAACCGCAAGGGAGACCGAGAGCACGATGGAGATAGTGCAGGTGCTGCTGGACTCCTCCGAGTCCCTGGACGACACGCTTGAGAGACTTGGCTTTACATACACGATAGACGAGGCGCCGCGCCCACCCCTGAAGGTCGTAACGGAGGGCGTGCGCGACTTTACGTGCGACAGGCAGGGCCTACTCCATACACGGCGCGCCCTCGTACCTGCAGCCGGCCTGGGTGCACAGCGTGTTCCGCACGTTCCACCGCATGCAGGTGCACGTGACGCCGGTCCGCCCCGACGACGCGCAGCGCAAGATGTCAAACCGCGAACTGCTGTACACGGGGGTCAAGACCAGCAGGGCCGACATCCAGAAGAAACTCAGGGACATACAGGCGCTCAAGAAGGATTTGGAACTGGGCAACACGTCGGCGTTCACGTTTATCGTCAACGGCTTCATATTCGCAAAGACGCGCAAGGAGCTGGTCGAGATTAACAAGCAGGTCAGGCGCAACGTGGCGGCCATGAACGTGCGCATCACGTCGGGGTACGGCATGCAGCGCCGCCTGGTGGAGGGGACGGGTACTGGGGCCTCGTGGCTCGGCGCGATAGGCAGCATGCACGTGCTGTACCCGTTTGCCAGCGCCGACATGCTCGAGGCGCCCAACGGCGTGCTGCTGGGCCGCAACCAGGACACGAGCGGCCCCGTCATATACGACGTGAACCTGCGCAAGAACCACAACATATTCACGTGCGGGACGACGGGCTCGGGCAAGTCATTCACCAACAAGATACTGCTGAAGCGCTTTTTGGAGAACCGCCCCGGTACGCCGTGCATGATAATCGACCCGCAGGGCGAGTACCTGCCGCACGCCAAATATTTTGGCTTGGACGCCATCGAGGTGGAGGCCGGCAGGCAGTTCGGGCTGGACCCCTTTGACATGCTGGACACGCCCGTGGAGGCGGCGGACTTGCTGGGCTCGGCCACCGGGGCGAAGAGCGAGATCAGGAAGGAGTGGAGGAGCATATGCGACTCCGTGCGCTCCATAGAGGAGCTGCATGGGAAGAGCTCGGAGGCAGGAAAGCGATGCCTGGCCGACCTCGTGAAGGGCAGCGTGTCCGAGGTGTTCCGCGGGGAGCCCAGGTTTTCTGACCGCATGATAATATCCCTGAAGAAGACGGACGGCCAGGAGTACGAGGGGCTGCTCATCATGCTGGTGCTGGCGTACGCGTGGAGGCGCGTAAACGAACTGCCGGCCAATCGGTGGAAGTTCGTGCTGCTTGACGAGGCGTGGCGCGTGACCAAGCTGGAGCAGAGCATACTCAAGATAGGCGAGATGGTGCGGCAGGGCCGCAAGAGGTCGATGATATTCGCCGTGTCCACGCAGCAGTTCTCGGATTTGGACCGCGCGCTGGCCGACGAGTCCAAATTGACCGAGCTGTTCGACACCAAGATAGTGATGCAGTTATCCAGGTCGGCGGTAAAGGCGGCGAGCGAGGCGCTCGACCTCACGGAGCGCGAGATGGAGCGCATAACCAACTTCCGGCCCGGCACGGGGCTGCTGCAGACCAGCGGCAACTCCGTGTATTTGAAGTTCGAGGCGACGGCCGACGAGACGCGCAACTACTTTAACACAAAGGCAGAGAAGGAGGGCGACCGCGCGGCGCGGCCGGAGCAGGGGGAGAAAGGCGGAGACAAGCCAGACCCTGGAAAGGAGGGCGGCGGCGGCACGGGTACGGAGGCCGCCTCCGGAGGGGGGGCGCCCGAGGCATGACGCCCGCCGGCAGGCGCGCGCGCGTGCGGGGGGCCGCGCGGGCCGCACGGCGCTGGGGCGCCGGGACCGGACCCCACAGGCCCGCCGCCTCGGGCATGATCGAGNNATATCCATCGCCGGGGTGGGCGTGTTGGCCGCGTGGTACGTCGGGTTCGGCGGGTCCGGCGGCGATGGTTCCGTATGGACCAACGCGCACTGCACGCTCTACGTGGACGGGCATCTTGGCGTCAACGACGTCGGGGACAAGCACTACGTCGAGGTTACGGTACGCAACACGGGCAGCATTGACATAGGCGGGTTCACCGCGCGCGTCGGGGACACCAACGTGTTTGACCATCCGCATGCCATACTTCCGGGCGAGACCGGCGGGGAGTCCAGGGTGATTGACGAGGCGCCGTCCTCCGGCCGTGGAGGCGGCGGGTGGTTCGCCGAGGCCGTGGCCACGTACGCGGACGGGTCCACGACCATATGCGACAGGGTGTGGTCGCCCGTGGGCGGGGGGTAGTACGGGCGGATGCAGGCAGGCGGGTGATTCGCGGTGAACCAACTCATACAGTACATGATGATTTTCGGGGTGGTCGGCATATTCTTCGGCGTGCTGTACGTGGCGGGCCTCGGGGAACTGGCCGGGAGGTCCGACTCGCAGCTGGAACAGCTGGAGAGGTATGAGAAGCAGGTGCTCGAATACATCACGCTGGTGGAGGTCGTGAGCGAGTCGAGCCCCGCCACGGTCGACGTGATAAACACCGGCTCAAAGCCCATACGCATTGAAAGCCTGCTGGCAAACGGCGTGGACGTGCCGCCTGGCTCATACACGACAGGGGCGTACGACGCGGCAACCGGTACGGTCGCGGATACGGGCGGCGTGCTGCCGGAAGATGTCATGACGAGGATCGACGTACCGGCGGGCTCCATGCCGCTGCTCGTCGTAACGGACAACGAGCGGATGTTCGTGCTGGGGGGTGACTGAGGGTGTGCCGGGCAGTCCGACCGGGCGTCGGCCCGAGTTCAAGCAGCGGTAGCGGCAGCAGCAACGGCGTCCGTCAGGAGCGGCCACGCCAGGCCGTACCCGGCATGATCGAGGCGCTCCTCCTGACAAGCCTGGCAGTCACCATCGTTGGAATACTGGCCGTCTGGATGGGCGCGCTGGACGAGGACGCGTGGCGCATAAGCGGGTACGGCGCGCACTGCACGCTGAACATCGTGTTGTTCGAGGACGTGGGCGGCGGCCGAAATTTCCTTGACGTGAACGTGGTTAATTCCGGCAGGCAGGACATACATGGCGTGTCGATAATGAACGGGAACACTTTGCTGAGTTCCAGCAGCCTGGTGCTGGTTCCGGGCAACCGGACGGCGGAGTTCGTGGGGCCCAACACACCCGTCGAAAACCTCGAGGCGCTGGCCACGTATGAGGACGGTTCCACGTCCATCTGCAAGAAGAGCTATAACGCGGGGGTGCACTAATGAACCATATAGTGCAGTACGTGCTGCTGTTCGGGCTGACGGGGGCGTTCTTCACGGCCATATACCAGGCCGGGGCGGACGACCTGAGCAGGAGGTCGGCCGAACTTGACGCCGACTCCATCAGGCTGGGGGAGCAGCTGGGGGAGCACGTAAGGCTGATAGACTTCGTGTCTGGTACACCATACCCCGTGGTTGACGTGATGAACACCGGCAAGTCTACAATCAACATCTCGCACGTGCTTGTGGACGGGCACATTGACACCGACTACGAGATACGGCTGGTGCGGAACAACACCGTGGTGTGGAACAACACCATGGCGGCCGGGGGGCACATCCCGGGGGACGAGATTGTGCGCATAACCGCAGACAGGCACGGCGACGTGCTGGCGCTGATAACACAGAACGACAAGATGTTCAAGTTCGGCGAGTAATCACTGGCTACTCGTCGTCAGGCGGCGACTCTTTGACCCCGGACCCGCCTCCATCGTCGTCATTGTCGTTGCCGCCGTCGCCTTCACCCCCGGTTCCCGAATCCGCCGGCAGGCTCCCCATTATGTCGTCCATGACACTGAGGCAGTTCTTGGACTTGATGGAAGTCTGGACCAGCAAACCGCCCCCGTCGGCGCCCTTGTCGTCCGTAAGGAGGTTGAACTGTATGGTGTCGTACGACACCTGCTCCACCCACCGCAGGCCGCGGTCAAACCGCAAGTCAAAGCGAAGGTCGTCGGCGCCGCAGACGCACTTGGCCCTGCCGTCGTATATGTCGAGTTCGGCCGCGATGCCGCCCGTACGTACCCTGTGTATGGCCATCTTACAGGTCCTCCACGGCGGCGGCCGTCGCGCCCGCGCCCCCGCCGCCGCGCATAAAGTGGATTGGCTTGCTGAGCAGGACAGGCCCGTCGACCGCGCCGTCAGTGGCCGGGTCCGCCTCGGCGTACTCCCTTACGAGCAGGC
>JAGWAX010000001.1:57105-80063 GCA_021296175.1 Nitrosopumilaceae archaeon | reverse complement strand
AGCTGCGTACGGTAAGACCATAGACTATAGCTCAATGGCAAATATCCCCAGACGCGCCCGTCGTTACATGCAGAAGGACCGCCTCGGGGGCAGGATTGCAAGGGAGGGGCGGCCCCCACTCACAGACAAGCTGTTCAAGGTGGGAACGGCCCTTGCAGGCGTCTACGTCCTTGCGATCATCCTGATCATGGTGCTGCAGCTAGGCTGGGAGTCCGGACCGGTCTGGCAGGAGGAGGGGGTAGTAGGCTTTATCACCGGAACGGACTGGAACGCGGTGGAAGGCCGCGAATCGTACGGGGCCCTGCCGTACATACTAGGGACGCTGATCACGTCTGCAATTGCCATGACGATAGCGCTGCCGCTGAGCATCGGCATAGCGATGTTCGTCATGATTGTCCCAAAGAGGATAGGCCAGCCTATGGGATACCTCATCGAGCTGCTCGAGGCGGTGCCAAGCGTGGTGTACGGCCTGTGGGGGCTGTTCATATTCAGGATATACTTTAGGGACTGGATAGAGGAGCCGCTGCACAACACGTTCGGCGACTCGATATTCCTGTTCTCAGGCGCCCCGTTCGGGCTTGACGTGCTTTCTGCCAGCATAATACTGGCCATAATGATCATACCCACCATATCCGCGGTCTCAAGGGAGGTGATGATGGCAGTACCCCAGCAGCAGAAGGAGGCCGCATACATGCTGGGAAGCACCACGTGGGAGATGTTCAGGCTGGCAGTCTTTCCATACTCAAAGGCGGGACTGATGGGCGCATCCATACTCGGCCTGGGCAGGGCCATCGGGGAGACGATGGCAGTGACGATGCTGATAGGAAACACGATAGGGGCGGCTGCCATACCCCAGTCGCTGTTCCATCCCAGCCAGACCATGTCAAGCATAATAGCAAACGAGTTCATCGAGGCGTCGCCGGCGTCCATACACCTGCCGGCGCTCATAGGGATCGGGCTCGTCCTGCTGCTTGTGGCCATGGCAGTAAACGTGGTAGCGCACTATATCGTAACCAGGATGCTAAAGGTGAGGGAGGGCGCGATTAGGAATTGATCGGTGGCGAGATCGGTGGCGGCGCGCACGACAGGGATGGCGGGCCGCGGCCGGCAGGTGATGAGGGGGCGGCGGCTACCGCGTCACCCACCCCAAGAAGCCGGCGGCGGGCCGAGATCAGGGCCATGTTCAAGTCAAACGTAAGCAGCAGGCTCAAGGTGGACCGCATAATGGTGGGCGGAATCACGGCGTGCGCCATAATCGCCATAGTGCCGCTCTTCTGGATACTCGGGCAGCTCATAGTGGGAGGAGCCCCCGCCCTCTCGATCGACTTTTTCACAAAGGAGCCGGGGGCCATAGGAGCGGGCACGATAAACATCGGGCCCGCAATACAGGGCACCATAATCATCATAGGCCTCTCGTCGCTGATAGGCATACCGATAGGGATCGGCGCCGGCGTGTACCTCTCAGAGGTGAGCAGCGGCAGCAGGCTGGCAAAGCAGATGAGGTTCCTGCTTGACGTGTTCATGGAGATACCGTCCATCGTGCTCGGGCTGTTCGCGTTCCTGGCGATCGTCCTGCTGCTGGGGCACTTTTCGATATGGGCCGGCGCCTTTGCGCTCTCGCTCATCATGTTCCCCATAGTCGCGAGGGCCACGGAGGAGCAGCTCAAGATGGTGCCCTGGACGTACAGGGAGGCGGGCACGGCGCTGGGCCTCAAAAAGGCCACGATCGCGTTCCGCA
This sequence comes from Nitrosopumilaceae archaeon, assembly GCA_021296175.1. Classification (GTDB taxonomy): domain Archaea; phylum Thermoproteota; class Nitrososphaeria; order Nitrososphaerales; family Nitrosopumilaceae; genus Nitrosopumilus. Next base: position 78,325 of record JAGWAX010000001.1, on the reverse strand, counting down.
TAGTGCTCGCGACTGCAAAGCGCGGGCTCCTGACCGGAATACTGCTGTCCGTATCGAGGATAGGCGGCGAGACGGCCCCGCTCATAATGACGATACTGGGAAGCAGCCAGTTCTTCTCGTCGCTTGACGCGCCCATGGACGCGCTGCCCCTGCGCATATGGCGCTTTTCGCTGCTGCCGTACGAGGAGGCCAGGCTTGCAGGGTGGGGGGCCGCGCTCGTCCTGGTGATTATAATACTCGCAATACACGTCGGCGTGCGGTACTACTTTCAGGGGAGAAGGGGCGGAGGCGGCATCGGCGCAAACGGCGGCCGAAGATCGCGCAAAGGTTTATTGGCTAACACGAGAGGAGGCAGTGCATAGGTTATGAGCAACATCATAACGGCCGAGCCGCAAAAGCAGGCGCCAGGGGACGGGGGACGGGGCGACGTCTCTTCAAGCAAGCGCTTCAAGATGGTGGCAGAAAACGTCAACGTGTACTACGGCGACGTCAGGGCAGTAAAGGACATCAGCCTGAGCTTTCCGGAGAACTCCATCACGTCGCTGATAGGCCCGTCAGGGTGCGGCAAGACGACGTTTCTGCGCTGCCTGAACCGCATGCACGACATGACGCCGGGATCCCGGGTCGAGGGCAAGGTCATGATAGACAAGACGGACCTGTACGACGACTCGATAGATCCCATATACCACAGGAGAAAGGTCGGAATGGTGTTCCAGAAGCCAAACCCGTTCCCCACGATGTCCATATACGACAACGTCGTCTCCGGCGTCAAGCTCAACGGCGTAAGGGACACTGCCATACTCGATGAGATCGTAGAGGACTGCCTCAAGATGGCGTACCTGTGGGATGAGGTAAGCGGCGACCTTCGCAAGCCGGCAATCGAGCTGTCAGGCGGCCAGCAGCAGAGGCTGTGCATCGCAAGGGCCCTTGCCATACAGCCGGAGGTGCTGCTCATGGACGAGCCGGCGTCCGCGCTAGACCCCATAGCGACCCAGAAGATAGAGGAGACGATAAGCGACCTCGCAAGCGAGTACTGCATCATAATAGTGACGCACAACATGCAGCAGGCCATCAGGTGCTCGGACTATACGGCGTTCATGTATTTGGGCGACCTCATAGAACACAACAAGACCGACGACATCTTCCACAATCCAAAGAACGAGCTTACGGCAAAGTACGTAGAGGGCCAGTTCGGCTAAGCGAGCGCCCTGCTGCGGTGCCGGCGCCGCTGCTGCCCCGGGGCGGATCGGCAAGCCCTGCGCGCGAAGAAAATATCCTAACGCGAGTAAGCCGCGCAGCACATGCTTAGGGGGGCGCGTAAAGGGCGCGCGAAATGGCCGGCGGAAAAAGGCCTACCAGATTTATCGGAAGAGGCAATCAGAGCACATATTATCTCGGCTGTTGGCCACCTGCCAGCTCCATTGCAAGCGACACAGGATCGGACATACGGTGTGAATACGGCGCCAGACTTCAGCAGGATTGTCCTGCCGCATCCCCAAAGTGCGCACGATTAAAGTATCAGCGTGCCGTTATCATGCCAATGGCAAGGCTGATGGACCCCAACCTGCAGCAGCTCTCCGCGTCGATGTCAGAGATGGGGGATCTTGCCATACAGAGCCTGGAGACTGCAATCAACTCGTACCTCAGGGGGACGAATCCCATAGAGGAGGTCAGGGAGCTCTCCGAGAGGATCACCGCGAGGTACCGCGAGGTGGGCGACCTCATATTCACCACGATGCTAAAGTTCCAGCCCATGGCGTCTGACTTTAGGTTCATCAGATCCTCAATAGAGATATCGTACGCGTTCCACCGGTTCGGGCGCTACGCATACGACATCACGCTTGTCAGGGACAAGTTCGGCGACATCTCATCGTGCAACAACGAGTGGCTCTACCAGGTCTCAAACGAGACACTCCAGATGACAAAGGACGCACTGCACTCGTTTGCGCTGCTTGATACAAGCAAGGCAAGCATGATACAGATAAACGAAGAGTACGTGGACAAGCTCTACAAGGAGAGGCTGCCCATGCTGGTGTCGTCGGGCGCCGACACGAAGTGCGCCCTTGCCGAGGCCCTGCTGCTCGGATATTTGGAGAGGGTGGCCGACCACGCAGTGTACATGGAAAGGGCGGTAAACTATATCGTAAGCGGCAAGTACCACCCGGAATGAGTGGGGAGGGGGAGGCCGCCAGATGCCACTGTCGTTATCGCTGTCACTGCCACACACCAATCATGCAACATAGGACAGAATGCGAGGTACTGATGCCGCAGCACTGCCGGGCCTAATGCATTCATGACACTTCGTGGTGGTGGTGGCGCCCCCGTCGTTCAACCTTATTAGCGACGGGGCGTCACGGCGCGCATGCCGGAGAAGGGGCCTAGCATCACGTTCTACGGAGGAATAAACGAGATAGGGGGCAACAAGTTCCTGCTCGAGGACAGGGGGACGAGAATATTCCTGGACTTTGGCATGCAGATGGGGCTGCACGGCCGGTACTACGACATGATGATGCCGCCAAGAAAGCACAGCTCGCTTGCCGACCTCTTCGAGTTCGAGCTGCTGCCCAAGATAAACGGGATTTACAGACAGGACTATACGAGGCATTTCTCACGCGGGCCCGATCCAAAAGGGTGGTTTGAGAAGGACAGCAGGGCAGACAACGGCGTGGACGGGGTGCTTTTGACCCACGCGCACGTAGACCATTGCCAATACGTGCACTATCTGAGGCCGGACATTCCGATATACTGCACGGAGGCCACAAAGATCATCATGCAGGCGCTCCAAGATACGGGAGGCGGCAGTAGCGAGGACGAGATTGTCAGATACAAGGAGTCGTTCAAGACATACACCAACAGCAAGGGGGACAAAAGCTGGGCCACGGACGAGAAACACAGGGAGGAGCGCGAGCGCGCCATCCACATCACAAAGCCGTACAAGAGATACAAGATAGACTCCATCGAGTTTGAGGCCCTGCCAGTAGACCACTCGCTGCCCGGCGCCTGCGCGTTTATCATACACACGTCGACAGGCTCAATCGGATATACCGGGGACCTGAGGTTTCATGGCAGGCGCGGCGGCGAGACTGAGAAGTTCGTAAAGAGGTGCGGCAAGGCGGGGCTCGACTACATGCTGTGCGAGGGCACGCGCGTCGACGTCCGTTCGTCGCCCACGGAGCAGGACGTGGAGGATGACGCGTCGGAGATCATACGGGGCACGGAGAATCTGGCAGTCGTGTCGTATCCCGTGCGTGACCTGGACAGGTTCCTCTCCATGTACAACGCGGCAGTCGCATCAGGAAGAGAGATGGTGATCGACTTCAAGCAGGCGTACCTCCTGAAGCTGTTTGAAAAGTCCAAGGGTGGCAGGGGCGCCTACCCCGGGCTCGGCGACCCGCACCTCAGGCTGTTCGTGCCGAGGATGGGCAAGGGGCTTGCGGGCGCCAGCGAGGCCGCGTGGGGCAGCAAGCTGCTAATGGGGGACTATGGCAGCAGGTGGGAGAAGGACATCATAAGCGACGACGACATAGGGCGCGTGACGTACAGGGACGTGGGCCGCGGCCAGAAGAGGTACGTCATGTACTGCAGCGACTTTAGGCTGCAGCAGCTCGTCGACATCAGGCCGAAGAAAGGATCCTCATACATACACTCGTCAACCGAGCCGTTCAGCGACGAGATGGTACTGGACCACGACCGCATAAAACGGTGGCTCCACCACTTTGGGATGATCGAGGGCGAAAAGTCCTGGAACACGCTGCACGTATCGGGCCACGGCACGGGCGACCAGATCAGGAGGGTGGTAAAGGAGTCAGGCGCCAAGAGGATGATCCCGATACACACGGAGCACGGCGATTACTTCAGATACTGGCACGGCGACGTAATCACCGGCAACAGCAATGGCGGCCGCATCGAGATGTGACGCACGCGATAATTTGAGAAAAGTCTGGGCGCCCCAAGGGCGATACTCTTCAAGATGATATCAGGATTTGTTCAGGGCGCCGCGTCAGCACGGACGTCGCGACGTCTAGCAATCGCATCGTCCCGGCCCGCTGCTGCTACCGCCGCCGCGGTTGCCGCCGACACCGCCGCCATCATTGCCATTGTAATCGTCATCATCACGACTGCTGCACGCGCCGGGCGCGCCAGCGCACAGGTTTGGAATCTCCCGCCCGGCCTCGGCAATCTCGGCTATCAGGTCGGCAAGCCTCGGGCTCGATATGCGGTACATCGTCCTCTTGCCGTCCTGCCTTGACGTTACGATCCCGCACTCCCTGAGCCTCCTGAGGTGGTGGGATATCAGCGGCTGATCCCTCCCAAGCGACGAGGCAAGGCCACCCACGGACACCCCCCTGCGGTCCTGCAGCATCACCTCCAGCATCGAAAAGCGCGTCTCGTCGCATATGCACCGGAGAAGCCACGCGCTGCTGTCACCGGAGGCGGTAGCGGTGACGGCGGCCGCGGCCGGTATGCTGCCGGCGGCGCCATCGGACTGCCCAATCATATTAATCTAGATTTATATAAATCACTGTTTATATTAACATATGGGTTCTTCTGACGGCGCAGGTAGAAAGAAAATACTGTTTGTGTGCGTGGAGAACTCTGCCCGCAGCCAGATGGCAGAGGGCTTTCTGAGGCAGATGGCGCCCCACATCAGGGTGCAGAGCGCCGGAACCAGGCCTGGCGCCCATGTAAGCCCCGCGGCAGTCAGGGCCATGCGGGAGGTCGGAATCGACATCTCAGGGCAGGCGCCAAAGGAAGTAACGCGGGAGATGCTTGCAGGGTCGACTGTCATAAACATGGGGTGCATGGACAGGGAGGCGTGCCCGGCCCTGTTTGTGGAAGGGGTGGCAGACTGGAAGATCGACGACCCGGAGGGCGCGGACGCAGAGCAGGTCGAGGCGATACGGGACCAGATAAGGGACAGGATCCGGGCGCTCATAGGCGAGATGGGCGGAGAGTAGGAGCGGCGGGACATGGCACGCGTGCGCGCAGCGGCAGGGACCCGCAACTGGGGGCGCCGCGGAACCCCAGGGTGACCGCAATGTCCGGATACACGGGGGCGCAGATATTTGCAGTGGAACTGGTGGGCACCTTTGTCCTCGTGGTGCTTGCGACTGGCACCATCGTGTATGACGCCCAGGCGGGGGGAGGCTACGGGCTGTACATCGCGGCCGCGGGGCCCTTTGTTGCGCTGGCCATATGCGTGGGCCTGTTTGCAAGGGTGTCGCTTGCCCACTTCAACCCCGCCGTGACCGTTGCGTATTATGTGACCGGGCACACAAAGAGGGGCCAGCTGGCGTGGTACCTGTCGGCCGAGATGGCCGGGGCCGTGCTCGGCTCCCTGTTTGTCATGGCCTTCATAGGGGCGGATGCCGACCTTGGCGCAAACGTCCCGAACCGCGACCTGCCGATAACCGTGACGTTTCCGGTCGAGGTGCTGGCGTCCGCCATGCTGATGGGTGTCATATTATACGTGGTATACACAAAGGGCCTCCGCGGGTTTGGCGGCGCGGCCATAGGGGGCATCGTGGCGCTCGACATACTGCTTATGGGAAACGTGTCGGGCGCGTCCATGAACCCCGCAAGGGCGCTTGCCCCCGCCGTGCTCTCGGGCGCAGTCGCCGACCTGTGGCTGTACTGGACCGCCCCCTTTGCAGGGACGGTAGCCGTGGCCGTACTGACAAGGCGCAAGTTTAGGGCGCAGGCAGCACGCGGCGGCAGCGGCAGCGGTGACGGCGCCTGATTCTGTCCGCGGCCCTCCTACTAGAAATTAATAGAGCGGCGCCGCACGCAGCGCATGGCAGAAAGATCGGCGGCCCTGTTTGAGAGGGCGAAAAAGGCCATGCCGTCCGGCGTGACCAGCCCGGTGCGCTACTTTGAGCCTTATCCGTTCTTTGTAAAAAGGGCCGACGGATGCCACATGTGGGACGCCGACGGGAGGAAGATCACAGACATGTGCTGCGGATACGGGGCCCTTCTCCTGGGACACCGCAGAAGGGAGATCATAAGGGCCGTTGCGGCCCAGCTTGGACACGGAACCCTCTACTGCGCCCCCACGGATGCAGAGTCGGAGCTTGCAGAGATGATCATATCAAGATACCCGTCAGTGGAGATGGTCCGGCTCGTAAACACGGGGGGTGAGGCGACGATGACCGCGATACGCCTTGCAAGGGGCTACACGGGCCGCAGCAAGGTGCTAAAGTTCGAGGGCTGCTACCACGGGGCGCACGACTCCGTGCTGGTGGGGGCCGGCTCGGGCGCCGCCCACTACGGGGTGCCCGCATCGGCAGGCGTGCCAAGGAGCGTGTCGAGGGACACCATAGTGGCCGAGTACAACGACGCCGGGGCAGCAGAGCGCGTCATCGAGGGGCACGCCGACGAGATTGCATGCGTTATAGTGGAGCCCGTAATGGCAAACATGGGGCTGATACCCCCAAAGCCGGGGTTCCTAAGGAGGCTGCGCAAGGTTACAAGGGACAAGGGCATACTGCTAGTGTTCGACGAGGTCGTGACAGGCTTCAGGGTCGCGCCCGGCGGGGCCCAGCAGCACTACAACGTGAGCCCCGACATTACCACCATAGCAAAGGCCATGAGCAACGGGTTTGGGATCGCGGCAGTCGGGGGCAAAAAAAGGATAATGCGGGAGCTTGCGCCGTTGGGCCCCGTATACCAGGCAAGCACCTTTGCAGGAAACCCGCTTGCAGTCAGCGCCGCCGTCGCGTCACTAAGGGTCATGGACAGGCTGGGAAGCGCCATGTACGCGAGGCTCGATAGGAACTCCAGGCACATAGCAGACGCGGTGGAGGATGCCGCGTCGTCGCGCGGAATACCTCACGTGACGAACCGCGTCGGATCCATGATGCAGGTATTCTTTACGGGCCAGCAAAAGGTGGGCAGCGGCGCCGACGCGCTCAGGTGCAGCAGGGAAAAATTCCAGATACTATGCAGGGCGATGCTCAAAAATGGAGTGTTCGTGGCCCCGTCCCAGTTTGAGGTCGCGTTCCTGTCAGACGCCCACGACAACAGGGACGTCGAACGCGTTGCAGGCGCGTACGTGGCGGGGCTCAGGGCGGTAAGCGACAATGGAAGGGACTGACGCGGGCGGGGGCGCCGGCGGCGCGGGGGCGCCGGCGACGAGAAAGCCAAGATACGCGGTGGCCGCGCGCGGCAGCCGCCTCTCGCTTGCCCAGGCAGGCGCGGTGATAGGGCAGCTTGAGGAGATGAACCCCGGCACGTCATATGAGATAGTCACAATAACCACGAGGGGCGACACGGATGCGCGCCCGCTCTTTGCCATAGACCAGAAAGGCATATTCGAAAAGGAGGTTGACAGGGCAGTCGCAGACGGCAGGGCGGACTTTGCGGTGCACAGCATGAAGGACGTGCCGTCCGAGCTTCCCGGCGGGCTCGCGCTGGCGTGCGTTCCGGAGCGCGAGAGGCCAGAGGACGTGCTGATAACGGCAGACGGCAGCACTCTTGAGGAGATGCGCCCGGGCGCTGTCATAGGGACAAGCAGCCTGAGGCGGGCAGTCCAGATCTCAAGGGCGCGCCCAGACGTGGTGGTCAAGCCCATCCGTGGAAACGTGGAGACGCGAATAGGAAAGATACGGGGGGGTGGCAGTAGTAACGGCAACGGCAACGGCAGCAGTAGTAACAACAACAACGGCAACGGCAGCAGGGCTACCGCTGCAGTGGACGGGGTCGTCCTAGCATACGCGGGAGTCGCAAGGCTGAACCTTGACGTAAGGTACGCCGTATTGCCGCTAGACGGCTTCCTGCCCTCGCCGGGACAGGGCGCCCTCGCAGTCGTATCGAGGGCGGGGGACGCGGACACCGCGGCGGTGCTCAAGTGCATAGAGCACGCAGACTCCAGGGCAGAGGCCGACGCGGAGCGGGCCCTGTCAGACGCGGTGGGCTCGGGGTGCAGGTTTCCGGTGGGCGCCCTGGCCCGCCACACCGGGAGCGGCATTGCAATCAGGGCCGACGCGTTTTCCATCGACGGCAGTGACTCCATTACCGTGGACATGGCAGGGGGGCAGGACTCTGCCGCCGCAGACGTCGGAAGACGGGCCGGCGTGGAGATGATGGCAAGGGGCGTCTCCAAACTTGGGTTAAAATGGAGGGAGGGGTTAGCAGAGTGGAACCGAGGGTGAGAGGAAAGAAGAGCGGGGGCACGGGCACCGTCTACCTGGTGGGGGCAGGCCCCGGCGACCCCAAACTGATAACCATACGCGCAGTCGAACTGCTGCAAAAGGCCGACGTCATACTGTACGACAGGCTCGTAAGCAGAAAGATCCTGAACATGGCGCCAAAGTCCGCAGAGAAGGAATACGTGGGCCGCGCAGTAGGCGACCCGACGACCCACCAGAACGACACGAACGAGGCGATGCTGAGGCACGCCAAGAGGAAGAGGCGCATAGTCCGGCTGAAGGGCGGCGACCCGGTAATGTTCGGGAGGGGCGGCGAGGAGGCCGAATTCCTCAGGCGCAACAACATAAGGTACGAGATAGTGCCGGGCGTCACGTCGGGCATCGGATCGGCCACGTACTCCGGGATACCGCTCACGCACAGAAAATACTCGTCTTCCGTGGCCTTTGTCACGGGCCACGAGGATCCGGTGAAGAGAAGGGAGGTCGTAAAATGGAGGCGCCTGGCAAGGTCAGTCGACACCATAGTGGTGATGATGGGGCTCTCAAGAATCGGCGCGATATGCGGCGAGCTGGTCGCAGGCGGAATGGACCCAAAGACGCCCGTGGCGGTGATACAGGACGGCACCACGCCAAAGCACAGGACCATAACAGGCAGCCTCTCCAACATACCATCAAAAGTGAAGAGGGCGGGGGTCAGGCCGCCGGCCAACATAATCATAGGAAGCGTAGTCGGGCTTGCAGGCGAGATAGGATGGAGGGAGGACAGATGAGTCGGGACGGCCAGCCAGTGGCCGAGGAGGCGGGCGGCAGCGCGCTGGCGCAGCAGAGGACCGTTGCAATAACCCGCTCGCCGGATGACGCGACAGAGTTTCTGGAGATGGCCCGCGGCAGGAGCATCAGGGCGCACGCCCTGCCCACCATACAGCTTGTCAGCAGGGGCGACAAGATAGTAAACGAGTTCCTTGACGCCGCAAGGGCGGAGTCGCCGGACTATGCCGTATTCATGAGCTCAAAGGCGGTAAGACTGCTCTTTGATACCGCGCGCAGACTGGACAGGGCGGGCGGCGGGCCGCATGCGGGGGAAGCGAAGGCCGCAGGCAGCAGATCCGCCGCACAGCCCGGATCTGCATACGAGAGGCTCAGGCTCGCAGTCGCAAACATGACAGTTGTCGCGGTGGGTCCAAAGACGCGCGACTCGCTCGAGTCGGAGGGGATAAGGGTCAACGAGATGCCCCCAAAGACGTACTCGTCAGTCGGGGTGGGCGAGCTGTTCACAAGACTCAACGCAGTAGGCCGCAAGGCCATAATACCGCGGAGTGGAGCGGCGACGCCGTTTCTAAGGGAGCTGCTCGAGAAGATCGGGCTTGACGTGGTGGAGCTGCACCTGTACGACGTGTGCGCGTTCTCCGACACCGCCGTGTGGAACGGCTTTAGGGCCGAGTTTGCCGGGGGCCGGATAGACGGAATCGTGTTTACGAGCGCGTCGTCCGTGAGGGGGTTCGCGGAGATAATGTCAAAGGACTACAGCGCTGACGGACTGACAGAGAGGCTGTCCCGCACGGCCGTGGTGGCAATAGGCCCGTTTACGGCAGACGAGCTCAAAAAGGCGGGCGTGACGCACAACGTCATATCAGAGGTGCATACCGTCCGGGGCGCGTTTGAGACCATGGCGCGCGAGATTGGCGCGTAGCGCCGCGCGAAAGGATGCCGGCCCCGGGGCTGCAGACTCTTCTTATTATAGTACGGGCCGCAACGCGCCTCATGGAGTTCCACCCAAGGGACGTGCCCGCGTTCAAGACGTACGACGTAAAGGACGAGGGGGGCGCGGCAGAGGCGGCAGAGGACATGGTGCACCTTGGATTCAAGGGCAGGAAAGAGGGCTTCAGGGTGATAATGCCAAAGGCGGACTCCAAGCTGGCAAAGAGGATAGGCTATGCCGTGACGACCGGCGTGACGCACGGGCTGCGGCAGGCAAGCGAGACGCGTGACATCAAATACTGGACGTACCACTACGACGAAGGCCATTACGCCATAGTGCTGATAGGCAGCGGGGCGCTTGAGGAGCTGGGACTCGGGGACTAGCGCGTCGCACCGGCCGCCTCCGCAGGCCGGCGCGTGCAGCCCGGACCTAGGCGGGCCGGCCTCCGCGCGCAGGGCCGCCAGGGGCGGTATCAGGGCCGGTATCAGGGCCGCCAGGGGCGGTATCAGGGCCGGTATCAGGGCCGCCGTGACTGTCCACGCCGCCGTTTTTTTTCTCAAACATTCGGTACAGCTTTGTCTTGTGCATCAGCACGCCGGCAAGCATGGCTCCCATTATAACGCCGCCCACAACGTCCATCAGATAGTGCTGCATCACATAGACGCGGCTGACTGACATCAGCGCAGGATACAGCAGCATCAGGTACGCTCCGCGTGGGAAGCGGCCTGACAGGGCATACCCCAGGACCGCGGCAAGCGCCATTGCCCGCGCCGCATGCCCCGCGGGATACGACGCGGCAATGCTCCCCTCGCAGAACAGCGCAAATGTGTCCCTGCTTATGCTGACCGGAAACTGGACGCCCTCAAACTCGTACTCAGGGCCGTTCCTGTCCACCCCGCACTTTACGTACCCCGCAAGCAGGGTGGAGATCACAATCAGTATCATTATGGTGATCCCGATGCGCCTCGTGCGCGGAATCAGCAGTACGACAATCGCAAACACCATCATGTTGAACACGTCGCCGGCCTCCGTGACGGACTGCATTATCCCGTCGAGTGCGGGGTCACCTACAGCGCGATGCAGAGCTGACTGCACCGCCTCGTCGAGCGGCGCGGTCGCTCCGCCGTACACCAGAAGCGAGACTGCCGCAAACAGGGCGGCAAGCAGTACGAACGGACGGGACCGTATCTCAAACATCCATTCACGCATTGCACCGGATTGCGCAAAACGGCTTATGAATCGTATATTTTTGCACGCGCGGACGCGGCGCGGCGGCGGCAGCCCGCATTTGCAAGATCATGTGGTGCGGGCGGTGGGATTTGAACCCACGAACTCCTGAGAGACTAGCCCCTCAAGCTAGCGCCTTTGGCCAGGCTGGGCAACGCCCGCAAGTGAAAGCCCTTGCATGGTTTTTATAATCCTTGGTCGGCCTCGGCCGTATGCTTGTTCCCGTCAGGTGCTTTACGTGCGGGAACCTGATATCAGACAAGTTTTACGAATATCAGGAAAAGAGCCAGCAGCCAGGAGGAGGGAGTCCCGACAAGATACTAGACGAGCTCGGCGTTGAGAGATACTGTTGCAGGAGGATGCTACTAACCACCGTGGAGACAATCCAGCAGATAATTCCGTTCTACGAGGCCATGCATAGGCGAAAGACAGAGATCCAGACAGAGATGGAGTAATGCCTGCCATAACGGCGGTAAGGGGCCGTCTCGTATACAACAGCAGGGGCAGTCCAACCATAGAGGTCGACATCACGACTGATGGCAGGCACACGGGCAGGGCCGTTGCGCCCTCTGGCGCAAGCGTCGGGATCCACGAGACGGCAAGCTTTCCGGACGGCGGCGTGGCCGCGAGCCTCCAGATACTCAACGACAACGCCGGCAGGATATATGGCGCGGACCCCGGGGACGTGGGCGCCATGCACGGGGTAATCAGGGAGATCGACCCCGAGCCGGGGTACCCCAAGATGGGCGGCAGCCTTGCCTTTGCGCTGAGCATAGCGGCCGCGGAGTCCGCGGCCAAGTCAGCCGGCAAGCCGCTCTACAGACTCCTGGGAGAGCAGGAGCCGCTGGCATCCGCCTTGTCGTCGGCGTCGGCGTCACCAGCATCAAAGCGGTACAGGTTTCCGTTCCCGCTTGGAAACATACTGGGCGGGGGGGCGCACGCAGGACCCGGAACGCCGGACATACAGGAGATCCTGATCTGCGCTACGGGCTCGGACACCGTACAGGACGCCATACGGACAAACCTCGAGGTGCACTCGGAGCTGCGCAGGGTCCTGCAGGAATCGGATCCCGGCTTTTCGGGCGGGAAGGGCGACGAGGGCGGATGGGCCCCCAAGCTCGACAATGAAAAGGCGCTGCAGGCCGCGGCAAGGGCATGCGAGAATCTTGGGTTTACGCTCGGCAGGGAGGTTTCGCTTGGCGTCGACTTTGCATCGTCCACCCAGTGGGACGCGTCAAGGTCAAGGTACGTGTACGACAGGGCCGGCTTTGAGAACGACCCGGGGGAGCAGATCGAGTTTGCGTCGGATTTGATATCCAGGTTCAAGCTGATATACGCAGAGGATGCCGTACACGAGGAGGCGTTTGAGGACATGGCGCAGATAAGGGCGCGTTTTCCAGACGTGCTGGTTACGGGCGACGACCTCACCGTTACGAACGCGGCGATACTCGAAAAGGCGGCGCGCGGCGGATCCTGCAACGCGGCGATACTAAAGGTCAACCAGGCGGGCGGGCTCCATGACGCGCTCGAGTTCGCCGCCGCGGGCGCCAGAAACGGCATCAGCCTCGTGACGTCCCACCGCTCCGGAGAGTCCACCGAGTCGCACATCTCGCACATAGGGATAGCGACGGGATCAAAGATGCTCAAGGTCGGGGTGGTAGGCGGCGAGAGGGTGGCAAAGCTCAACGAACTGCTCAGGATTGCAGAGTTACGGGGCGGCGACGGCGACGGCGACGGCGACACGGAGCATGATTTAATACAAGGCATGGCAGAGTTGTGAAATCCATGAGTAGCCAGCAGCAGTCTTCGGAGGCAGAATCGCCATCACCATCACCATCATCATCACCATCACCATCATCGTCACCACAACCGCAACAGCAGCAGCCCTCGGAGACCACCGACATACAGAAAAAGATACTCGTAACCGGAATCAGGGTCGGGACGCAGGTAAAGACAAAGTTCATGAGACAGTTCATCACAAAGGCCAGCACCGACGGCCTCTACATGCTTGATCTAGACATGACGTTTGAGAGGGTAAAGACGGCAGCCAAGTTCATCAACAGGATCGGGGCGGAGAACCTCATAGTATGCTCTGCAAGGCAGTACGCCACGACGCCCATCGAAAAGTTCTGCGAGAGGCTCAACTCAAAGATGCTGACTGGAAGGTTCATGCCGGGCACGCTGACAAACCCGTCGCTGCCGTACTATATTGAGCCCAAGCTCGTGCTCGTCTCGGACCCCCAGATGGACGAGCAGGCCGTAACGGAGGCCAAGAACGCGGGAATCCCCGTCATCGGGATTGCAAACACCGACAACATCACGTCGGATCTCGACCTGATAATACCCGCAAACAACAGGGGGCGCAAGGCGCTGGCCACCATATACTGGCTGCTTGTGCGCCAGATCATGATAGAGCGCGGCGAGATCGGCGAGAACGACACGGTGGGCTTTGAGATAGACGACTTTGAGACAAAGGCAAACGAGGAAGACATCGAGTAGCCCCGCGGCGGCAGTAACGCACGCGCATGATTTCCGGCGGCGCGCCAGCGGCGCCATTGTACGGCAACAATGGTAGCAGCGTCATCACGGCGCCAAGGCTGCGGAGACGGCGACATCTGAAAGAGGAGGAGGAGGAAGGACAACATCAATAATAGCACAAAAAAACACGGCAAGATATGGGCATGCAGAATGGCGCCAAGGCGGGCGGCGGCGGGCGGATAGTCGCGTCCGCGCCCGGCAAGGTCATACTGTTCGGCGAGCACTTTGTCGTGTACGGCTCGAGCGCCATACTTTGCGCAATAGACAGGCGCGTGCACGTGGGGGCCGCAAAGTCAGACGGCATACGGATAACCTCCGAGCTGGGCATGCTGGAGTGCGAGTCGTTCAGCCGCGACGCGGCAGACGTGGATCCCGTCCTAAGGCCCCTGTACCACATAGCAAAGGAGGCCTGCAGGATGGCGGGACGGAGCGGGGGGATCACGCTTGACGTAAAGTCCGAGATACCGCCCGGCGCGGGCCTCGGCTCGTCCTCGGCGTGCTGCGTCGCTGGAGCCGCCGCGGCCCTCAGGGTCCTGGGGCAGCATCCCGGGCACAATGCGGACACCGTCATGCGCGTCGCGGCCGAGGCCGAGAGGACGGCGTTTCCAAACGCGTCGGGGGCGGACACGGCCGCGTCGGCCCTGGGAGGGATGATCACATATGACATCAGGTCGGGATGGGCCACAATAAGGCGACAGAAGGGGGGCCCCGGGTTCGGGCTCGTCGTGTCCGATTCCGGAACCAAGCACAATACGGAGTCGGTAGTCGGGATGGTCTCAGGGTTCAGGGGCAGCCATCCCGAAGAGTTCGAGGAGCTGAGCCGGATGGCGTCCGGATTGGTCTCAGACGTCACCGAACTGCTGGTATCCGGGGCGCTGCCTGATGATGCGGCGGGATCGCCGGCGCCGTCGGTGTCACCGCCGTTGTCACCGCCAGCATCATCATCGCCGTCGTCGCCGGAGACGCCCCAAGCCGCCGGACACGGCGGCGGCGGGAAGACGGCTGCATCCATGCTTGGCAGATGGGCCTCGCTCAACCAGTCATACCTGAGCAGGATAGGCGTCTCAAACGCCAGGCTAGACAAAATGATAGACGAGATGAACGGGGTCACTCACGGCTCCAAGATCACGGGCGCAGGCGGCGGGGGCTGCGCCATTGCGTTTACGGATCCGGACGGCATGGCGGGCGCAGCTGCGGACCTGGCATCGAGGGGGCACGACTGCTTTGCGGCCAGCATAGACTACAACGGATGCACCACATCTTGAATACTTTTTTAACCGAATGCCCGGAGGATGCATAATTGATTCTCATAAAACTGGGAGGCTCGGTGATAACCGACAAGTCAAGGCCGCTCTCCGCGTCGAGGCCCAAGATTGCCGGCATGGCAAGGACGATTGCAAGGATCGAGGAGCCGGCAATCATAGTGCACGGAGGTGGGTCGTTTGGGCACTACTGGTCAGTCAGGTACGACATGCATACTGCAGAGCGCGACTATGACCCGAAGGGCGTCTCAGTGGTAAAAAATTCCATGGTGCAACTGAACCTGATAGTCCTCGAGGAGCTGCTCAGGGGCGGCCTCAGGCCCTACGCGATGGCACCCTCCGGGTTCATGGCAGGTCCGAGGCCCATCCCCTCAAGGGTGCGGGAGGTTGCAGGCATAGCCGCCGCATCCGAGATGACCCCCGTCACGTACGGGGACGCGGTATGGTACGGGGACGGCTCCAAGACGTACATCCTGTCCGGCGACAAGATAATGTCACATATGGCGCGCATTGCAAGGCCGAGGCTCTGCATATTTGCGCTCGCCGAGGACGGGCTCTATACGGACATGGAGTCAAAGAGGCTGGTAGAGCGCATACCCGCGGGCGCGGGCCGGACGGCGGCATCGAAGCTCAACTCTCCAAAGAGCGGCGCGATGGACGTTACGGGCGGAATGGCGCGCAAGGTGGCAGAGGCCGCCCGCATTGCAGGATACGGCATACAGGTCGCGCTGGTAAACGGCAGCCACCCAAAAAGGATACGCGACGCGGCTGCATCCGGAGGGTTCAGGGGGACGCTCTTCGAGGCCGACACCACCATAAAAGATAGGAAAAGGAAAAAAAGTAAAAGGACGGCATCCAAGAAGGTCAAGAGGAGGATCAAGTGAGGATGACTGCAACCGCGAACGCTACGATTGCCACTGCTGCCGCTGCCGCTGCCGCTGCCGCGGGCAAGGACAAGCCACATGCAGAGTACGTAATACTGGTCGACGAGCATGACAATCCCATCGGCATGGAGGAAAAGGTAAGGTGCCACCTGCCCGACGGCAAGCTGCACAGGGCGTTTACCGCCCTGCTGTTTGAGGAGAAGAGCGGCGGCCTGATACTGGGACGGCGCGCAGGGGAGAAGATGCTCTGGCCCGGATACTGGGACGGCACCTTTGCAAGCCACCCGCGCGAGTCGGAGACCTACGTGTCCTCATGCCAGAGGAGGATGCCAGAGGAGCTCGGGATTACGGCCGAGTTTGACTACCTGCACAAGTTCGAGTACCACGTGCCGTACAGGGACATAGGATCCGAGAACGAGATATGCGGCACGCTGGTCGGCACCATACGCGACGCGTCAGACGTGGTGCAGGTAAGGGGGGAGATAGAAGGAGTCCGCACCGTGTCGGCAGGCCAGATGGCGGCGGACGCGGCCGAGAATCCCGGCGCATACTGCCCGTGGATGCTGGTGGCCCTGTACATGCTTGACAGATCCGACCCCGCGGCGCTCGAAAAGCACTCTGGAATACTGGATCCGTGGATGGCCGGGGAGGTAAAAGACTCGCTTCTTGGCGCCATATCAAGCCACATGCCAAAAGAATCCTGGAGGCTGGTAGAGCAATGAAGAATGCAGGGGCGCGGGGCGGCGGCATCGGTGGCGGCGCGGGCCACAGCATGAAGAGGACCGCCCGCGCGGTGGACGCGCACCTGACAAGGAGCCTGGCCGGAAGCCCCGACGAGCTGTACAGGGCTGCAAGGCACCTGATTATACACGGGGGGAAGCGCCTGAGGCCCTACATGGTGATAAAGAGCTGCCAGATGCTCGGAGGCAGCGTGGCCGACGCCCGCCGGGCGGCGTCGGCAGTCGAGATGGTCCACAACTTTACCCTGCTTCACGACGACATAATGGACAATGACGACGTGCGCCACGGCGTGCCCACCGTCCACAAGAGATTCGGCGTGCCGGTGGCCATACTTGCTGGCGACATACTCTTCTCAAAGGCGTACCAGACGCTTGCGGGAAGGGGGGGAGGAAGAGGAGGCGCCAGGCCCGACGCCCCCAAGAGAGGGGGGCAGACGCACGAGCTCGTGTCGCGCCTTGCGTCGGCGTGCGTTGACGTGTGCGAGGGCCAGATGCTTGACATTAAAATGGCAGAGGCAAAGAGGCTGCCATCCCAAAAGGAGTACATCACGATGATAGGCAAAAAGACCGCGGTCCTCTTTGACGTGTCGTGCGCGATGGGCGCCGTATGCGCCGGCGCGGGGGCGTCGGATGTCAAGAACCTCTCGTGGTTCGGGCGCAGCCTCGGAATCGCATTCCAGATAACAGACGACCTGATAGGGGTGACGGGCGACGCGTCAGTCACGAAGAAACCCGTGGGAAACGACATCAGGGAGGGCAAAAAATCGCTTCCCATACTGATGGCAATCAAGGCGTCGTCCGGTACCAAACATCGAAGAATAATAT
Source organism: Nitrosopumilaceae archaeon (assembly GCA_021296175.1). Taxonomy (GTDB): domain Archaea; phylum Thermoproteota; class Nitrososphaeria; order Nitrososphaerales; family Nitrosopumilaceae; genus Nitrosopumilus. Next base: position 61,003 of record JAGWAX010000001.1, on the reverse strand, counting down.
CAAGCGCGTTTGGGAACTCGCGCGCATCAAGGTCCATGCTTGACAGCGCAGTCGAGTCCGTACGCGAGCTCGGGGTTGAAGAGAAGGCAAGGAAGATGGCCATGCGGCATGCGGAGAGGGCAAGGGGCAGTCTGGCATCCTATCCAAACAGGAGAGCAAGAAAGGAGCTAGAGGCCCTGCTGGACTTTGTCGTAAAGAGAAGTGTGTGAGTGATGGTATCAGAGTCGCTGCCATCAGAGTCATCAGAGTCATCAGAGTCGACGCCGTCCAAACAACCACGCACAGAACCCAGCAGCAATGCCGCCACCGACGATGGCGGCAGTGACGAACAGCTGAGGATTCACATTACATATCTGGCGCTGGAGAACGCCGCAGCACACGGCGGCCGGACCAGGGACAAGAACATACTGGGAAAGATACTCGGGACAAGGCGGGATCTCCGCGGCTCAATTCCCAGAGTGTCAAGAATCGTAGCAGACGTGGTGTCGCAGGTAAACGCCATGCCTGCCGACGAGCAGGGCAGCAGGCTGGAGGCGGCAAGGCGGGAAGCAGGCATGCCGCAGGCAGAACCGGATGCGGACGGGCCGCCAAGTACTGACGACGCGCCCGGCGCATGGCTTCCGCAACTCGAGGGCGCGCAGCAGGGGGCCGTCGTCACCCGCTTTCCCCCAGAACCCAACGGGTACCCCCACATAGGCCATGCAAAGGCGGCCATCATAAACTTGGACTATGCGGCCAAGTACGGCGGCAGGTGCATACTGCGAATAGACGACACGAACCCCGACGCCGAGAGAAAAGAGTACCTTGCCGGAATCAACGTGGGGCTAGAGTGGCTGGGGCTCGAGTTCAAGAAAGAGGACGTCAAGTACACATCAGACGACATAGAGATCATGTACGAGAAGGGGGAGAAACTGATAACGTCCGGCATGGCGTACGTCTGCACCTGCAAAAAGGACGACATCAGCAGGAACCGCAGGGAGCGGACCGAGTGCAAGTGCTGCAGAAAGGACGACCCCGACGAGCACTACAAGAGGTGGAGCAAGATGCACAATGCAAAGTTCAAGGCCGGCGACGCCGTGGTGAGGTTCCGCGGCGACATGCAGGCCGACAACGCCGTGATGCGCGACCCCGTGCTGTTTCGCATAATCAGCACGCCGCACTACAGGCAGGGCACCAGATACAGGGTCTGGCCGAGCTACGACATGGCAGTGGCAGTGGAGGACAGCATACACGGCATCACGCACGCGTTCCGCTCAAAGGAGTTCGAGACGAGGGCCGAGCTGATTGGCGCGATACTCGGCGCGCTGGGCATGAGGAAGCCCAGGCAGCACTACTTTTCAAGGCTGGCCTTTGAGGGAATGCCGACATCAAAGAGGGTGATAAAACCACTGATGGAGGACGGCCGCATAACAGGGTACGACGATCCCAGGATTCCGACCCTGGGCGGCCTCAAGCGCAGGGGGATAAGGCCCGAGGCGGTAAGAAAGTTCATCGAGTCGCTTGGGATGACAAAGGCCGACACCGTAGCGCCCTTCGAGACGCTCGAGTCCATAAACCGCAGCATGATAGACGCGCAGAGCACCAGGCTGTTCATGACAAGGAACCCGAGGAGACTCGCGATACTGGACGACGCGGGCGCGCAGAAGCAGCTGGAAGATCGGACAGATGTGCAGAACCATCCGCTGCATAAAGGAATGGGCAAGAGGATGATGCCCGCAAGCGGCGACGTGTACATACCCGGCGACGACTTTGACAGGCTGGAGGAGGGCTCCATAGTAAGGCTGATGGGCCTGGCATACGTGGTCATAACGGAGCTGCCGGGACGGGACGCCAAAGGTGGGTACGGAGTCGGCGGGGGGGGCGGCGGTGTGACACGCCACGATCTTGGCAGGGGCACAAGGAGTATCCCGTACGACGGCGGTGGCAGCGGCAAAAGCGGGGAGGAGGACGTGGACGCATACGCAAGATATGTCACGGGCATAGACGAGCCGTTCGGGGCAGGAGACATACTGGATTATTTTGAAAAGAAGGGGATATGGATGCCGCCTGCCAAGAAAAGGGCGCTGCAGGAGGAGACTGCGGCAGAGGCTGGCGGCGGCGGGCAGGAGCCGGCAAAGAAGAAAAAGCAGGAGACTGCAGAGGACGCCAGGATGCAGTGGGTCTCCAAGAAGGATGCCGTAAGGATAAGGCTTGCCATACCAAAGAGGCCGTTTGACGGGGAGGAGTTTGACGAGGACAGCCTAGAGGAGACAGAAGTTTATACTGAGCCGCACTTTGAAAACGTGGAGGAGGGCGCGGAGATCCAGTTTGTCAGGTTCGGCTACTGCAGGAAGGACACCGGCAGGCGCGTGATCTTTACGCACGGTTAGACATGAGAATAGCCCGCCTTATGCCGCGCAAAAGCGAGCGGTCCGACAAGTGGTCGTCCAGGGAGACGTACGGGTTTGTGGACGGAGACTGCAGGATCGCGACCAGGGACGACATTACGTTTGCCACCGGCGTGCCCATACCGCGAGACATTGCGGAGTTTCTCTTTGGCGGGTGGTACGACAAGATAAGGCAGAGGGAGATCCCGTACAACGGCCACGTATCAGATTACGAGCTGCTGGCCCCCCTCCCAAGCCCCGGCAAGATAGTATGCCTTACGTTCAACTACACGGACCACGCAAGGGAGCAGGGACTCGACGTCCCCGAGGATCCCGTGCTGTTCATAAAGCCGAGGACCGCCCTGACCGGCTCGGGCGCGGAGATACGGTGCCCGGACTTTGTGAGGCAGCTCGACTATGAGGTCGAGCTTGCAGTGGTGGTCGGGAACGGAAGCGGCGGCAGGTGCAAGAACGTTGCCGTCGAGGAGGCCCCGGAGTACGTGTTCGGATACATGATACTAAACGACGTCTCGGCCCGCGACATACAGTTCCAGGACAAGCAGTTTACCAGGGGAAAGGGGTTTGACGACTTTGCGCCCTGCGGGCCCTGGATTACCACGGCAGACGAGATAGCCGACCCGCACGGCCTGAGGCTCGCCACCAGGGTCAACGGGGAGGCCAGGCAGGACTCGTCGACGGGAATGATGCTGCTGAGGATACCGCAGATAATATCAAAGCTTTCAAGGGTCATGAGCCTCGAGCCGGGGGACGTCATATCGACAGGGACGCCTGCCGGCGTCGCGCTGAAGAATCCCGGCACCCCGTATCTGGAGGACGGGGACACCATCGACATGGAGATAGAGGGGCTCGGCTCCATCCGCAACACGGTAAGAAAGGTGTCGTCGTGACGGGCGCCGCGCTCATGCCAGCCCCTTGCTCACCAGATAGAACTCAAAAAAGCGCCGCGGCCGCTCCCGGCAGCCGGGCGGCAGTCCGCCCAGCGTAAAGACGTTGGCCGCGGTACACGACTCGGAGGCCGCCGCGCCGGCCAGAAAGGCAGTCATTTCATCCGTGCCGGCAGGATCCGCGCTGGGATAGAGCGTGGCGTACAGGGTCCGGCCCGGACCCCCGACCGTCTTGCCGGCCGCAAGCACGGAGACGGCCGCCAGGCCGCCGCCTTTTCCCGTGGCTCTGTCGTCCTGGCGCGCGAGGCGCGCCGTGACGAAAACGGGGGGGCCTCCCGAGGGCGCGCCGCGCCCCCCCAGCCTGCGGGTCTCAAACCACCTCCACTCCCTTACAAAATGCGGGTATGCGGCGCGGTCAAGATCGCGCAGTACTGTGATCTTGCGGCGCGCGCCGGCGTCGGGACGGCGCGGGAGCACCTTGTGGTACGTCCACGCGCTCATGATCTCGTATCCGAGCAGCCGCACCATTGCAAGCGACGGTTCGTTCCGGGCGTCGATTATCATGGCAGACGCCAGCCCGCCGTCCTCTGCCGTGTCGCGAGGCGGGGGGCTGGGACGGCGCTGCTG
>JAGWAX010000001.1:0-57079 GCA_021296175.1 Nitrosopumilaceae archaeon | reverse complement strand
GGCCGCTGCCGTGCAGGTTGCGGCCGCAGCCGCCGAAGCGCCATCTGCTCGGCCTCCCTTACAAGGCGCGTGGCGATACCTCGGCGGCGGTACTGCGGATGGACCCGTATTCCCTCTATCCAGGCCTGTCCGGGCGACATGTATACGTGGCAGACGCCGATGGGGCCCGGCGGCGAAGAGTGTGCAGGCGTACAGTCCTCGCACGCCAGAAACCCCCCGTCAGACTGCCAGTCGTCCCAGACGTCGTCTATGTAGTCGCCCCAGCCAAACGTATCCTGGCAGTACCCCAAGACAAACCCGCGATCCCCTTCACGAACCCTGCGAACCTTCACCACCATGCGCCCCGTGGCAAGACTTAAGACGCCAGAGTTAAAAACAAAATCCATGGGAAAGCACCTCGTATGCGGCGAGTCGGACATCGCATCCGGCGGCATGCTAAAGGCCACCGTCAACGGGCTTGACATACTGGTGGCCAACATAAACGGCAACTATTACGCGACTGACGACACGTGCACACACTCCGGGGCGTCCCTCTCGGAGGGCACGCTGAGGCAGGAAGAAGGGAAGGGCGAGGGCGGCGGCACGTGCGGCACCATAGTATGCGGATGGCACAAGGCCGAGTTTGACTGCGCCACCGGCAAGCTTGCAAAGTTTCCGGCGCCCATACGGGATTTGGGCTCGTATAAAGTGACGGCAGAGTCAGGCAGCCTCTTCGTAGAGGTGTGACGGCGCCAAGAAGGCCCGGGCGTCTTTAACTATATTACTCCCTAAAAAGATGAGTCATACATGGCAGACGATGCACAGAATCGGGAGGCCATGAAGGACTCCCTAGAGACGCTCACGCAGATAGCGGAGAGCAGCACCACCCCCAAAACCATCAAGAAATCCATCATGGAACTGATAACCGAGCTCAACGGCACAGAATATTCGCTGTCAGTCAGGGCGGCAAACGCAATCAGCATGCTTGATGACGTCACGCAGGATCCCAACATGCCCTCGTACGTAAGGACGCAGCTCTGGCAGGCAGTATCAAAGCTGGAGAGCATAAGGGAGTAAGACCTGCGGCAGGCGGGGACGGCGCGCCGCGGCGCGCCAATGGCTGCTGGCGCGCGTGCCGGCAGGCCCGCACAAAGAAAAAAAAGACGGGCGGCAGCGGTGGTGACTTGACAGTTGAAGATAGAAGAATACCTAGAGACGCTTCCGGCCGGCATGCTGAGCGGCGCGGACGCCGAGCTGAGCCAGCGATCACTCAGGGAGATGTTCAGGCTGGCAGGGCTCGGCGCCGGCGACACGGTGTACCACCTCGGATGCGGCAGATCCGCAGAGGGCATCAGAATCGCGCTCACAGAGTTTGGCGCCAGGCGCGCGGTGGGCGTAGACTCTGACGCGTCAAAGCTGCGCGACGCGCGCGCCCTGCTTGAGGGAATGGTGCAGGAGGAGGAGGAGGAGGCCGCGCAGGGTGCAGGCCTGCGCGGCAGATACCGGCTCGAGTGCGCCGACATACGCGACGCGGACATGTCGGACGCGACTGTGATACTGTTCTGGTTTGCAAACGACTCGGATCTCATCGACGCGATGACAGAGAGGTTTGGCTCGCTTGGCGACGGTACACGAATACTCACGGTATGGGGCCCTCTGCCCGGGTGCCTGCCGGACGCCGTGGACTTTCCGTACGTCATGTGCAAGACCCCCCTCCGGCCCGCAAGGGACGTGGGCGAGCAACTAAAGGCCGTATTCAAGAGGGACTGCGTGGACTTTGTCACAGCGTGGGAGCATGCGGAGCGGTACACAAAGGCGCTGGGGCCACCCGGCACCGCAAACGACAGGTTTCTGACCATCATACAGACCCTGACCATATGGACAAACGCGTGGCGGCTGGGCATAGCGTGCGGCGAGGAGATACCGGAGCCCATATCCACGTACGTAAAGCTGATGAAGATGAACTTTGACATCGACTTTGACCACATGCTGAGGAGAGATCAGCAAAAAAATTCCTAGGGACGGTGCAATATTTTTATCGGCGGCGGGCGTACCACACGTATGGCAGCGGGCGGTGGAGACTTCGGGGACGGAAGGCTCAACATCAACGTCTCTGCAGTCGACTACGACAGTGCCAGCAAGGCCCTGGCCAGGCAGATGACCATGCTCGAGCAGATGACGCACACAGAGAACGAGTTTGCCATGACCGACTCGGAGTTTGCGTTCGGGTGGCACTTTTTCGTGCTGAGCGTCAACAGATCCCTCATACAGAAACTCCGCGAGGTTATGGGTTCCGCCGACTTTGACGGCCTCAGGGGCAAGGGGCAGGACAAGAAATTCCTCACGTGGCTTGAGAGAAACGTGGCGGCATACAGCGATGGCGACGCGCCCAGATTCAAGCTCGCCATAAAAGAGGAGATGGAGTCAAGCAAGTTTGGCATATTCTAGTCCATGCTCCGCGGTGTTGCAGCGTATGCGCTCGTCCCTTGGAGTCATGCACGGCGTCTCCCCTCCCCTCCCCTCCCCCCCCCACACACACACCTTTAGATTTCACAAACAGTAGCAAGTCCGTGCAGAAGAGCTGCATGCGGCGATAGAGAGGCCTTTGAGGGGAATCGAACCCCTGTCCGAGGATCCACAATCCTCTATACTAACCACTGTACTACAAAGGCCACGTGGTTGGCACTTTCAGGGCCCCCAATTAACCCTTGAGATGACATGTGGATGGCCATTCGGCCACTTCCCATCCACTCTCACCCCCCCCCATGACACCACCCTGTGACGGCTGGACACGGAAGCGCATGGCCGATCCGACGGCCCGCACGCCCGGATATCCGACAAGGGGGCAAAAGGAGGGTTAGCGGTTACTGTGCAGGCACGCAGGGATCAGGCTGCGTCCAGCATATCGTGCCAGCATCGTGCGGTCAAGAATAGCATATTGCACAATTCGTCGACCTTCCGGACAGATGGAATTGTCGGGTGGCCGACAGGTTCCTGTGGCTGCGCACTGTGAGATGTTGTCCGCCATTTTGGACGGGCCTGTGCTGCCATGTCGCAGAGCAGCACCCTTCGAGCAGGGCGTATTGTGGAATTATGCAATACGTTACACCATCGCGCACAATTTGGGCACTCACGGCTTATCCCCCAAAACAGACACGTGGGTTGGACGGGCACGCCTGGTGATGCGCGCGCCGGCTCATCTGACTACTACGACGGCCTTTGCCCACGGATGTATGGAGCAGTGGTACTCGTAGGTGCCCGCGCTCTCAAATGTGTGCCCAAACGATCCCCCGACCTCTATAATCCCGGAATCGAACTCGGCTGCCGCAGTCTCGCTGGAGGCGCCGCTCGTTACTGTGTGTAACTCCGTGTCGTCGTTGCTCCATGTTATGGTGGCGCCTTTTCGCACTGTGAGGTCGTGCGGTATGTAGCAAATACCCTCGGCCTCGCATCCTTGCAGAAACGATCCCTCCGCTATGGATATGGTTGCTGACGGCGTATGTACTGGTTCAGGGCTTGAAGACACGACATTAAGCGTGATGAATGCCGCCACTACGCCTATGACGATAAACGTTACATTGCGCGAACTAATCACAAAGAGTGTACGGCACTAGAGAATTTATGGGTTTATCTTTGGCCAGCGTGCTGCATAGTTCCACAATCCGCTCCGCTCGGAGGGTACGGCTCTGCGACATGCCGCAGGCCGCTCGACTGCAGTGCGCAACCACGGGGCTTGCCGGCTATCTGACAATTCCATTTTGTCCGGGAGGTCGACGAATTATGCAACACGCTAAGCATGGGAAAACGTTCGAATGCACATTTGAGAATGCAGCCACCCACGAATGCCACTGCGTCCCGACCCGTGGGCGGCGGGCGTGGGGATAGTGCGCTAGCATATGCCACCACCGCATCGGGGGGGGAGGAGCGTTGTTGCAATCGTTATTGTTGTTGTCATCATTATGATAATTAATGCCGTCCAGCATCACAACGCGGCGTAATCGGCCGTATCCCCCAGCATAAAGAACCGCGGCACCGGCTGTAGATTTATTATCAAGCAGTTGAAACGCAGGCTATGCGCTATTGGTGGCTCGGGATGGGAATCGCGCTTGCCATAACATGGTACGGGATGAACTACCTGTTGCCGTTCAAATAGGCGGCGAATTATCAGGCCGTACCGCGCCATGCAGGCATAGTGCAGCAAAAGAAGCCTATGTACAGCAGCAGCAGCAGCAGCAGCAGCAGCAGCACGCGCCAGCGCCGTCCAGTCGTACCAACCGGGTTCCCGTGCGCCCGCATACGAACCCGTGAATCTCCCCGGCCCCAAATACCACGTAGGAAAGCACTTTCCGAACCAGCCGTGGTGGTGGGGGGGAGACGATCCCTCGGGGATTCCAACTGGCGGGGCGCCGTTTTTGGGAGGGCCCATGCCGGCGGGGCGCGTTCCAGACTGACGGAGAAAAGTCAGAAGGCGCCGACAAAGTCGATCGCTTTAAATTTGAACCAAAAACCTACCCTACGATTTGAAGAGAGAGTTCATTACCAAGAGGCTCAGGGGCGGGGCCAAGGCAGAGGACGGCGGCACGGAGAACCCCCAGAGGACCCAGAAGATCGAGGGCAAGAAGTTAACATGGACAGATCTCGAGAACCCCGACAGGAGATGTCTGGAGAAGATCGTAAAGGAGTACGGCCTCAACGAGCTCAACGTGGAGGACTGCCTCACAAAGTTTGAGCTTCCGAAACTTGACAGCTACGAGAACCACTTTTTTGTCATACTGCACTTTCCACCGCTGGCCCAGAAGGGCGGCATCCTCAGGAACAGCCAGCTCTCGATGTTCGTCGGCAAGGACTTTCTGATTACGGTCCACCAGGGAGACCTAAAGCCGCTGACGGACCTGGTCAGGACCGCAAAGGAGAAGGGGCTTGACGCGTACAAGGGGGGCGACCCGCTCAGTGGCCCTACCAGTATGCTGCTGCACACGATAATCGACGAGCTGGTAGACGACCTGATGCACACGTCAAGAAAGATAATCGCCAACCTCGACGATCTCGAGGACAGGGTGTTTGATGAGAGCATGTCGGCCGCAAGGAACATTGCCATGCTCAGGAGGGAGATCAACAGGCAGAGAAGGATTGCAAACCCGCTCAAAAGGTTCGTCCAGGAGATAGCAAAGAACGTGCAAAAATTCTCAGACGTAAAGGACGATGACACAATGCTGCTGTACGACGACATAATCGACCACATAGACAAGGTGATAGAGACCCTGGAAGAGTCAAGGGAGACCATGGAGATCTACAAGGACACCAACTACGTGCTGAGCACCGAAAAGACAAACAAGGTGCTGAGTATGCTCACCATAATATTCACACTCGCCATACCGGCCACCGTGATAGGCACGTTCTATGGAATGAACGTGAGCCTCCCGGGCGGCATTGCGGGCGCGTCCGAGGCGGACTCCGCGCTGGGCGCGTTCACGCCGTTTGTAATACTGGTGCTGGCATCGATCATACCAGCCATACTTATGATTGCATATTTCAAGCGGCGCGGCTGGATGACCAACTAAGGACGGCGGGGCGCGGAGGGCGGCGCGTCGCGACGCGGAGGGGAAGCCGGCGCGCGGCTACTCCGGGCGCTCATGCAGTCCGACGCGCACCTTTGTAAGCGACAGATCAAGCATGTCTGGCACGACTATCAGCAGTCCAGAGCCGCGCTCCACCCCGTGGCAGGTCCCGGCAAAGCTGTTGTGGTTTGTGACGTGGCAGCCGGGGTGCTCGTAAAACGCCGGGATCCCGCTGCTGCCCGATGAGACGTGGGCGGCCGCGTCCTCGGCAGACCTGACAAAGTACGCGTCAAATCCGATGTCCGGATCGTTTACCATTATGGCATAGTCGTATGTGGACTGCCCCGCCGCCGCCACCCCGGACGCCACGCAGACCGGTATGAGCTGCGCGTACCCGTCCTGCACCAGCTCGGACTGTACGTCTGGGCCGTACGCCGCGTTTGGCGCGTTTGGAAATATCATCACGTACGGATCGCCCGCGCCGGCCTCGGCAAACGCGGGCTCCACGTGCCCGGCCTCTTTCCCGCCCGAGCCCTCGGTCTGCACGCCGCTTGCAACCTCCGACCAGCTGCGCAGCGCATCTGCGACATACCTGTACGGGATTGGGCGCCACTGGGTCTCGCAGCCGCTGAACTCGTGCCGGAGCTCCACGTACGGCTTGGACTTTTGGTACTGGAGCTGGTTGCGGTTGTACGAGGTCAGCGACGAGATGTCGTCAGGATCCACGGAGCCAGGCATGTGGGCTACTGCATCGGACTTGCCACTGCCCGCAGCGGCGGCCGTGGGGCCGGACCATACGTTTGTGACATCAAACAGTATGTTGCCCGGATGGCTCTCCCACCCTGGCTGCAGGTGCACGTACACCGAATACTTGTTTATCGCGCGGTCGTACGCATACCCGAACAGCACGTGCCCGTAAAAGGCATTTGCCACCACCAGTCCCAGCACGACTGCGGGGATCACCGCGTACAGAATGCCCCTCATGCACCGGTGGTGCGGTCGCGCATATATCAAGCAGGCGCGGGCCCGCAAGCACGCAGATCATATGATCATGGAACAGGATAAATACAAGTTAATTCATCCCGTGACATGGTCAAGATCAGAATCCGAACCGGAAGGGGTACGGGCACCATAGAGGTCGATAACAACCCCCAAAAGTGGACGGGCGAAGAGTTTAAGAAGATCCAAGAGGCGCGCAAGAGCTCAGCCGGCGAGAGAACGATCACGTCCGGCAGGGGAACCGGCTCCAGAAAGCTCAAAGATGTCCCAGATCCAAAGAGCAGGCCAAAGTACAAGGGCAGCATGAGTGGCGGCAGAGGAACCAAGTCCAGGTCTACGTCAAAGTAGCTCTCGTGCAAACCACTTTTTCATTTTCTATGGGCGGGCATGCCCATGCATGCGCGCGGCTCAGGATCTTGCAAGTATGGTGGCAAGTCACGCGTCCGGGAGGGGGTGGGGACGAAGCGCGGATGACAACGCGGCAAAGCCAGGACCGCCGTGACGTCAGGACGAGGAGGAGGAGTAGGAGGATCCCTGACCAGTCAGCTTTGCCCAGTCGGCAAGAAAGTTGTCCAGTCCTATCTTCGTGAGCGGGTGGTGCAGCATCTTTTCAAGTACGGCCGGGGGCAGCGTCACGACGTCGGCGCCCAGCAGTGCGGCCTCCTTTACGTGCACAGGATGGCGCACGCTTGCCACCAGTACCTGGGTCTCAAAGCCGTAGTTTTGGAATATCCCCACCAGATCCTCGATCAGCTGCATGCCATCGTGGCCCGTGTCGTCGATGCGCCCTATGAACGGGCTCACGTACCTGGCGCCCGCCTTGGCGGCCAGTATGGCCTGGTTTGTGGAGAATATCAGCGTGACGTTTACTGGAATGCCCTCAGACGACAGGCGGCGGCATGCGGCCAGGCCGTCAGGAGTCATAGGCACCTTTACCACCACGTTGTCGCCGTACCGGCGCAGCCTGCGCCCCTCCTCGACCATCGCGTCGCTGTCGGTGGCCACCACCTCCAGGCTGACGTCGCCCTTTATCACGTCCGATATCTCGGCCATTGCATCGGCGGGATTTCCGCCGGCCTTTGCAAGCAGGGACGGGTTTGTCGTAATGCCGTCCACAAGCCCCATGTCGTTGTACCTTTTGATGAGTCCAATATCGGCCGTGTCAAGAAATATCTTCATCTCTCAGGCAACCTCTCGAGCGCGCCTGCCTGCTGCGCCATATTAAACGGTGTGATCCCGTGCTTTTGCAGGAGGAGGGGCACCTCCGCGTCGCGGGCCGACTCGCCGAACGCGTCGAGCGCGCCGATGCGCTTTATCGGGACCGGGTACGACTCGGATACGGACTCGGCCACTGCAGAGCCCATCCCCCCTATGATGTTGTGCTCCTCGGCGGTGAGTATGCGGCCCGTCTGGCGCGCCGCCTTTTCAAGCGCGCGCCCGTCTATCGGCTTTACCGAGAACATGTCAAGGACGCGGCAGGACATCTGCCTTTCGCGCCGCAGCAAGTCGGCGGCCTCGAGCGCCATGCCGACTGTAATGCCGCAGGCGGCAAGGGTGCAGTCCGAGCCGTCGCGCAGGACGTTGGCGCGCCCCGCCTCAAACCGCTTGTCGACGCCCGTCGTACCGGCGCCGTCGGCATCGCGACGGTAATCATCATCATCACCACCACCGTATACAAGCGGCGTCTTTAAGCGGGCCATCCTCATGTAGAACGGGCCGTATTCGGCTGCCATCATGTGCGTCAGGGCCGAGACGGCCACGGTATCGGCCGGAATCATGACCCGGAAGTTTGGAATCGTCCTCATTATCGAGATGTCCTCCAGCTGCTGGTGCGACCCGCCGTCGGGGCCCACCGAGAGGCCGCCGTGCGAGGCCACCAGCTTTACGTTGAGTCCTCCGCGGCCGCCGGGCGACGGGTATGCCACGTTGTTGCGTATCTGATCCACCGCGCGCCCCGGCAGGAATATGGCGTACGTGCTTGCAAATACGGTCTTGCCTGACGCGGCCAGCCCCGCCGACATCGTGACAAGGTTGCCCTCCGCGATCCCGACGTTGAAGAAACGGTCGGGAAACTCCCTGCCGAACTTGGAGGTCTTCAGGGAGTCCGTCGTGTCGGCCCCCATTACCACGACGTCCGGGTTGCTTCTGCCCTCGCGTATCAGGGCCTCGGCGTACGCAGTGCGCATGTCAGTCAGGACGGGCTCATCTGGCAACATATCCCGCCTCCTGCGCGATTGTCCTGACCTCGGCCGGCCTGGCGCCCACCACGTGCAGGTTTATCCAGCGCTCCACGAGGTCGCTGCCCCCGAGGCTGTCGGCCAGGTCAAGCAGCATCCTCCGCCTTGCGGTCGCGACTGCCTGCCTGAACCCGCGTATTGACGCGCGCACGTCCGGAGTCGACACGATGGCGCCGCCGCCCACAAAGGCGCGGGCGCCGTCGGCAAACACAGATGCCGCATTCTCAAGGTTCACGCCCCCGTCGGCCTCCACGTACCCGGCAAAGCCGTTATCCCTGAGTATGGGCATGAGCCGCGCCATCTTCTGATGTGTCGACTCGATGTACTTTTGGCCCGACCTGCCAGGCACCACCGACATCACTATGATCTGGTCTATCCCGGGAAGGAACCCCAGCGACCACTCCGGAAGCTCCGTGCCGGGGTTGATTGCAAGGCCCACGCCCACGCCGTTCTCGCGCAGCGTGTCGGATATCTCGCCGAACGTGTCGTCGTCCGTGACCTCGGCATGCACCGTAACTATGTCGCTGCCGGCGTCCACGTATCGGCGCACGTGCTTGTGAGGCTCCTCTATCATGAGGTGCGTGTCAAACGGGATCAGCGTGAGCGGCCTCAGCTCCTTTACCTTTTCGTGCAGAAACGTCCTGTTTGGGACGAACCTGCCGTCCATCACGTCGAGGTGGATGTAATCGGCCCTGCCCTCGGCGCACCGGACGACCTCGGCGGCCAGGTTTGTCATGTCGCCGGCTATTATCGACGGCGCTATTATCGACTGAGATTCCAGCTCCGCGTTGATTATCGGCACCGTCTCCTGTGCGGGCGCCTTGCCGTGCCACTGGGGGTTGTCCTCCATGTGCTCGACGGACTTGCCCTTTATGGTGCGCGATATGATTATGGTCGGGGCCCTCCTGTGCGCCTGGGCCCTCTTTATGGCATCGTCAATCTGCTCTATGCGGTGCCCGTCAATCTCAATTACGTTCCATCCGAACGCGCGCCACTTGTCGCCCGTCCTCCACCTGTCCTGGTCGAGCCACATTGCGGATATCTCCTCGGCGTCCCCCAGCCGGGAATCAAGCGGCATGACGCGCTCCGTGTACGAGTCCTGCTGGATAAAGTTACGATCAAGGAACACGGTCAGGTTGTCCACCCCGTACTTGGAGGCGGCCATGGCGGCCTCCCATATCTGGCCCTCGTCGGACTCGCCGTCCCCGATTACCGAGTATACGCGGCAGGGCCTAGAGTCCAGGCGGGCCGCAAGCGCAACCCCTACCGAGTATGAGAGGCCGGTCCCAAGCGAGCCGCCGCAGAACTCGACCCCGGGGCATTTTAGATCGGGATGGCCCTGGAGCCTGCTTCCAAACGCCCTGAGCGTGTCAATCTCGGACTCTGCAAAGTACCCGGCCACTGCCATGTTTGAGAACAGTCCGGGCGCCGCGTGCCCCTTTGACAGGACGAGCCGGTCCCTGTCCTCCCACTGCGGGTTGCGCGGATCGTACCGCAGGTGTTTGTAGAACAGGCAGCCCAGTATCTCGGCCATGGAGAACGAGCCGCCGGGATGCCCAGAGCCGGCGGCCGCGGTGCCGCGTATGACAAGCTTGCGGGCCCGCAGCACCTTTGATCGTATCGTGCAGTAATCCAGCCCCATGCAGTCACTCATACTCCAAATTGAATAAAAGTCTACTCGAGTCGGAAACGGCAGGGCGCAGGGGGTGACACCGCAACTGCGCCCAGTGTCAGGGTTACCGAGGCGCGATCATTGTGATCGCCGTATCGTCACCGGCGTCGCCGTATCGTCACCGGCACAATCAGCACAGTCATCAGCACAGTCAAGTTCAGGCCCCCGACGCGACGCGGGCTGCAGCGTATGCTTCAAATAAAACAGGCCTGTCATGGCGTCCCCAACATGTCACGAACGCTGTCGGGGATGAGCAACCACATCAGAATTACCACCTTTTTCCAACATGCCGGAATAGCAGCGGTGCTGATGTTCATGCCGGTGATAGCAAGCGGCGTGACTGACGCGATATTTGAGATCGGCGTCATAGTGGCGTCATTCAGCATGGCGCAGATAGTCTCCGAGGTGTACTTTGGGCGGCTGTCTGACAGACGGGGCCACCGCCTCCTGTTCATAAGGGCCGGGTTGGCCGCGTGTACCATAGTATACGCCCTGCACTATTTTGCAGACGACGCGCACACGCTGTTGCTTGCAAGGATCACGGCGGGGGTGGCCACCGGCATGATGATCCCGGCCCTGCTCGCGTACACGTACGAGGCGGGCACGCACAAGAAGAAGGTGGCGTCAGTCGTGTCGTTCCACGCCCTGGGGTGGCTTGCAGGCATAGTGGCCGCCGGCATTGCGAACGACACGGACTTGATATTCCTTGCCAGCGCGGGCCTGTTTGCGGCGGGGCTTGCAAGCTCCGCAAGACTGTCGGATACGAGGCCGCAGAAGGAGACGGCGCCCGGTACCATCAGGCGAGTCATAACGAACAACAAATTCCTGTTTGTCGCGCTGCTCATGAGGCACGTGGGGGCCGTCGCAGTCTGGACCGTCCTGCCCCTGATACTGACCGAGTCCATGGGCGCCAAGCTCTGGCAGGTCTCCGTGGTATACGTGGCAAACACGGCGACGGCGTTTGTGGTAATGAATTTGATGGCGTATCGCATACACGTCTCAAACGTGACGAAATTCAAGGCCGGAATAGGAATGACCGCGTTCGTGTTTGTGGGACTGGCCATTATCGATCAGTGGTGGCAGGCCATGCCGTTCATGGCTTTGGTGGGGTTCACGTGGGCGTTTCTGTACGTGGGGGGCAGCTTCCACCTCATGGAGAACAACCCCAAGTCCACCAGCACCGGCGTCTTTAGCAGTACGATATCAATCGCGGCCGTGATCGGGCCTGTTGCCGCGGGCGCCATAGCGCTCGCATACGGGTACGTGGCCGTGATGTACTTTGCCGTCATCGTAATAGTAGCGGCGTTTGCAGTAGCGGTGAGGATACCGAATGCGGGCAGCAGGGCAGTGCCGGCAGAATAACGGCGCAGACGATATCAGGCATGCTGCAAGTCCGTATCGTGCAAAGTCCGCGGCCACGCACGTCAGGCAGTCCAAACAGCGTCACCGGTTCGGCCCCGGGCACGATCTGCGTAGGCCCCCCCGCCACAACCGCTTACCATTAAATAACTATTGCAGAGCCCCACGGCATGGACAAGCGCAAGGGGATCGGTATCATGATATTTACGCTGTCAATTGCAGGGTTCTTCGTATACGCGTACCTGCTGATGCTCTCTGAGTGGAGCCCCATAATACAGCAGCTCTCCATGCTGATGATAGTCGGGGGCATACTGGGGGCGATAGCATGGATAGGATACGTGACGGCGACGACCCGCGCCACGTCGGCCACGATAACATCCTACGATGATGTGGGTGACGTGGGTGGTAGCGGCGGCGGCGGCGGCGACAAAAGCGAAAACAGGAACGGCGGCGGCGGCGACAGTACCCCCTAGCCCTTGCGTATCACCGCGTCCACCACGGTCTGGTAATACCGCGGCCCCACGGCCCTGACTATCCTAGAGTCCAGTATCTCAGAGCGCGCAGGCGCCACGTCCAGATAGTGCCGCTCGGAGAGCGCGGCGGCATCCCCCTTGGAGTCCGAGTGTATGTGCGAGTAGTAGTGTATGACGCCGCCGTCGGCAGTGGCCCGGACCGCCGACTCCAGAAACTCGTCGGATCTCTCAGGCAGCAGCATGAGCGTCCTGTCACACGTGCCGTCAAACCTGTCGCGTACCACCTGCGAGGCCTCACCGCATATCGGGATTACACGGCCTGCCATCTTGCGCCCCTTTTTTCTGTTCTTGCGCCCGTAATGCTCGTTGAGCTCCACGTTCCTCTCGCACAGCCTGGACGCGACGGGGTTCGAGTCTATGCTGTATACGGTGCACGCCGTGTTCATGGCGGCAATCACGGAGAACATGCCGATGCCGCCAAACATGTTCAGCACGGACTCGCCGTCTCGCACAAGCGAGGCTATGCGCTCCCTCTCATGCGAGAGCCGGGGCGAGAAGAACGCGCCCTCCACGTCCACCACGAACCGGCAGCCGGACTCCCTGTACGTGGTGGTGGTGTCACCGCTGCCCGCTATGAGCTCCAGCTTGCGCGTGCGGTACTCGCCGTCGACTGCAGACGCCTGACAGAACACGCTCCTTGCGATCTTTACCCCGTCTAGCAGCGCCCTGCCTATCTCGAACCTTCTTGCAAGGAGCGGATCCGGTATGCGCACTATCACTATCTCCCCTACCTGGTCGAACGCGGACACGAACTCGGCCGCCTCTGACTCGGTCAGGACACCCTCCAGCGCTCGCTTCAGCATGCGGGTCATGGTGCGTCACGGGACGGTAGCAGCCTGGCGCAATATGGACGAATCGGCGCATGCGGGGGGCGGGAGGAGCGGGACGGCCGCTCCGCGGCCTCCGCGGGCCGCATCACGCATAGTAGAACCTCCCCTCCACCTTTTGTGACTTGTCAAGCCTGCTGCCGGGCTTGTTGACGCGCGGCCGCATGCTCCTCTCATCCCGCCTAAACGACATGCCGAGCGAGCGGAGAAACCTGTTCATGGCCTCCTTTTTGGGCATGGGCCCCGTCGCCTCCCCCCGGACACCCGGCTCGCCCCCGAATATTATCATGCTGTCGGATATCAGGTCCATAAGCTGCAGGTCGTGATCGATGATTATCGCGGACTTGCCAAACGACCTGACGAACTTTTGTACGAACTTTGCAAGCGCTATCCTGTCCTCCACGTCAAGGAAGGCCGACGGCTCGTCGAGCGCGTACAGGTCCACCTTCTGCAGCAGGCACGCGGCAACAGCCACCTTTTGCAGCTCGCCTCCGGAGAGGTGTGAGACGGTCTTGTTGTACAGCTTTTTGACGCGCAGCGGGTCGATGATCTGCTCCTCCTCCATGCTTCCCTCGATCGGGTCCCCGTTTGCCTCCGACAGCACGGATACGACCTCGGCGTCCGACGAGGAGCCCTGCAGGTACTGGGGCTTGTAGGCCAGCTTTATCTTCGAGTCCACCGCGCCGGAGTCGGGTTTCTCTGCGCCCGCAATCATCTTCATCATCGTGGTCTTGCCCAGCGCGTTTGCCCCCATCACCCCCAGAATCTCGCCCTTGTGGACCTGCCCCGGCTCCACGCTCACGGAGAACGACTCGTACCTTCTCTCAAGGCTTGGATATGATACTATGACGTCGCCCGTCACGAACGCGTCGTCAGGCTGCGACGCGGACGACGCGTCAAACGAGAACTTTTTGTCCCTGAACCTGACGTTCTCGGAGGGCAGATACCCATCAAGGAAGACGTTGACGCCCACCCGGGTCGAGAGCACGCTTGACACGATCCCGTACGCGGCGGGCTCCCCGTAGACCACCTCGATGTAGTCGCTCAGAAAGTCAAGCAGCGTCAGGTCGTGCTCTACGACCATCACGCTCCTGCCGATCTTGGCCAGGTCCTGTATGACCCTGGCCACGCCGATCCTCTGGAATACGTCGTTGTACGAGGAGGGCTCGTCAAAAAAGTAGAACTCGGCGTCCCTTGACGCGGCGACTGCCACTGCCACCCGCTGCAGCTCGCCCCCGCTGAGCTCCGACAGCCTGCGGTCCACGGAGTTTTCGAGGTCCAAGTCTCGGATCATCTGGCGCGCGACCCCGCGCTGGTCGTACTTTTCGATCAGCTCCGACGCCGTGCCCTCAAAGGCCGATGTCAGCATGTGGACCTGCTGCGGCTTGATCGAGGATGCGGCGTCGCCGCGCATTATGCGCTCAAAGTGGCCCTTTAGCTCGGTGCCCCCGTAATATTTGAGAATCTCGTCCCACTGGGGTGGATCCTCGTACCTGCCCAGGTTGGGCATTATGCTTCCGGACAGTATGCCCACGGCGGTGCTCTTTCCCATGCCGTTGCGGCCCAGCAGCCCCATCACCTCGCCCTTTCTTGGGACGGGCAGCCGGTACAGGCGGAACGAGTTGGGGCCGTACTGGTGGACCTTTTCGGACGCCAGCTCCCCGGCGAGGTTTACTATCGTAATGGCTTCAAACGGGCACACCTTGACGCAGATGCCGCATCCGTTGCATATGTCCTCGTCTATGCGGGCCTTTTTCGTACCCTCCTCGTCAAGTGTGATGCAGTCGGCGCCGGACTTGTTGACGGGGCAGTACTTTATGCACTCCAGCCCACATTTGCGCGGCTGGCAGAGGTCAGTGTCGAGGACGGCCACCCTGTGTGTCATGAACCGTATGTGGAGCGGCCTCGCTTTATACCTGCGTACACCCACACGTGCCGCGGGACAATATCCGTTACGTTAATAGGCAGGCATCAGGTACTCGAGCCAAGCCGGCCATAGCGTCAGGGCGCGACCCAATCCCGTTCCGAACTTGGAAGTCAAACCTGATGTCGCTGTTGTGCTACTAAGATGCGAGAGCCCTTGGGAAGCAACAGTGCTGGCATTTTCATCATTATCATTGTCATCGCCGCCATTGTCACCACCACAAGGCACACGGTTAATATCGGCCGCGCGCGCAGCGCAGGTCATGAAGCCCACGTGCTCCGTATGCGGCGAACAGTGCGACAACGAGATCAGGCTGCTCAACCACATGATGGAGAAGCACGGCTGGAGAAACCCCAACGTGGACAAGCCGGACAGGAACAGCCGCGGGTACTAGGCTGCGTGCGCGACGGCGCTCACTGTTCAAGCAGGTGATCCATTACAAGTCGCAGCCCGAACCCCGTGGCCCCCTTTGACTTGTAGGAGCGCGACTTTGTGGACGCCTGCGTCCAGGCCACCCCGGCTATGTCCAGGTGCACCCACGGCGTGTCCTTTATCGCGTTCCTCAAAAAGGCGGCCGCCGTAATGGTGCCCGCGGCCCTCCCGATCCCCATGTTCTTCATGTCGGCCACGGGCGACTTTATCATGTCCATGTAGTTCTGGTCAAGCGGGAGCTCCCACACGGGCTCAGAGGTGCGCGCGGCAGACTGCCTGATTGCATCTGCCAGGCCCGAATCGTTTGAGACCATTCCCGCCACGTCGGTCCCCAGCGCGACGATGCACGCGCCGGTCAGCGTGGCAAAGTCGATTATCTCCCTAGGCTTGTGGTGGCGCTCCCCGTATGCAAGGGCGTCCGCGAGGATGAGCCTGCCCTCCGCATCCGTGTTCAGTATCTCCGCAGTCTTGCCGCTGTACAGCCGTATGATGTCACCGGGCCTGTATGACTCGCCGCCGGGCATGTTCTCCACTGCGGGAACTATGCACACGATGTCGGTTCTTAGCCGCAGCTTGGCGGCCGTCCTGATTATGCCAAGGACGGTGCAGCCGCCGCACTTGTCAAACTTCATCTCGTCCATGCTGGCCCCCGGCTTGAGCGATATCCCGCCCGTGTCAAACGTGACGGCCTTGCCAACCAGGACAATTGGCCCTGCTGCGGCGGCCCGACTGCTGCGGCGGCCCGAGGCGCCCCTGTACTCGAGTATTATCAGCTTGGGCTCGTTCTTGCTGCCCTGTCCCACTGCCGTGATGCCCCCAAAGCCGCGCCTCTTGAGGGCGCCCTTTGACACCACGGTGCACTTGAGGCGGCTGTCCTTTCTGGCGATTCCGCGCGCAATGTCGGCAAGCGTCTGGGGAGTGCACTCGTTTGGAGGCAGGTTTGCCACGCTGCGCACGAACAGGTTGCCGTCGGATATCACAGAGGATGTCCGCACCGCCTCCGATACGCCGTCAAGCGTCTCCCCCTTCTTCCTTGGCGAGCCGTCGCACACTATGACCAGGTCGGGGCCTGCCGCGTCCCCGGCCGAGAGCACCTCGGAGACCAGTCCCGATCTAGTGACGGGCTGGGAGGAGCCGCGAGTCGCGTCCCCGCGGTTCGGTCCGCCGTACGCTCCATTGCTACTGCTGCTGCCGCCCTCTGAGCCATATCCGAAACCACCGTCGTTGTTGTTGTCATCACCGCCATCGGAGTCATCATCGCCTGCGCCCTTGAACCTGTCAAACTTGTACGCGGCCATCTTCGAGCCCTCCGCAATGGCAGAGGCGGTTCCGGCCTGCGTGGATCCGGCTCCAAGCCGCGGCGCCACGACGGCAAACTCCCCAAGCTTTAGCTCCGCCGCCTTTCTTGCAATCTTTCCGGACATATGGCGCACCACGTCGTACGTGGCGCTCTTGCGGCTTCCAAGCCCCGCGACAAGCAGGCGCCTTGCCGGCCTTCTGGACGGAATCGGAATCACGGCAATCCGGCCCTGCTTGCCTGCCACGTCCCGGGCAGTCTGTCTCAGGGCCGATGCAAGGTCCTTGTCAGCTGCCGTATTGCCGCGGCCGCCTGCGCTCACAAAGCGGGGCAGGCCTTTATCATCAGAGAACGCGAACCCGCACAACATCTCAATTCCGGTCTTGGCGGATCCAGATACCCTTACCCTCACACCGAACGGACCCGGTACGGCTATTTTAGATTTTACGGACATATCACGTATGCACTCAAGTCCCTTGAAAATTCGTGCCTGCCGGCCTGCATTTTCAGATTTCACAGACAGGCGACCTGAGTCCATACCATATCACAGGCGCGGCATGATTGCCGCGGGAGGCGCGACGCCGCGCTTGCAGCCACGCGATCGGGGAGGGGGCGCCCCGTCGCCATCGCCACCCGCACCGCGCAAAAAGATCAGTTCATCTCGCGGGACATCAGGTACGCATCCTCTCCGTCCTTGTAGTACGCGCCAAGCCTCTGCCGGACCTCAAAGCCAAGATCCTCGTACAGCTTCACGGCGCCGGTGTTGCTGCACCGCACCTCTAGGTAGAACTCGTCGCACCCGCGCACGGCGATGCCCTTTGTGGCCTCCTCGACCAGGGCCCGTCCGATCCCGCCCCTGCGGTACCGGTCAAGCACGGCGACGGACACCATGTGCCCCTTCTTGACAAATCCCAGCCTCTTAAAGTTGGAGAAGCCGTGCTCGATCTTGCACATGATGTACCCGACGTGGCGGCCGTCGGCCTCGGCCACCAAAAAGGCCTCCGGCAGCTCCGAGAGTATGGACTCGTAGAAGTAGTCCGAGTAGTGCTCCGGCAGCGTCCGCAGGTTGACCTCCATCACGGGGACTATGTCGGGTATGTCGGCCCTTCGTATGCTACAGCCTCCCACGCTTCTGAGGATCACCTGCATGCGCGCAAATTGGCGACGACGATATTTAATTCAAGTCCGTTGTGGCAAGCAAGAGACAATAAGAGCCGCACCGCCCACATTTGACATGGATTGGGAGGACGGGCCGCATGCGGCCGTCATACAGATGGTGCACTCCACGTTTGTGGTCGACTCTATGACAAAGACGGAGTTTTCCCTCGAGTTCAGCATAAGCGACCTTGCAGTAAGGGAGAAGTTCGAGGGATTGGCCAAGGCGCTGGAGGGTACCGGATACGTCGCAAGACTGGTTGAGTCAGACGGCTCACGGCACATCATCGTGCAAAAGTTCTACAAAAAGGAGAGGGGCGGCAGGATATTCAACTCGTCGTGGACGCCGCGGCTGCTCTTCGGCGTCGTGGTCGCGTTTGTGATGATCGACGGGTTCTACCGCACGGCCGGCACCAACACCGTAGTCGAGATAGGCGACCCGTTCGAGATGGCGGTCATATACACGCTGGCGCTGCTCGGCATACTAGGTGTGCACGAGGCAGGACACCTCGTCGCCGCGCGCATGCACGGCCTGAAGACGACGTGGCCCTACTTTATACCGGGACTGCCCGTGATTGGAATCCCCACGTTTGGCGCGTTCATCCAGTCGAGGGGCCTGACGATAAACCGCCCCATACTCTTTGACGTGGCGATAGCAGGCCCCGTGGCCGGACTGGCAGTCGCCGTTATGGTGTCCGTGTACGGCGCGTACACGGCCCCCGTCATAGCAGAGGACCTGGCCGCCGGCTTCTTCGAGTCCAAGGCGCTGGGCGAGTGGAACCTGGGCGAGCCCCTCCTGATGACGGCAAGCCTGGCCGCGTTCGGCAAGGGGGTCGAGGGCGGAGAGGTGATAATGACGCCCATACTGTTTGCGGCATGGATAGGGTTCCTGATCACGTTTCTCAACCTGCTGCCCGCATGGCAGCTTGACGGGGGGCACATGGCAAGGACGCTGATGGGCCAGAAGGTGCACAGGTACGCCACCTACGGGAGCCTCGCGGTGCTCGTCATACTGGGATACTGGATAATGGCAATACTGATACTGTTCATGAGTTCGCGCAACCCGAGCGCCAGTCCCCTGGACGAGGTGTCGGATCTCCCGGCCAGCAGAAAGGTTGCATACCTGGGGATAGTGGCGCTCGCAGTCCTGTGCGCCCCGATCCCGTCCGGCATTCCGCTCCTACCTTAGCAGCAGGCGCGACCCGTCCAGTACGACAGAGGCCCTTTGCCGCGCGCCCTGCGTCTTTTTGAGGTACGCGACGGACTCCTGCATGCCCCCAAGCGAGACCAGTCCGAGCCTCTTGGTGTACATCTCCGGCAGTACCGAGACGAGAGCGACCTGGCACCGCTTCTGTACCTCGTGCAGGAACAGCAGCTCCTCCATGCCGTCCACGTACGCGGACGGGTTGGAGAGCTCCTCCGGCTGCAGCCCCCCCTCCACGCGCATCCGGATCGCGTCCGGTCCCAGCCCGCGCGCGCACTCGGCCACCAGCACGAGCAGCCCGCGGTCGCGCACCGCCTGGTGGCAGTTCCACACCGAGGAGAGGGCGTCGCCGAGCGTGGCGTTGCTTGACGCCTTGCCCGTGCTCGCAATCAGGGTCCTCTGCTGCTCCACGTCCAGCATAAAGCCGGACTCGAGTGACGCGGAGGCCTTTGCGGCGGTTTCAGACGGGTGCCCGACGAAGATGTCAGATATGCCGCTTGAGCTCGCCACTATGTCGATTCCGCCTATCTCGAACCGGTCGGCAAACTTTACCGCCTCTGCAAAGCTTCCCGTCCGGCGTCCCGGTAAAGGCATATTGCCGTCGCGCTTTGCATATGCGGCAAGCATCCCGTCGGATCCGAACCGGCGAAGCAGTCTAGTCGACACGGTCTCGTACCCAAACAATCCGTCAAACTCGGCCTCGGCCACGAAGATCATGCTACGTTTTCTTCCAGATGCGTCGGAGTCGGCCGCGCCGCCCATGTTGTTGTTGTCGCCGCCGCGGGCATAGTCACGCCCGCCCCCGATTGCGCCGGCAGGAAACTCGGCCGCCACGCTTCCCTCCGGCAGCCCGGGCTTTATGGCCGGCAGGATGTCCCGGTCGGCCAGTATGCCGGGAAACTGGACTGCCCGCTGCTCGCACATCATAAACACGGAGGACACCACCTGCCGTACCGCCTGCGAGTCGTGCAGCAGCACCAGGTCGAACGGTCCCGTCACGTCGATGTCACGCAGGATGTCGGAGATCTTACCGGACTCTAGTTGGCGCGGAGCGGGGACGTGGTCCCTTGCGCGCGCCATGCTGCCGGCAGCAGCAGCAGCAGCAGCGGTGGAGACATCATCGTAGGCTTTGCCGCCAGCGTCGCCATCACTGGCACCATCATCATCGTCGCCATCAATACTGCTGCCGCCGGCCCCGACGTGGCCGTCGGTGTCGTTGTCAGACAAGGCGTCGGTTCCGCCATCGCCGTCGGCGGGTTCAGCAGGCGTGCCGCTGCCCGAGCCGGCATCGCCGTGGCCCGTGTTGCCCCCATCACCGCTATCGGTATCGACGTTATCTCCGCCACCTTCAGCGGCAGTATCTCCGCCACCGCCGTTACCATCATCGTTGTCGTCATCGCCATCATCGACATCATCGCCATCATCGCCAGCGGCGGCAAGTGGTATCACCGACTCCCCGCCGAGGCTTCCGACCTTGCTCACCATGCTGTTGTCGCTGCCGCTGCCTCCTGAATTGATCGTCTCCTCCAGGTTCTCGGCCATTATCTCCAAGACCACCTCCGTCGCCCCATAATTGAGCCATATCTCGGGCATGGCTAAATGCGGCGCATGCTAAAATAAATCTCTGCGGTTGGGACGCCCCACAGCAGCACGACCGCGTCATAGCGTCCGTTCGTATAACAGCCTGCTCAGACAAATGCCTTCACATCATATCATCTCAGACATAACTCTGATTCTTCATCGCGGCCGTCGTTCCTGTGCACAGCCGTCTTAAAAGACTAATCATGCGCGCGATACGGCCAAGCCACCGCGCTGGCCAGCTCGATTTTTGCCTTTGTCGTGTTTTTTGGGACGGTGACGACTCTCTTAGGAGAGTCCAATGGTGCGACACAGGGTCTTGACGAGGGCGTTAAGATACATACCAGGACTGGTTTCCGCCTCGACCCTGTCCATATCATGATATTCCGAGACAGGGTACTGAGATACTGGGTACTGGGCCTGTCCGCAACGGTCACGTTAAGTCTATTTTATCCATTACATGCTTTGGTAGACCTGTGAGTACTGCGGCCCGTAATGGCCGGATGAAACACTTTATGAGTATGACAGAACCAATAGAGTAATTGAGGGCCAGGTACAAGATTCCACTGATTGTAGGCATCGCCATCCCGACTGGATTTGCAGCAATCTTCTTCATCGGGCCGGTTCTTTACATGATTGTCGCCGGCATGATTGCCAACTTTATAATATCGACGACATCAGATGAGGCGTTTGAGGAAGGCTTTGCAAGAATTTCAGAGGTGAAGATTTTCATCGAGAAATATCCGGATTACGGCACTATCCACTACGGTGATTTTCTGGGATGGAAGGTAATCCAGTATACCTCAGAAATCAATGACATGCAAAGCATCCACATGGAAGTAAGAAAGAGCGTCCTGCATCAGAAAGTAAAAATCACCGCGGGTTGTGCCGGCTCTGATTACTCGTACGTATTGGACGTCCCACATGACCAGGTAGCCGACTTTTTACAAAGTGATGGTTGCCTTGGGGAGAGAAAATAAGGGTGGGGAGAGGGGCGGTTTTCCGGCTACGCGCTACGTCGATACTGGCACCATGGACGTGTGGTATTGCAACAGCCACAGCAGTAGCAGTAGCAATCAAAAAAGAGCTTGCCCTAGATGTAAGAGTGGGCCCGAAGGGCTTCGATCCCATGGCTCACCGGTTATGAGCCGGTTACTCTACCAAGCTGAGTTACGGGCCCCCAAGCAGAGACCCGCGCATGAGGTATAAAATGTTGTGAAAGGCCACCATCAAATGACCATAACACCACGCGGATTCAGGCACACTCAAAAGAAGCAGGCAAGGCAAGCCAAGCGTCGTACCGAAAGAGAGGGGAGGAAGAATCGAGACCAGATACCGGCTGGAGGCCTACCAGACCATAGACGACAAACCGGGATCCGGCGTATCGCGCCATGCCATTTTACATGGCCGTATTCACGTACAACATGCGAACAAGAGCGCAGGAAGGCGCAGAGTTCGGAGATGGCGCTTCGATCGCCGCTGTGCCCGGGATCATGTCACGTGTCGGGACACCGCAGCATCATACCCGCTTGAGCTCAGTGGCCCCGGCCAGAGGAGCGGACAGATCCGGCCACTGGATCCGGACAAAGCCTTTACTAGTAAAAACGGCACAGGCATCCCAATGGACAAGGTGACTTTTCCTGTGTGGTTGCTGTTTGCCTTGGTTGCCGGCATGACTGCCATTCCTGCGCTGGCAGATATTCCACCACCCCTGACTCAGTATAACTCCGGAGTACCGATACATGAGATACAGTGCAGGGACTCAAGGGTACTAATGGAGACACCGGGGGGCGTGCCAGCGTGTCTCTATGAGAAATCTGCAGAAGCATTGCAACAGCGAGGATGGGTTCTGGTACAGACAGTGCAAGACACCTCTGGCGACAACACGTCAGTTGAAAAGCCACCAGGCAAACCGCCCAGCCTTTACAACCAGGCCAAATTCTATTCGGACACGTGGAACGAACAACCAAGGATGTCAGATGAAGGTTTTGGCAACGTGCAAAGCTCCCCGCAACCCCAAGGCCTCCAGAGCGAACCATCAGGCATCGGCCTCACGGCGGGGGGCGCGCAGGACATTGAGAACTTTAGGAAGAACGTAGAAAATGACTTTCTCCCGCTCCACACCGATATCACGTACGAGGGCCTGTTCAGCGACTATTACTTTGATACCGGAGCAGAGCAGCAATGCGAAAAACTGTTCTGCCCGTCGTACAGCTATGCAATCTCGCAGGATCCACTCTCAGAAAAGGACGAATACTACCTGTCAGTCGGGCTGAACTCTGGAATAAAGGAATCCGACTTTGAGAGAAAAAAACTCAACCTGGTCGTGGTGCTGGACGTCTCGGGATCGATGCAGAGCTCATTCGACAGGTACTATTATGACCAGTTTGGAGGCCAGCTTGAGCGTCCGGGCGCGCCAGAGGACGACTTTTCCAAGGCAAAGATCAGCATTGCCGCAGAATCCATTGCCGGGATGATTGACCACCTGAAAGATGGGGACAGGCTCGGCATAGTGCTCTTTGATAACACAGCCCACGTCGCAAAGCCGCTAGAAAGCATGGAGGCAACTGACCGCGAGCGGCTGAAGAAGAACATTTTGGCCATTCATGCAGAAGGGGGGACAAACATGGAAGCAGGAATCAGGTCGGGCACGTCGCTCTTTGAGGCGGTACAAGATGCGGATCCGGACGAGTATGAGAGCAGGATAATCTTTCTCACAGACGCAATGCCAAACACCGATCTGGTCAACGAGTTCGGGCTGTTTGGCATGATTGAGAAAAATGCACGGAAGAGCATCCACACCACCGTGATAGGGATCGGCGTGGACTTTAACACGGAGCTGGTGGAGCACATCACCAAGGTCAGCGGAGCCAACTATTACTCCATACATTCGTCCTCGTCATTCCTAGACAGGATGACTGACGAGTTTGAATTCATGGTCACGCCGCTAGTCTTCGACCTTGTCCTGAGATTAGAGTCAGACGGATACTCGATAGAGCAGGTATACGGATCCCCGGAGGCAGATCTGGCCACGGGGGAGATAATGAGGATAAACACGCTGTTCCCGTCCAAGACCAAGGACGGTCAGACAAAGGGCGGCATAGTGCTGCTCAAGCTGGAAAGGGCGCCGGGCGACGCATCCATCACTCTGGACACGAGCTACAGGGACAGGGCAAGCAGGACGGGAGGAGACTCCGTCACGTTTGAGCTCGAGGATCGCGGCACCATATTTTACGAGAACACGGGAATCCAAAAGGGGATCCTCCTTGCAAAGCATGCAGAACTCGTCAAGACGTGGGCCTTTGAGGAGAGGGCGTCTTACGCGTACTCCCAGGGATTCGAGCCTGCAGGCTACCCGTTTTATGGGGACGGAACGCCGCCGTTCCTGTCCGAGGGGATCCGCGTACCATACCATGTCGGCAACACGTCGTTGGGACAGTGGGAGAGGCAGTCCATCCCGCTGAGCGTATCCGGCGGCTATCAAGCGATAATGGGGCAGTTTGGAAGCCACTTTGAAAGGGAGATGGGTTCAATCGGGGATCCGGAGTTGGAGCAGGAACTCGAGATACTGCGGAAGCTGGAAGGACGGCCGTCCGGATGATACAGGCCCAATCACGACATGGAGCCACCAGACGCAAGAAGCCCGAGGACTGCCCATGCGGCAGTGCGGATTCCCAAGTGCGCCACGGCCAGGACCGGCACCGATGCGCAGTCCTGCTACCGGGGTCGCGTGCGGGTGGAAAAACCACACTGCGGCCCAAGTAGCCAATCAACGGCCCGTACGAGGGCCCGGGCGCGACGGGTGCGGCCTGGCCCATGCCAGCTAAATCTGATGAATCATTGCAGGGGCCTAACGCGGCAGAGGACGCGCATCAGCAGTACTCTTCGTAGCACGCGTCAAGCAGCAGGTTCTGCGCAGACACTGACTTTGACGCCGTGTCCTCCAGTACGGATGCATGCTCGCCGTCGGGATGCGCCGCCGCGTCAGAATTCTCAATGATCCGCCTCCAGAGCGCGGCGTGCCTGATGTCCGCCTCGGTGTGCAGTTCAAAGTATCTGGTGGCGCGCTCACCGGCCATCCCATAAAACGACGCCAGCCCGTCAAGCTTGGTCTGGCTTACCAGCGGAATCTCTTTTTCAAACGCGTACATCGCAGCTGCCCCCGCGTCAAAGCCGGCTGCCCCCATCAGGTATCCCATATCGTGCACGGCCCGCCGCGTCTTTGGCAGTCCCGCATACCCGGCCAGCTCAGACTCGGACACCCCGAGCTCGTCGGCAAACTCGAGCCACGGACCGATATGATCGGCCTCCTCCCGGCGGTTCTCGGCCAGTTCGTGGTTGACGGACCCAGAGTCGGGGGCGGCCTCCATTATGGTGTCCATGAACGAGGGCACCGCCTTTACAAGCTGAAAGTACTCCTTTGAGTAGCCGGCAAGTGACTTTTTCGAGAGCTCGCCGGCAGACCACATCTCATAGAACGGGTGCTTGAGCAGGCTGCGCTCTGCGATTATCTCGTCTATACGCCTCAAAAGGCTCATGCCTCGGCTCCACAAAGCCACTAAAAAAATCTTTGTTGGCCGGCGGGGGCGCTGCCCAACTCGGAGTTTTCCGCCCCAAACGTGTGTTCGCCTTGAGGGGGTTTAGAGGCAGGGCGGGAGCACAAAAACGGGCGCAGGGCATGCGGTACGGGAAGTTCCACAGGTTTTGCACCGTGATCGAAAGCTTGCCCATAGCGTCCGCCGGGGCAGGGCCCCTTTGCGGGGCCCCCAACGGATGGGGAGAGATGCATGCAAGTAGTGGGCCGACTTTTCACATACTGCAATCTTTAGCAAAATGCAGGGGCATATACACACCCCGGCATGGTGCTGCTGCTGTGTCTGGATGCGGTTTCCGCTGCAAGCCCTTGCAAGCCCACTTCCACCCGGATTCAGGGGTAGGCTGCCACGCTCGGCGGTCATCATGCTGCACGGCCGGCCGCGCCTAGAGCACGGGCCGCGCGTTGTGCACAAGTCTATTGGCGCCTTGCTCCGCGCAGATATTCCAATACCTTTGATTTCTCCCTTTGGACTGTCTGAATTTTCTTTTGCATCTCTTCTATCCCGTATGCGGCAGTGCCGTTTGCCGGATCAATGCTTGCCGCGTCCTTGTAACTCTCCAGCGCGTCCTCGTACCGGTGCAGCATGCGCAGGGCATATCCCTTTTGTATGTGGGCACCCGCGTCCGTCTTGTCGAGTTCAGACGCCCTGTCAAAGCATTCTATTGCCTCGTCGTACATATCCAGCTTTAAGAGTGCAGAGCCCTTGGAGCGTATGGTGTCCGGAGACGCGGGTCTTAACTGGATTAGCTTGTCAAAGCATTCTATCGCGCGTGCATATTGCTCCAGTTTCATACAAATCATACCCTTGATCCAAGCGCAGTACGAATTGTCCGGATCTCTTTTGATGGCCTCGTCGTTGCATGTGGCTGCCTCCTCGTGCCTGTCCAACATGTAGAGGCAGTAGGCCTTGTCTGCATAGATCAAACTTGACTCAAAGCCATGTTTTATCGCGCAGTCAAGGCACTTGACTGCATCCTCATACCTTTCCAGACTGGAGAGTGCGTCTGCCTTGTCCAGGTACAGGTCCTCGTCCCACCCCGGGTCGATCCTGATCGCCTCATCAAGGCACTTGACTGCATCCTCATACCTTTCCAGACTGGAGAGTGCACTTGCCCTGTTTGCGTATGTCGCCGCCGAGCAAAGTCCTTTTTTTATCGCATCATCATACCCTGCAGCAGCCTCCTCGTGCATGTCCATGCCGTAGTATGCGTCTGCCCTGAGAAGATACGACTCTTTGAGCCCCGGGTCGATCCTGATCGCCTCGTTGCAATGGGTGACTGCCTCCTTGTCTCTTTCCGAAGCAAAAAGCACTAGCGCCTTGTCGTAGTGCAGGTAGGCCTGCTCGGGGGCAATCCTTATTGCCGCATCATAGCATGCAATGGATTCGCCGTACCTGTCTAACTTGGCAAGAAGTTTTGCTTTCTCCTCAAGTGCTTCTGCTGATTCAGGATGCAGGCAGATGATCCTGTCATAGCATTCCATTGCCTCTTTGTACCTTTTCAAGTGCGCGAGGGCATGCCCCTTCTCTTTCCATGCCCCTACTGATCGCGGGTTCTTTGCTATAACTTTGTCAAAGCACGCAATGGCCTCCTCTTCGCGCCCTGCCCGCAGATGTATGGAGCCCTTGCAAAGCCACGGATATTCGCTGTAGGGGCCGGAGCCTGTGACCTTGTCAAGGTATTCTATGGCCTTGTCTTGTTTTTTGTCATCTGGAAACGTGGACGATATTGCGCGCGTCATCACAAGCGTTGTAAGGTCGTTTCCGGGTTCAATCTCCTGCAGCCGTTCACAGTCATGAATGACTTTGTTGGCAAGGCCGGCCCCGTCGAAGACCCTTATCTTGGTATCAAGCATGACGGCCAGATGGTTGTGATCCGTGGCAATGTGATAATTGCCACATATGTGGTATTCACCGCCATCGTGCATCCTCTTTTTGTAGTCGTCTTCAATGTCCCATCCCTCGTAGCACTTTACGGCCTCCTCATGCCTGCCGAGCTTGGCCAGTATCATTGCCTTGTTTGACAGGGCAAAGCCCAGATCCGGAATCTGCTTTAGCGCCTTGTTATAGTGCCTTAGGGCCCCCCGGTACTGCATATTTTCAACCAGCTTTATCCCTATTGCAACGTGTTCGCCGGGGTTCATGATGTGGCGTACGGAAGACCAGAATAAATTTGTGGCCGCCGCAGGGGTGTGTCCCACAGGCAAAAGTCCCTCTTGACGCTTGGCGCACGGATCCGTTTTGCTCGACACTCGCGGGCCAGCATCCGGATCGGGCCCGGAGTGTTCTTGGAGGGCAGGGCGGCGGGCAAAAATAAAAAGGCGGGCGCGGGCGCTCGAATTCATGGAGAGAGTCAGGGCGAGACGAAGGGCGAGCAAAAAGCACAAGAGCGTAGAGACGATCATATCGATAATCTCGCCGGACGACATGGCAGACTTTCTAAGGCTGGAGATGAACAGCGATCCCGACATGAGGGGCCGGTTCGTGGATTATTTTGCGCTAAGGCGCGCGGCCAAGAAGGCGACAGAGGAGAAGGGGGAGGACGAGGCCGCAAAGAAGGCAAGAATCATAAGAAACGAGAAGACGTACAGGCAGCACTACGACAACGTTACCGCCCTGTACGAGGCGGTCGTCAAAAAGTACGGCTCGCTCGACGCCAGGAAGAGGGTAAAGTTCGACAGGTTTGAGAAGGACGCAAGGGCCAGAATCAAGTCAGGTGACCGCACCGGGGCGGCGGCCGTGTACCGGGCGGTTGCGGAGGCAACCGCGGACATCATGCCCAAGGCCGATCCTGACGACACGTTCTACTACAACGCCTTTGCAAGGGCCCTGCACAGGTTGGCCTCATGCTACGGCTCGAAGAAGGCGGGTTTTGGGCTCAAAAAGGAGGGGATATCCATGATCTTTGAGATGCTCCGCAAAAAGAGCGCCAACGTAGGCACAGATCCGTACATAGACGAGCTTGTGGAGTTTTGCAATGGCAACAGGCAGAAGCTGGAGTATCTGCGCGATCTGGCGAGCCGCGCGTTGCCCGCCAAGGCGCCGCCGAAAGAAGACGGCGCAGCGCACCGTGTCGCGGTAGGCGTGGCCGCGCTGCTGGCAGACGTATTGACGAGCTTGGATGATCCCTCAACTGAGGACGTCCTAGAGGCATACCACATGGAAAACGACCACACGTGCGCCGCGTACGTGCGGGCGCTGGCAAAGAGGGACAGGAAGGCGGCGCAGCGCCTGCTTGATGGTGCGGTCGGCCCGTACTCGTACACGATCCTGGCCGAGGCCGCGCTTGAGGTCTATGACGAGGGAAGTCCGGCGCACCTCAGACTGCTTGAGAACATGTACGTGGGAAGCGCGTCCGCGGAGTATTACGAGCGCCTCAGGTCCACCCATCCGAACTGGGACGAGTACCGCGATGCCGCCCTGGACAACTTGGCCAGATACTCCTACCACAAATACCTCCTCATACAGGCCCTGCTCATAGAGGGCATGTGGGAGAGGGCGGCCGAGGCGATAAGTGACGCGGATGACATCCGGCTGCTGATCGACTTCCACGACGATCTGGTAAGGGCGGCCGGCCCCGCAGACGCCTACGCCGCGTGCCGCGACATAATCGAAGGGTATCTTGCGTATGCGCTAGAGAGGAAAAAGTACGCGCTTGCCTGCGAGGCGATCAAAAAGATGGCAGGCATTCCGGGGCATGCGGAGGACACAAGGCGGTTCATCGCAGGCATAAGGCACAAGCACAGTGGCAGACGCGCGCTGCTCGAAGAGATCAGAAAGGTGGAATGACAGTTCCCTCCGCGACGGACGGGGCCGGTGCTTGGGTGCTGCCCTGCGGGTTAATCTGGTGGCGGCGGCACCTGAGACGGCAGCTGCCGCTGCATCCGACCTGCCGCTGCCACGTCCTGCCGTTTTTGTGCCGTAGCGCCACAGTTTTTTTTTGCCGCCGTAACACCAAGGCATTCGGAGGAAAACCCGGATGATCCGGGCGCCATCGGCCGTAGGCGCTCCAGAAGCTGCAAGATCAGCCCCGGACGCGGTTGTGCCGCTGCTGCTGTGTGGCAGGCGTGCCGCGCCTGCGGGCGGCAGGCGGCTCTTCTGTAAAGAATTTTATTCCCGGCCTCGGTAATGCGCGCGTTGTTCCAGTGGTGTAGACCGGTCAAGCATACTGCCCTTTCAAGGCAGTGATCCCGGGTTCAAAATCATCAGATGAAAGTCCCGGCTGGAGCACCAAGATTTAATTAGTGACGTGGCCACTTTGAACGCAGGCCGGCCTCAATGGAAAGAGAGAACGCAGAGATCAATCCGCTCGAAGAGTCGTACGGCCGCTACATAGAGAGGATCGATAGGGCCCTCAGCGACGAGCTTGCCCTGTATGAGGAGTCCGAGTTCATAGGGCCGCTAAAGTACTCGCTTGGGGGCGGCAAGAGGATCAGGCCCGTCATACTGGTGCTTGCGGCCGAATGCGTGGGGGGCGTCGACGAGAACACGCTTGCGGCCTCGTGCGCAGTCGAGTTCCTGCACATGGAGTCGATAATACACGACGACATAATAGACAACGAGACGGTGAGGAGGCAGAAGGATCCGTTCCACATAAAGTACGGGTACAACACGAGCATCCTGACAGGCGACTTTGTGCTCGGGCTCATACTTGCCATATGCTCTAGGCTGGACAACTCCCGCGTGACAAAGGACTTGGCCACCACCGCGATGAGGATGAGCGAGGGCGAGATGATAGAGGGGATGCTCGAGGCAAGCGAGGACGTCACGTTTGACGACTATCTCAAAGTAATCGAGTACAAGACCGCGACCGCGTTCGAGGTGGCGGCCAGGACGGGCGCCATAATGGGCGGGGGTTCTGAGGAGCAGATAGAGTCCCTGACGGAGTACGGGCTGAACATCGGCATAGCGTACCAGATAAGGGACGACCTGCTCGACTGGAAGAACGAGGACAAGCTGTTCAACCTTTTGATAAAGCGCAGCTCGGATCCCAGGCACGTGTTTGACCGCATGGAGGAGCTGCTAAAAAAGTACTCGCAAAAGGCGGCGGCGGGGCTCAGAAGGATTCCGGACCACCAGGCAAAGGACGGCCTGGAGAACCTCATCAGGCTGACGTCGTTTAAGATGTGACCATCAGGCGGCGGTTCACCGCGCGGGCTCCGGAGTGTCGTTTTACGCCGCTCCAACATTACGAGGCGCCCCTGAAGGGTCGGGCAGGGATCGCACTGTCGCAAAAGGGGGCCGGCTAGCCCGGCCAGTCAATCACCGGCGTGGCAAACTCGACGAACTGCAGCAGCGGCTCCGGATACACGCCGAACCCCACCAAAAAGAGTATGGAGAATATCATTACTGCCACTATGGGCTTTGGCTCCGGCACGCGGCGCTTGGTCTCGCCCTCAAAGTACATCTTGCGCGTTATCCAGCCGTAGTACGCAAGGGAGAGCGCGCTGTTGAGCACGCCGGCTATGGCAAGCCACGGGGCCCACCAAAGGGCCGAGGACGCGTCAAGCGCGCCGCCAAACAGCATGAGCTTGCTCCAGAACCCGGACAGCGGGGGGACGCCGGCAAGCGCAAACAGCGATATCACGAGCCCGAGCGACGTTATCGGCATGCGGCGCCCGAGCCCCGCAAGCTTGTCGATGTGCGTGACCGCAAGCGCCACCACGATTCCGGCCACTGCGATGAACGCGGCGCCCTTCATCACGGCGTGGTTGAATATCTGGTACAGCGATCCCTGCAGCCCCAGCGAGCTGTGCGGCGCCACCGCGAGCCCGATCAGGATGTACCCGGCGTGCGCTATACTCGAGTAGGCAAGCATTCTTGAGAGGTTCTTCTGCATGATGGCGGCCACGTTGCCGACTGTCATGGTCATCACCGCTATGACGCCGAGGGCCAGCGTCCAGTCGGTGTTCAGGGCGACGGCGCCCATTATTACAATGCGCAAAGCGGCCGCAAACCCGGCCTTTTTGGTGGCAGCGGCCAGCAGCGTGGTTACGGGCGCGGGCGCCCCCTCGTACGTGTCCGGAAGCCACTGGTGGAACGGCACGAGTCCCATCTTGAAGCCGAACCCGGCAATCAGCATGCCGACGGAGAGCAGGGCAAGCGGCATCAGCGAGGAGTCGAGTGACGCGTACCCCTCTATCACGTCGCCTATGTTCGTCGAGCCCGTCAGCCCGTACGACAGTGATATTCCGTATATGATTATCGCCGACGAGAGGGCCCCGAACAGAAAGTATTTGATGGCGGCCTCGTTTGAGGCGGGGTTCCTCTTCATGAACCCGACCAGGATATACGTGGGTATGCTCATCAGCTCCCAGGCCACGAACAGCATCACCAGGTCGGTGGAGTACGCGACAAGCACCATTCCTATGGTCGCAAGCAGGATGAGCGAGTAGTACACGGCCGGCGACGCGTTCTCGTGCTTGCGCATGTACGTAAACGATCCCACCACGGTGAAGATCGCCACTATGAGCATCGCCACGGCAAAGAAGCCGCCGAACGCGTCATCGGAGAGCACATCTTCGGAGAAGAGCGCCGAGGCGGGCATATCCCCGTACAAGAACTCGTACCCGACGTAGGCCATGGACGCGGCAAGGGCGCCCAGCGCGATTGCGGCGTACAGCGTGTTTGACGCGCTCCCGCCGACTTCGCGGCGGGCGATGCTTATCAGCGGGAGTACGATGCCGACCGTGCCGAGTATCGCGACCAGTATCATCGGGGTGGAGTCGATCGGGATCATTGCGGGCAGGCCACCTCCCGTGCTGTGTATGGCGTCCCGGGTGCCGCGATTGGCACCACTGCCGCGATTGGCACCATCTTTGCCGCCGTTGCCTCTGCCGTCATCATCATAATCATCATCACCATCATTTCCATCACATCATCAACATCAATACCACAAACAGCAGTCCCGCCCCGAACACGAACAGGTACGACTGCGAGACGCCGGTCTGCGTGCCCTGCACCACCTTGGCGCTCCAGCCGACGGCCTTTTGCAGCCCGTTGTTCATGCCGTAGTCTATGGCGGTCTTCTCAAAGTACCTGGACACGCCGCGCGCAAGCCAGAGCGGGGCCACCACAAAGCACCAGTATATGATGGCGTTCAGGTACCACCTGTTGAGTATCACCTTGTGTATGGCGTAAAAGAAGATGTTGGAGTTGACAAACTTGGCAGGGTCCGCGTGCCGGCCGATGTAGAAGACGTACCCCAGCCCTATCCCTGTGGCAAAGGCGGCAAGCGACGAGCCGAGCGCCACCGGGTTGAGCCCCTGCAGGAATCCGGGCAGTATGGACGCCATTTCGGTCCCCTTCTCGGCACCGTGTATGCCAAACGATTCGGCCAGGTACACCTCGAAGAGGTGGTGCAGGCCCTCCTCAGCAGACAGCCCGATGATGCCGAGCCCGATCGTCAGCGCCGCGAGTATCCCGTACGGCACCCACATGGACACGGAGGCCTCGTGCACGCGGTGCCCCTCCTCCTCCATCTTCTGCACGTGCTCGGACTTTGGGCCAAAGAAGACCATGCCGATCATGCGAGTTGTATAGAACGCCGTAATTACCGCCGTCAGCACCGCAATCACATACAGGGGGAGCGCCCACTCGGAGCCGGACTCGTATACGGCCGCGAATATGGCGTCCTTGCTCCAGAACCCCGTCGTGATGAACGGGGCGCCCATGAGGCCCAGGCCCGCGGCCCACATGAAGGCGTACGTCTTCTTCATGTGCTTTCGCAGGCCGCCCATGTCCGTCATGAACCGGGAGCCCACTACATGCAGCAGGGAGCCGGCTGCCATGAACAGGGAGGCCTTGAACATCGCGTGCGATATCAGGTGGAAGAATCCGGCCGTGTAGCCGTCCACGTACTGGTACGACAGTCCGGCCACGCCAAGGGCCATCATCATGTACCCTATCTGCGAGCCGGTCGAGTATGCAAGCACCTTTTTGATCTCGGGGTTGGTCATGCCCTGCGTCGCAAGCAGCAGGGCGGTAATGGCGCCCACCCACGCCACGATCTCAAAGAACTGGTCGGCGAGTATCCCCGCGGCGCCCAGGGCAAACACGATCGGCCCCAGTCTCGCCACCAGGAACACGCCTGCCTTTACCATGGTAGCCGCGTGTATCAGGGCGGAGACGGCGGTGGGCCCCGTCATGGCCTCCAGCAGCCACTCGTTGAGCGGGAACTGCGCCGACTTGCCGATAGCGCCGCCAAAGAGCAGGACGAACGCCGGCACCAGCAGCCCCTGGGCCGACATCTCGACTGCCCACGCCGTGTCGCCGACAAGCTCCTTGAAGCCGAACGTGCCGGCGTACAGGAATATCAGCAGCATGCCTGCAATCATCATCACGTCGCCGACCTTTGTCATGATGAACGCCTTCATGCCGGCGTGCGTCGGGGCGTAGTAGTCCATCAAACCCAGGACGCGGCGGTCCTCCTGCCCCACGTGGTCCTTCTTCTTGTCGCGGTACCAAAAGCTGATCAGCGCGTACGACGCGAGCCCGACGCCCTCCCACCCGAAGAAGACCTGCAGCAGGTTGTCGGACAGCACGATGAGCTGCATCGAGCCGATAAAGAACAGCATCCAGAACCAGAACCGCACGACGCTGCGGTCGCCCTTCATGTAGCCCGTGCTGTATATCATTATGAGGAACGAGATCCACGCGACCACGTTTGCCATTATCACCGACAGCGGGTCGGCAAGCACGCCGGCCTTGAGCCCTATGGCCTCTATCCACATTATCTGGTCGTGTATCTCCCCGCCGGCAAGCGCCATCGGGAGCAGTGAGAACGCGGACAGCGCCGACATCAGCGCGAACCCGACTGCCGCGTACCCGGTTACGCGGTGAGACGCCCTGCCGATCGCGGGCATTATCAAAGCCGCGGCAAACGGTATGACCCAGACCAGCCACGCGGCCTCGGGGACCGCGTCGATGGGCGGCAGGAAGGACGCGGCGGCGGCGGACTCTGATGCCATCTACGGACCGCCTCCTCCGGCCGCGGCCATTGCTGCCATGCCGTCGCCGCCGCCTGTTGCGGGAAGCACCCACTCCATGTACGGCACGATGGTCTCCAAGAATATGTCCGGGTATATCCCCAGTACTATAGTAAAGCCTGCCAGCACCATCATGGGCGCCGTCATGTACCAGCTGCCCTCCCTGACGTTTGAGAGGCGCTCGGGCAGCTTGCCAAAGAACACGCGCTTTAGCATCCACAACATATAGGACATCGTAAGCGCGGTCGCAAGCAGTCCCAGCGCAAACGTCACGGTACGCAGCATCGAGTCCTCTGCGACGGCCGTCTCAAGGGCTCCATAAAAGAGGATCCACTCCCCCATGAAACCGCTTGTCGGCGGAACGCCCATTATGGTCAGCGCGCCTATGACGGCGCAGACCGCGGTGATGGGCATCTTTCCGGCAAGGCCGCCCAGCTTGGAGATGCTCCGGGTGCCCACCCTCACTATGATGATTCCGGCAGTCATGAAGAGCAGCCCCTTGCCGAGCCCGTGCGTTACGTACATCATCTCGGCGCCCGAGAGCCCCAGTACAGACACGGAGCCTATCCCAAACAGCAGGTATCCCATCTGGCTTATGCTCGAGTACGCCAGCAGCCGCTTGAGGTCGTCCTGCATGAGCGCCATGGCGCCCCCGTATATCATCGTGACAAGCCCCCACACGTGGAGCCATATGGAGAGCTCCGAGTACGTGGCAGGCAGCAGCTCCACCACGAGCCGGAAGATGCCGTACGCTCCGATCCCGATCATCGCCGGCGAGAGCAGCGCGCTGATGGGGGTGGGGGCCGAGCCGTGCACGTAGGGCAGCCATATGTGGAACATGAAGACGGCAAGCTTTACCCCGAGCCCTATGGTAATTGCCACGCCGGATAACAGCGCGATGTCAGGCGGCAGCACGGACTCGTCGATGTCTGCAAAGTCAAAGCTTCCCACCGTGAGCCCGATCATCAGGAATCCCAGCAGGAGCACGACGGCGCCCGCATGGGTCCAGAGCAGGAACATGAGGCCTATCTTTCGGCGGGGCCCGTCGCCCCACAGCGCCACCAGAAAGAAGCCGGGTATGAGCATCACCTCGAAGAATATGTAAAACTCGATGAGGTTGGTTGCAAGGACGGTCCCGAGCATCCCCATGGCAAACACAAGGTATAGCGCAAAGTAGAGGCCCGACTTTGCGTTGACGTACGAGTTGAGCGCGGCGGACGTCTCGTGGGACTCGGCGGTCGCGGTCGCGGCGGCCGGGGTCGAGGAAGTCGAGGAAGTCGAGGAGGAAACAGAAGCTTCTACTCCGCCCTGCTCCGACCGGCCCTCCTCCTTAAACTGTTCTTTGAACTTGTGGATCATGTACGGCTTGGAGTACAGCGCCAGAATGGTCGACAGCACGTATATCACTATGGCAAACGGCGACGCCAGCCCGTCCATCAGGAACCCGAACTCCCCGAACAT
Source organism: Nitrosopumilaceae archaeon (assembly GCA_021296175.1). Taxonomy (GTDB): domain Archaea; phylum Thermoproteota; class Nitrososphaeria; order Nitrososphaerales; family Nitrosopumilaceae; genus Nitrosopumilus. Next base: position 21,282 of record JAGWAX010000001.1, on the reverse strand, counting down.
CTCGGTCCACGGATAGTGCTCCTCCGTGACGTCTTCTGCAAGGGCTGCAGACACCACAAGTACGGTCGAGTACAAGAGCACGGCAAATGTAAACCACATTGCAACAGTGGGCCCCGCCTTGCGCCCCAAGACGTATGCCACAGGGGAGAGCAGCAGTGGAAGGAATACCGCCTGCATCAGGGCGTAGTCGGGTATAATCAATTCTCTCTGCTCATCCTCCTCTTCTTCTTCCTCTTCCTCTTCCTAGCCCCTCAGGCTCCTAAAGTCCGCAACGTCCACGTTCTGGTACATCCTGTACGCCACGATAATCAGCGACAGCCCGACTGCCACCTCGGCGGCCGCAATCGCAATCGAGAAGAGCGCCAGCGTCTGCCCGCCGCTCTCCGGAATGAACCTTCCAAAGGCCACCAGATTCAGGTTGGCCGCGTTTATGATGATCTCTATTGCAAAGAGCATTCTGATAAAGTTGCGCTTTACTGCAAGTCCGTAGATCCCGATCCCCAAAAGGGCGATTGAGACCAGCGTAAAGTCAACTAGTTCGTTGACCATTCTCCTCTATATCCTCCCTCCGAGCCAGCACGAGCGCGCCAGTCACTGAGCCGGCAAGGATGAGCCCCATAAGTATGAGCGCGGGCCAGTAATACGTGACAAAGTCCGAGCCTATCTCCCTAAAGTCGACGGGGGGCTCGTCTGTTGTAATATCCTTTATCCCCGAGTCGATGAATATGGCGCCCAGGGCGACCATCGTCACGAGCATCAGCGCGACTCCGGCAAACTTGCGCCTCTTGTCCTCTATCTTTTTGAATATCAGTTCGCGCTTTACGAGCATCACCGTAAACAGTATCAGTACGGCAATCGAGCCGACGTACACGGCAAGCTGGAACAGCGCCACGAACGTCGCGTCAAGCAGCAAGAAGAGCCCGGCGATCCCGCCGAGCGCCCCCATCAGCGCGATGGAGCCGTACACAAGCGAGCGCAGCTCAAGGGCCGCTACGGCCGAGCCTATCGTAACCACGGCGAGCGCCACGAACACGGGATCAGCCATGGGTCGCACCCCGCTCCGTTATCTGGATGCTCGAGTCCTGCCTCACGTACGGCTTGACTGCCAGCTGGGCAGGCGTGTATATGAGGCCCTCCTTGGAGAACGACGAGAGCTCATAGTCGTTTGTCATATACAGGGCATAAAACGGGCAGGCGTCCACGCACAGCCCGCAGAAGACGCACTTGCCGTAGTCTATCTGCGGCATTATCGACTTTTTGTTCTGCTTTTGCTCCTCGGGCACCTTTACCATCCCGATCGCCTCTGCCACCCCCTCGCAGGCGATGGAGCAGAGCTGGCAGCCGGTGCAGTGGTCGTGGAACAGCATGTGCCTCCCCTTGAGGCCCGCAATCCCCACGCCTGTCGACGGGTCAAACTGGTACCCGTCGCCGACAAACTCCAGCTTCTCCTCAGGGTACCTCAGCGTAAAGCGCTTTACTGCAAGGTGCTTTATCCCCGAGTTCAGGGCTCGTATGATTCCCGTGGCGGTCTTCATTGCGGCAGCATACCTCCAGGTCCCAGGACTCCAGCGTAAAGCAGCCCGAGTGCAATAAAGATGTTGACAAAGGCGAGCCCTATCAGCTTGGACCAGCCCAGGTTCAGCAGCATGTCTATCCTGATGCGCGGGAATACTCCCCTCGGCAGCAGGATGAAGAATATGACGCCGACGGTCTTGAGCACAAACCAGAAGGTCCCGTTGATCATCTCCTGGGTAAACAGCGGGAGCCCCGGGATCTTTGCGGTTACGGGCCCCATCACTATGCCGTCAAGCAGTATCTCCTCGGGGAACGGCGGCACCACCATCGGCCCGTGCCATCCTCCCAGGAAGAGCACCACGAACAGCGCCGCAAAGGCGTACAGCTTGAGGTACGTCCCCAGCTGCACGAGCCCGTACATCATGCCGGAGAACTCTGTAAGCCAGCCTGCCACAATTTCAGACTCGGCCTCCGGCAGGTCAAAGGGTATCCTCTCCAGCTCCGCAAGCATGGTGGTAAAGAACACGATAGCGCCGATGGGCAGGAATACTATCCACGGGAACGAGGACTGGCTTGCGGCGATCTCAGACAGGTTCAGGGTGCCCGTCAGGATCACGACGCCGAGGAGCGAGAGTATGAGCGGGATCTCAAATGAGACCATCTGAAACAGGGCCCTTATCCCGCCGATGAACGGGAACTTTGAGTTTGCAGACCACGCGGACAGTATTGTGATTATGGGGAAGAACCCGATTACGGCAAACACCGCGATCAGCCCCAGATCGACGTCGGCCACCACCCAGCCCGGGGCGACCGGGATCAGCGCCACGAACGCGGCCGCGGTCGCGACGAATATGACCGGCGCGACCCAGAATATCGGCTTGTCGGCCTTTGCCGGTATGATTATCTCCTTTGATATCAGTTTGAGCCCGTCGCCCATCAGCTGCAGTATCCCCTCGATCTTGCCGCAGTAGAACGGCCCGACCCGCAGCTGGAGCTTTGCGAGCATCTTGCGCTCGACGAATATGGTGGCCGCGGCAATCAGCGCGGCGAACCCGAACCCGGGAAACGCCACCACCCGGAACAGGTCAGTCGCCATGAACGCGTGCACTATCGGCAGGGTCCTCGAGGGGTCGGCAAGCCAACTAAACGCAAGGAACGGCGTGAGCAGCTCGCCGTCTATCACGGGCATCTCGATGTAGAACAGCACCATCATTATGGCCGGTATCCCCGCCAAGTTTGCCAGCAGCAGGGCCCAGAACGCGTTGTCAAATATCGACCGGATAAAGCTGCTCAGCCTAAAGTCGGGCGCTATGACGGACATTACCTGTCAGCCTCCACGGGCCAGTAGTTCAGGCTCCAGTATACGGCGGGCATGTTGCCCAGCTTTTCGCCCTTCAGCAGGTACGGCAGGGCGATGAGGTTGCGGAACGAGCCGACGCTCATCTTTACGCGGTAGGGCTCCGGCTTGCCGTCAGATACGATATAGCAGCCGAGCGAGCCCCTGCCGGACTCGACGCGCTTGTACACGGTGTCGTGCCCGCCCTTGGGGTTTGGCTTTAGCTTGACGCGCACGGAGCCGGAGCTTGGCATCTTCTCGAGCGCGCTGCGTATGATGTTGCAGCTCTCCATCATGTCAAGCCACGGGACGCGCGACCGGGCGTACGAGTCGCCCTCCTTCATCACGTTCGTGTTGACGTCAAGCTCGTCGTACACGTCGTACGGCTCCTTTTTGCGCACGTCGTAGTCGACGCCGCTTGCCCTCAGGACGGAGCCCGTGGTGCCGAGGCGTATGGCGTCCTGCCTTGAGAGCACGCCCGTATCCCGGGTGCGCGATATCAGTATGGGGTTGTCGTAGAATATGTCGGCGTACTCTTTGATGCGCTTTTCAAAATAGTTCACCTGCCTCAGGCAGACGTCCTCAAAGTTCGGGGGAAGGTCGTTGCGCACGCCGCCCGGGACAAAGTGCGCGTGGGTGACGCGGGCGCCGGTCATCTTCTCCATCAGGTCTATCAGCAGCTCGCGGTCCCCGGCGGGCCACATGAACATAGTCGAGTGCCCCAGGAATATCCCGTATATGGCAAGCCAGTACATCGTGTATATGCAGCGGTTCAGCTCCGACGCTATCACCCTCACGTACTTTGCGCGCTCCGGCGTCTCGATTCCCAGCAGCTCCTCGACGCCCAGCACGTACGGGTACAGGATGTTGCACGAGTCGTGTATGACGGGCCTCTCGAGGTGGGGGATGTTCGTGATGTAGTTGCGGTACTCGGCCATCTTCTCCTCGCCGCGGTGTACGTATCCCGGGTCGGGGTCGCAGGCCACTATGTGGTCGCCGTCTATCTGGACTATGATCCGCATGTGCCCGGAGCCCGGATGCTGCGGCCCCACGTTGAGCGTCATTATGCGCTCGTCGACCTTTTGCAACGCGAGTCCCGGCGGAAGCTCCGGGGCGGCCGATCCGGCGGCAACAGCAGCAGCGGCCGGCGCAGGGGGCGCTGCCGTCGTTGTAGTTGGGGTGTCAGTAGTCGCCGTCGCAGTCACCTTCCCTTTATCGCAAAGTCCTTCCTGAGGGGCGGCAGGTCGGCCCAGTCCTCTGGCAGCAGCAGCCGGCGGTTGTCCGGATGCCCCTCAAAATAGACCCCGAACATCTCAAATATCTCACGCTCGTGGAACTCGACGCTGTAAAAGACGTCGCGTAAAGTGGGCAGCCTGGTGGCGTCCCCGCCCGGTATCGGGTCGTCCTCGCGCTGCGCCCTCGTGGACAGGGCGATTATCTGGTTCTCCAGCGAGTCGTCCGTGTATGATCCAATGTGGTACACCACCTCGATCTCCCCGTCTGCCGCATAGTCCACGCCGGATACGGACTCCACATGGTCATAGCTCATCTCGTCCCTGATGAATTCCGCCACGCTATGCACGTCATCACGCCCCGCTTTTATCCCTATTCGGCCAGGCTTTATGAACGTGGACTCGACCTTGTCGCCGAACTGTTCAAGGATTTTGTCAGATATGCCCTTTTCAAACTCTGGCGGCGCGGGGGGCGGAGGGGGGGCTTTCTTGGCCGCAGGCGAGGGCCTGGCGGCTGCGGGCTTTGCAGCTGCTGGCTTGGCAGGGGCGGGGGGCTTGGCGGCCGCGGCCGCGGGCTTTGCAGCTGCTGGCTTGGCGGCCGTAGCCGGCTTTTCATCCTTCAAAGTATCAGGCTTGTCCGGTGCGGGGGAGCTCTTGGCGTCGGCCGCCCCTTCTGGAGCCTCCTTGGACTCACCTGCAGCAGACTTGGCAGGTGAGCCTGCGGGCGCATCTGCATCCAGAGACTTGGGCTCTGGCTTTGCATCTTCTGAGGCTGGCTTTTCTGCAGCTGCCTGTGAATCTTTGCTCATTATACGATCTTCCTGGCTTTCATCCTCTTGATCTTCTCTTGCAGCAGGATGCAGCCTTGGATAAGCGTCTCGGGCCTTGGCGGACACCCTGGCACGTATACATCAACCGGAATCACCCCGTCGATTCCAGGCAACACGTTGTATGAATCAAAGTAGAGCCCGCCCGTAATGGCGCACGCCCCCATCGCAATGACGTACTTGGGCTCTGGCATCTGGTCGTAGACCAGCCTCAGCCGCGGGGCCATCTTGCGCGTTATGGTCCCCTGAACCACGACCAGATCGCACTGGCGCAGCGAACCGAACGCCTCTATAATCCCGAACCGCTCAACGTCATATCTCGGACTGGACGCGGCCCCGAACTCCACGCTGCAACAGGCAGTCTCTATGTGCACTGGCCACAGGGACCATATGCGCCCCCAGTTGATTGCATAGCCCAAGGGCTTGTCTATCGCACGCTCCAGTATGTCGCCAAGCTTGCCCACGAACACGTTGGCATTCTCCGGGGTCAGGACATCCTTTAGCATCTAACCGATCACCGCCGCCATGCCCTGCACGTCATTACAGATACCGCCAAATCCCGTTCGCCTTGAATGCAGTACAAGCCCCGCATATAAGAAACTACCATATCCGCCGCCTCCCCGACTGGAACAGCGCAAACGCCATCGCGCCAAACATTATCCCGAGGAACCCGATCATCGGCAGGGTCGCGCTCTTTGGAAGCTCGAAGAGCGAGCTGCCCCACGCGTACAAAAATATGGCCATCACGTCAAACACCACGAACATCAGGATGTACGGATAGTACTGCATCATAAAGTGCGTGCGGCCCTCCCCCGACGGCACCTGGCCGCACTCCATGGGCAGGAACTTTACCGGGTTGCTGCGCTTCCGGGGCGACACCATGCGGGACACGAACAGGGCGGGCGCCATTGCGGCCGCGGCAAAGCCGAACATCAGCACCACAGTGCTGTAATTTCCCGCCAACTCCCCGACCATAATCATATTGTGGCTCTGATTTTTGTATAAAAAGCTATCCTTTAAATTTGAAATACAGGCATAAAATATGTACTTATAATTTGCCACCGATCGGCGACCGGTGCGCAATCCCCGAGCAGGGCTTTTGACAGGTTCCAGCGGCGGCAGGGCGGCTCCGGCTCATGCTGCACATACGGTGCCGTCCGTGACTGCAGCCGGCCTCTCAGAGCCGGCCAGTACCAAGCAGAAGGATACGTGTCCACTACGCGTCAGGCACCATACGTCAGGCACCATACGTCAGGCACCATACGTCAGGCACCACGCGGCCGACGGGCGCCATGGCATCGTAACGAGCCGTTGCGCAGCGGCGGCGGCACGCCTGTACGGTGGGATCGGACAAGGGCAAGAGGGCAGGCAAGCAACGCGCCTTGGCGCGTGTGCTAAAAATGACGTGAAATGAGACGGCAGGGCTCTAGCCCTTTATGTAATTCTTGATCTCGGCATAGTCCGGCTCCTCCAGAGGGTTGTCAGTCACCCACTTGTATCCGATTCGGCCGTCCTCGTTTATCACAAAGACCGAGCGCTTTGCGGCGTTATAGTCCTTGATGTGCAAGAGATCCTTCATCAGCACGTCGTAGTCCCTTATTGTTCTGCTGTTATAGTCGGACAGGAACGGGAACGTGTAGTTGTTTGCGGCCGCAAACGCCTTGTTTGCAAACGGCCCGTCGTTGCTGACTGCCACGACCTGCGCGCCTGCATCGGAGATCTCCTGCCACGAGTCCCTGAGCGTGCACAGCTCCGTCTCGCATACGGGGGAGCTTGCTGCGACAATAAACGTCAGGACAACCTTTTTCTCGCCGGTGAACTCGCCCAAGCTCCGCATCTTCAGCTCCGTGTCCGGAAGCTCAAAGTCAGGAGCGGCGTCGCCAACGTTCAAAGCCATTGCATGCATGCCTTTCACGCGCTATAAAGGTCTTAAAAGACGACGCGTGTGGAAAGGACCGGCTGCGGCGAGGGCCACGCGGATAAATCGAATAGCGCGTCCTGCGAGTGCGAATAATTATGGTGGGGACGGTGGGACTTGAACCCACGATCTCCAGCGCCCGAGGCTGGCAGTCTACCAAGCTAACCTACGTCCCCAAGCAGGCTTGCAAGCATTACAATATGAACCAACTAGGATCGCGTGGCGGTGGGCGTCGGCCCTGCGGCGGCAACAGTAGCTGGCAGAAAATCAGGTGCAGTACCGCACGCATTGCGGTTTAGTTGATCTCGGCTATCGTGTCGCCCTTTGCGACCGTAGCAGACTCCCTTACCTTGATGGAACCCACGGTGCCGTCTTTGTGCGCCTTTACTGCCACCTGCATCTTCATCGACTCCAGGGTGCATACCACGTCGCCCTTTGCGACCGTGTCGCCCTCAGATACGGCGACTGATACGACCTTGCCGGGAATCTGGCTCTTCAGGGAGACCTGGGCGCTGCCGCCGGCACCGTCGGCGCCCGCGCCGCCAGAGTTCTTGTATACGATATCATCAAAGTCCGCGTGCATCCCAAGCGACATCTCCACGCCGTCGACAACCATGGACATCTCTCGGGTGGTGCGCGATACGTACCTTGCCTTATGGTATACGTCATCAAGCATGAACTCGATGCCCGTCGACGTGATGCGAAGAACGCGCAGTGCGCGGTCGGCCCCGTTTATCCGAACCGAGTATTGGCCGCCGCCAAGCGGCTCGCCCATGCCGGCGTCCATCCCCTTGGAGTCGACCCCGTCTATTGAGAATTTCATTGCTGCATCCTCCAGTGCTCGTTGCGGTGGTCCGCGTCCGCGTCAACTGCTGCTGCACCGCCGCCATTATCATCACCGCGGCCGCCCTTGCCGGCCCTGCTCTTGAGAAACTCCGAGTGCATTACGGCCGCGGCCATGGCCGCGTCCGCCCTCGACTTCTTGTCCTCGGCGATGTCGTTTTCAAGCCTCTCAACCATGCCGTACCGCTTTAGAAAGTCAGTCGAGAGCTGCCCCGCCTTGTACTCGTCGGAGCGCAGTATGGTCTTGTAGAGCGGTATGGACGTCTCCACCCCGCGTATGTAAAAGTCATCAAGCGCAACCAGCATCCTGCTGCGGGACTCCTCGAACGTCTGCCCCCACGTTACCAGCTTTGCCATCAGCGAGTCGTAAAACGGCGACACTGTGCACCCCGGATACAGGTAGGTGTCGCACCTCACGCCGGGGCCCGCTGGCAGCTCCACGCCCGGGACGGGGCCCGTGGAGGGCGCAAAGTCCAGGAACGTGTCCTCCGCGTTTATGCGACACTCGATGGCATACCCGTTCATCACGAGGTCCTTTTGCTTGAACGGCAGGGGCTCCCCGTTTGCGATGTCTATCTGCAGTTTCACCAGGTCCAAACCCGACACGTACTCCGTGATGGGATGCTCCACCTGGAGCCTCGCGTTTATCTCGATAAAGTAGAACTCGCCCGTGTCGGCGCGCAGAAACTCCGCCGTGCCCAGGTTCGTATAGTCGACTGCTTCTGCCGCGTCGCATACTATGGAGCCTATGCGTTCGCGGGTCTCGGCGTCGACGACCGGCGAGGGGGTCTGCTCTATCAGCTTTTGGTTGCGGCGCTGTATCGAGCATTCGCGCTCAAACAGGTGGACCGTGTTGCCGTGCTTGTCGCGCGCCATCTGGTATTCGATATGGCGCGTCTTTTCAAGGAACTTTTCGACCAGTATGGCGGACTTTCCGACTGCCGCAATCGACTCGCCGGTCACAGACTCGTAGCCGGCGCGCAGCTCCGCGTCGTTTGAGGCCAGCCTGATTCCGCGGCCGCCGCCCCCGTACACCGACTTTAGCAGCACCGGATACCCGATCTCGTTTGCGGTGGACACGGCCTCCTCCACGTCCTTTACCAGGTCGGGGCTGCCCGGCACGGTCGGCACGTCTGCCTTTAGCATCGCCGCCTTGCAGCGCATTTTGTCGCCGCACAGGTTCATCGAGTCGGCGGTGGGCCCGATAAAGTTGATAGAGTTCTTTTCGCACAGGCGCGCAAAGTCGTCGTTCTCGGAGAGGAACCCGTACCCCGGGTGGACGGCGTCGGCGCCCGACCTTTTGATCACGTCGAGCATCTTTTCCTGGTTGAGGTACGACTCGGCAGGCGCCGCCCGGCCGATATGGTACGCCTCGCCGGCCTGCTTTACGTGGAGCGAGTTGGTATCCTCGTCGGAGTATACGGCGACCGTCCCGATACCTAGCGCGCGGCAGGTGCGGATCACCCGCAGCGCGATCTCGCCCCTGTTTGCGATCAGTACCTTTTCAATCATGTGCGGTCATCCCCCACTCCACTACTACTGCTGCTGCGGCAACCGGAACTCATCATGCAACCACCACATCATTACAGGTTTATGTTCCCGTGCTTGCGCGACAGCTGCTTTTCGCGCTTGCCTGCAAGCATGTGCAGCGCCTTTATCAGCATCGGCCGGGTCTCGGCCGGATCGATCACGTTGTCCACGGTGCCGTGCGAGGCGGCCACGTACGGGTTCTCGAACTTTTCTACAAACTCGTCTATCAGCCCCTTGCTGAGCGACTCGGCGTCCTCTGCGGCCTGCAGCTCCTTGCGGTACATTATCTTGACTGCGGCCTCCCCGCCCAGGACGGCGCACCTGGCCGTGGGCCACGCATAGTTGACGTCCGTGCGCAGGTTCTTGCTTGCCATCGCGATGTACGCTCCGCCGTACGCCTTGCCCACCACCAGCGCGATCTTCGGGACGGTGGCCTCGCAGTACGCGTACAGCAGCTTGGAGCCGTGCCTGATTATCCCGTTGTGCTCCTGGTTCGAGCCGGGCATGTACCCCGGGGTGTCCACGAGGGTGATGATCGGTATGGAGAACGCGTCGCAGAACCTGACGAACCTGGCGGCCTTGTTTGAGGATTCGATGTCGAGCGCGCCGGCCAGGTGCATCGGGTTGTTTGCCACTATCCCGACTGCCCTTCCGTCCATCCTCGCAAATCCCACGACTATATTGGGCGCAAAGAGCTCGTGGACCTCGAAGAACTCGTTGTTGTCGACGATCTTGGTTATGATCTCCTTCATGTCGTACGGCTCAAGCGGGTTCTCCGGAAGTATGTTTATGAGGTTGTGGTCGAGCCTGTTGGGATCGTCGTCGGGCTTTACGGGCTCGGGGCCGCGCGAGTTGTTCTGCGGCAAATACGACAGGAGGCGGCGGATGTAGTCCATGCAGTCGTACTCGTTGCTCGCAACAAAATGGGCCACCCCGCTCTTGGTGCCGTGGGTCATCGCCCCGCCCAGATCGTCAAATGATATCTCCTCGCCCAGCACGGTCTTTACCACGTCGGGGCCAGTCACGAACATGGTGCCGGCCTTTTGGACCATAATGACAAAGTCGGTCATGGCCGGCGAGTACACCGAGCCCCCCGCCGATGGGCCTATGCTGGCAGTTATCTGCGGGACGACGCCGGACGCGAGCTGGTTGTGGTAGAAGATGTCCGCGAACCCGTCCAGGCTCATTATGCCCTCCTGTATGCGGGCCCCCCCGGAGTCCATTATCCCCACGATCGGGCACCCGGTGCGGACCGCGTGGTCCATCAGCTTTGTAATCTTCTTTGCCCCCATGTTGCTGAGCGTCCCGCCCAGCACGGTAAAGTCGTACGCGAAGACAAACGTCTGCCTGCCTGCGATCTGGCCGTATCCCCCGACGACCCCGTCTGTAAAGTACTTTTTTTTCTGCATGTCGTACTCGTGGTAGTGGTGCGTGGCAAGCGGATCCACCTCGACGAACGTCCCCTCGTCAAGCAGCAGGTCTATGCGCTCGCGCGCGGTCAGCTTGCCCTTTTCATGCTGGGCCTTTGTCCGGTCGGGCCCTCCCCCCTGCAGTGCCGTCTCTCGGTTCTGTCTGAACTTGTTAATTTTTTCAGAATGCACTATGAGACGGGTTTAGTGCAGGTTTATATATCAAACTAGATTTTTGGGTTTTTTTCTCCGCGGCCTGCCGTTTGCAGATGCGGCGAGGCCCGCCGGGTCTGATCTCACGCGTCTCGAACCAGAGTTCCAGTATGGACGGGGCCGCGCGGCGCGATAGCGGGATCAGCCTTGCAGTAGCAGGGGAAACTTGCTGCCCGTCGACTTTTGGTACAGGCGCATCACGTCGCCCTTCTGGCTGCAGTCGTGGCACAGGCAGTTGGGTGAGACGTTGGGGATGTCGCAGGTGTCCTGGAACTCGCACTCGTTGCACCCGGCAGGTTTGCCACACACCGCGCATGATATCCTGACCGCGGGCTTCGATCCCTCCTTGTTGTCGTCATCGTCGACGCCGGCGCAGCCAAGGTGCTTGACCCCGATGCCCTTGGACCACATCCCCTGCTGGCCGGCGAGGATCGGCTTCGAGCAATCCATGCACTTGCCCGTAAACTTCATCGTGATCTTTCTCCATTTTTGATCATCCGAGAAATCCGTAAGGCTCATCGTGGGCGCCTCCCCTCGAGATGTAAAAACCAGCGTGCGGCGCGGCGACGGCACATGCTACCCTCTTGGCGTCCCAAGCCTCACAGCCTCCTTTGCGATAATCTCGCCGTTCTCGTCCTCCTTCGGATCCGGCGTCACAATGGTACCCGACTTCATGCAGTGCAGCATGTACGGCAGAAACGTAGAGCCAAACGTGCTTGCAGACACGTGCAGCGCGGGCCTCACTGCGGCCGCGAGCGCCCTTATCTTGGCGCCGTCAAACCGGATGCGCGTCAGGAGCGGCCACGGCAGGTTGTACTTGGTGTACTTTATCGCCATATCCGCGCCGCGTCCGCCGCCGGATCCAGAGGCACCCGACGGTTTCGATCCCCCGGCGGTGCTGCTGCGCCGTACATGCTCAGAAGCATCCCGTCCAGATATCGGAGCAGCCTCCAGTTCTGCGTGCGCATTATGCGGCCGTACAGCACGTCAGCATCCGATATTATACGGAGCAGCCGGGCCATCACGGCGGGATCAAGCCCCCTGCTTGTCACCACGCTGGAGTAGAACGCGGCTATCTTTTCACGCGGGTCGGACTGCATGCGCCGCAGTACACCGGCCGCTTGCTCCGCGGACTCGGCTCCGAAGAATGCCGGCACCGCCTGCTCCGCTGCAAGCACGTCGTCTGGCGTCTCCGTCTGCGGGTTGAACCCGGTCGCGTACGACTGCGCCAGGTTCATCATGGAGCGTATGTCGCCCCTCGACCTGTTCACAATCTTGATGAGCATTCCATACCCGATCCTCTTGGAGGGGCCGTCAGGCGAGCCGGCGTCCTCGGACTGCAGCACACCCTCCAGGTACGCCCGCAGCAGGCGGGGTGGGACGCGGCGGAACCTTACCGTGGTGGCCGCCTTTGTCACGGGCTTCATCTTGTCGTGGGTGTCGTCGTTTGCGGCAAGTATTATCGGCACTGACGTGCGCTTCATTATGCCGACCAGCGCGGCCGATCCGCCGTAATCGCTGCGCCCGTGTATCCCGTCCACCTCGTCGACAAATATCATCGCGGGCCTGCCCGTTACGGCGGCGTTTCCCAGTACGGGTTCCAGAATCTCGTTTATCTTTGACTTGCTGCGCACGTCGCTTGCGTTGAGGCCTATCATGTCGTACCCGAACTGTTCGGCAAGCAGGAACGCCATCGTGGTCTTGCCCACGCCGGGGGGGCCCACAAGCAGCAGGGGCTTTGTGCCCGCCTTCCACTTTGCAAGCCACGTGACGATGGCCGCACGGGGCTCCTCGTTTCCGACCATGTCGCGTACGGAAGTGGGTCGGTGCTTGTCAGACCATATCATGGCTTGGGTGCGTCCTCCCGTCTCTCTTGCTCCCTCATTTACTGCCCCTTTCCCTTGCCATTTACGTCCGCGCCGCCGCGCGCCGGCAGTTTGGAGTCAAACTCGTCCCACGCGCCAAGCTGCAGCATCCTGTCGTACCAGTACCTGTTGTAGTGCTCCATCGTAACAAACAGAAACTCCAAGAGCTCCGTGGCCTCAAACTCCTCGGGCAGCAGTGATATCGCAAGGCGCGCGTCCTGCAGGTACAGGTCCCCCTTCCTGGCCGCGGCCTCAAAGCCGGTCTCCGAGCTGCCCGACAGCACCGAATAGTAGAGCGGCCAGGACGGGACCTTTGCGGCGCGGTCCCTTATCGAGTCCTCGATCTCGTTTCCGCACCCCACCCCCTCGGCGGCCTTTGCCATGCCCAGGTAGAATACGTCGCCAAGCGGCCTCTCGGCGAGGGCCATGTTGCGGCCCGCCGTGCCCATCACGGCCCTGTACTTTTTGTACGAGGTGGTCATGTCGTCCTCGGTTATCTCGCCGGGCGCGGACTTTAGCTGCTCATCAAGGTCCTGGCCCAGCCGCGCGTCGGCAAAGCCGGCCTCAAACGATCCGAGTATGGCATCACCACCCCTTGATATGCGGCGCCTTGCAAGGCCCAGTATGTACGGGTTCATGAGGCGGTAGTCGTCCAGGTATTTCACGTCCTCGTCCTTGTCGACTATGCGGTCCATCGGCTCGCTGAGGTCGATGGCCATGATGTGGCCCTCGACAACGTCGCGGCGCAGGCCGTCGCCGCCCCGGTCGTCCCCGCGTAGCGCAACCGCCCCGTCGTACAGCGCGTTGAACACGGGAAACGTCATCTTTACAAAGTTCGAGTCAAGTATGCGGTCCACCCTGATCCGCAGCTCGTCCATGTTCTGCAGGCGGTCCCTGGCCGCGTCTGCGCCGGACGGGGACAGCCCCATCTCCGGCGAGCCCACCTCGTCGGCGAACCTCTGCACGGTGTCGTGCGGCGAGCCGTCAGAGGATATCGCGCCGTGCAGCTCGGCCGCAAACCGCCGCGCAAAGTCCGCAAAGTTCTCCTCGGACTCGGTCTTGTACCTGTCAAACAGCCTGTACCCTTTTGACTTGAAGAGTTTCTGGCGTATCAGCTGCTTGCCGGGCTTTGTGCTTGCTAGCGCCCCCTTGTCAAAGACCGACTGGTTCTTGCCTAGCACGGTATGCGCGGCGCCGTGTTCGTATTTATGTATTGAAAGAAGAGGCGCCGCGTCAGGCCCTTCTTTCTTTAAATTACGACGTGCAGGACGCGTCCTTGTGTCACACGATATCATAGGGATACTAAAGGAGGCCTCGCGCCTCATATACCAGAACACGAAGGGCATGGCCGGCACGCCGGACGCGGCCGGGGACTACGGCGTGGGGGCCGGCGGCGACGTGTCAAGGAGGATAGACATCGTGGCAGAGAAGACCGTGCTTGACTTTCTGGAGGGCGCGGGCCTGCCGTGCGTGGTGCTTGGCGAGGAGTGCGGCAGGGTCGAGCTGTCAGAGAACCCGGCCGGCTATGTCATAATGGACGCGATAGACGGCTCTGCAAACGCCGTCAGGGGCGTCCCGTTCTTCTGCAGCTCGCTTGCGTTTGCCACCGGCGACAGGCTCAGCACCGTGTCGGCCGGCGTCGTGACGGACCTGAGCAGTGGCGACATGTACTGGGCCACTGCCGGGGGCGGGGCCTACATGAACGGCGCGCCCATACGCGTCCGCGACGAGGATCCCATATACCGCATAGTCGGGGTCAACACATCCGGGGCGACACCGGACCTGGCGGCCAGGATGCAGCCGCTCTTTGAGGACAACAACCACATCAGGCACTTTGGCGCAAACGCGCTGGAGATGGCCCTCTTTGCGCGCGGGCTGCTTGACGCCTTTGTGGACATAAGGGACATGATACGCATACAGGACATTGCGGCCGGATACATCATAGCAAGGGAGGCCGGCGGCATACTGCTAGACGAGCAGATGAGGCCGCTGGATGCCAACCTCGAGTATGGCACGCGCATCTCGTTTGTGATGGCGTCAAACAAGGATACGCTGGACTCCATAGCGTCGGGAATCGGGCGGGGGCGTCCCACCGCCGCCGGCGGCGGCAGATGCATTTAAGCAGGCGTACGGGATACACCCCTCGTTGAGGGCAGTATACTTTGACGGTGCCGGCGGCGCGCGCACGAGAAGCGACTATCCGGATCCCAGCACAAGCGGCGAGTCCACGGTGGGTGTAACGCTTGCCGGCATATGCGGCACCGACCTGGAGATGCTCGACGGGTACATGTCATACCGCGGGGTGCCTGGACACGAGTTTGTCGGCGTGGTCGAGGAGTCAGAGGCGCACGGCGCCACACTTGTGGGAAGAAGGGTGGCAGGCGAGATCAACGTCGGGTGCGGCAGGTGCGGCAGGTGCCAAGGCGGCATGGAGCGCCACTGCCCGGCCCGTACCGTGCTCGGCATACAGGGCCGCGACGGCGCGTTTGCCGAGCGGCTGTCGCTGCCTGCAAGAAACCTGCACCCCGTACCCGACTCGGTCTCCGACGAGCAGGCCGTGTTCATCGAGCCGCTGGCCGCTGCATTTGAGATAAGCGGACAGGTGCAGGCGGCGGCAGGCAGCAGGGCCGCCGTCGTGGGCGACGGAAGGCTTGCCCAGCTGGTATGCCAGGTGCTCAGGATGTCGCACAACGACGTTACGTGCTTTGGCAAACATGCAGAAAAGCTGAGGATGCTTGAGGGGTTCGGGATCAGTACGCGCCTGGGGGCCGCCGAGCGTGGGGAGGAAGCAGGGGACAGTAGCGTGAGCAAGGGCGGCGGCCAAGGCAGTGGCGGCGGTAGGATCGCGGACGGCGACAGACAGGCCTTTGACATGGTGGTGGACGCAAGCGGCAGCATGTCCGGCTTTGCAGACGCGATGGCCCTGACCAAACCCCGCGGCACGCTGGTCCTAAAGTCCACCATCGCGTCCGGGGGCGGGGCGGACCTGACGCCGGCCGTAATACACGAGGTGACGCTAGTCGGCTCCAGGTGCGGGGTCTTTGGGCCCGCCATAGAGGCGCTCGCGGCGGGGACGGTACGGGTCGACCACATGGTAGACTCGACGTTTACGCTAGACGAGTTTGGAGCCGCCGTCGGGCGCTCGCGGGAGGGCGACGCCCTAAAGGTCATGCTGAAACCCTAGCCGGTGTCGCGGGTGCGCCCTGCTCGCTAGTCCGCGGCGTCGCGGGGCGTGACGCTCCCGGAGTCGACGTCCACGTCAAGCACCATCACCGGTATGCCTTCACGCCTTCGCCTCTCCTCGAGCTCCTCCATTGTAAGGTCGATTACGCCGGGGTTTGAGATCTTGTCGGGAAGAAAGCCGGGCTTGGGTCCCCCCTTGAAGTCCCATATCACCATCTTGTCTGAGACGTCGACATCCTTGAAGATGACCATGTCGGCGTCCTCGCGCCGCGTGGCGTGCTCCCCGCTTGCTGCATGGTACGTAAACTCAAGCGTCACGCCGCGCGCGCAGCAAATTGCAATAAATAGCTACTATATTCCGGATCGGGCCACGTGGCGGACATTTGCGGGTAACGCCACATCGAAGTGAACACTGTTGGTGCGGTCACCGTTGGTGTGACTACCATTGTTACGATCGTGCGGATGCGGCGGGGGGGATAGCGATGAAACTGACCATACACGCAATGCGCGCGCATGGAAAAAACGCCCAGACAGATGCCGGCCGGCCGCGGAACAGCAGTCGCTCCTGACGGGGCCGCCGCGCCGCGCCCCCAAAGGCAATATTTTTTAACCGACGCGTCCGAACTTGTCTGAATGGTAAGCGAGGTCAAGGCAAAGATAACGTACATGGAGCTGCTAAAGGAGGACCTCATAGTCATAAGGCTGGTCCCGAACACCGGCATGCCAGAGTACAAGACGGGGCAGTTCTTGACCGTAGGCGTCCCCATACCGACTGAGAAGAAGATAGTCAGGCGCGCCTACTCCATAGCGTCGCATCCGGAGAACCGCGACTATTTCGAGTTTGTAATAAGGTGGGTCAGAAAGCCACTGCCGGGCAGGGTGACCACGGAGCTGTTCTATGCAAACGTGGGCGACGAGGTCTGGCTCGGAGAGCCGACGGGCGCGGCGCTCCAGATAAGCGAGACGCTTCCCAATGGCCAAAAGGACGACAGGCGCATCATATGCGTCGGAGGGGGAACCGGAATAGCCCCGTTCATAGCGTTTGCAAAGCACTTCCACGACACCAACGACAGCCGCGAGATCGTGGTGCTGCACGGGGCAAGCTATATCGACGAGCTGAGCTACAAGCGGCTGCTGACCGGCCTCGAGGAAGAGAGCGAGAAGAGGGGCAGGGACAAGTGGAACTTTAAGTACAAGGCCGCCATATCAAGGCCAAAGGAGTTCTTCAACAGGGCGTGGAACGGCCACACGGGGAGGGTCGAGTCCTTTTTCGTGCCGAACAAAAAGACGGGCCTCTCGCCGGTCGAGGAGATGGTCGGCGAGCAGATCACGCCGGAGAACACCATGATCTATATCTGTGGCTACCAAGGGACCATCGACGGCGTGATTGACGCCGTCGGCAGCAAGGGCTTTGTGACGGAGCACGACAAGAACCCCGACGGCAGCTACAGCATAAAGTACGAATCGTACGGGTGACCACCCCGGCGCTGCAGAAGGAGCGGCAGCGGCGGCCGCCCATGCCATCCCCGTCCCGCTGCACGGCAGGGGCGGCACTATCAGGATTTTTATAATCATCACAACAAGGGCGCACGTGGCAAACCTGACCTGCAAGGATTACGGCTTTGAGTGCGGTTACGTAACGGAGGGCGAGGAAGGCGACGTGGTCGACAGCTTTAGGGATCACATGGAGACGGAGCACGGCATAGAGTATTCCAGAGAGGCCATACTGCAGTTTATAATGCGCAAGCAGGGGCTGTGACCGCATCAGTCCAGATGCCTCATCTGGACCGACATGACGGGCAGCTCCTTTGCAATGATCTTTTCGACTGCCGGGACCAAGACCTCGTGGGCCGTCGCGTTTTCCAGGTACATCTCGTATACCTGGTCCCTGAACATCAGCTTGACGCCGGGAAACGCGGTTATCCCCTCGTCCACCGTGCGCGGGTCGGACAGGTCCATTATCAGGGTCCCCTTCTTCTTGTCCTCCATCATCAGCCTGATGCGCTCGTGCGTGATCAAAAAGTAGTCCGAGGTGGTGGCCACCAGGACTATGTCGTACTTGCTGAACCCGGCCAGGGCGGCCTCAAACTCGACCGGCGTCCCGCCGCCCAGCACCTTTGCAAACCCCGCCGCCCTCTCAAGCGTGCGGCTTGTCACGTCGAATCCCGTCCCGGCCTTTATGAGCGCCTTTGCAAGCATGGCCGCAGGCTCTCCGGTTCCGATGAGCAGCACCTTCTTCTTGGAGTCCATGCCGGCCTTTTCCTCGACCATCTTGATTGCCACGTCCCCAAGCGACGTTACATCGTCGCCTATCTCGGTGGTGTCCCGTATGCGGGTGGCCACCCTGATGACGGACGCAAACAGCCTGTCAAGTATCCGGCCCGACAGTCCCGCATCCTTGGCCCTTGACGCGGCCTGCACTATCTCGTCGTATATCTCCGGCTTGCCCACCACGATGGAGTCAAGCCCGGTGGCAAGCCTCAACAGGTTCCGGTAGACGTCCTCGCCCTTGTACACCTCGAGGATCTGGTCTATGTGGTCTATGTCGATCTGATCCAGAGTCGAGAGTGATATCCAGACCTCCTTTATGCGGTTGAGCATGAGCCCCTTGCTGTCCGCGCGCCGCAGGTCTAACTCGTCGGAGCGCTCTATGTTGCTGACCAGGAACAGCTCCACGCGGCTTGCAGTCTGCACTATGATGCACTCCCCTACGCCGGGGATCTTTTTGAACTCTTCAGCGGCCACGTCCACGTCGTCAAACACGAACTTTGCAAGCGTGTGCATGGGCACGTTTCTGAACGTGACCCTGGCGTTTACAATGTCAAAACCCACGCTGCCTTCCCCGGACATATGCAGTCACGCCACCTTTGAGCGGCCGCCCCTTGCGGTCCTAAATACGTTCATTCCAAGATAAAAGTTCTCGTGAAGCGACTCGAGGTACGTTATGTTGGCCTTTACGCGCGCCACCTCCACGGCTACGGAGTCCGCGTCCTTGACCTGCTTTAGCTTTCTGAGTTTTGAGCGCAGCTCCTCCAGGTACGACTCGACCCCCCGCTCGTAGTTTGAGACCCCCTCGAACTCGGGGCTCAGGACGTGCTCCGGCACGTACTCGGGGGTCTGGTCCTGCGGAGTCTCGGCATGCCTCGTCAGCGACTCCTGCTGCTGCGGGGTCAGAATGGGGCGCGGGAACCTGTCCTTCCGGTCAAGGAAGAACTCCGGCTCGCCCATGTCGCGGCGGAAGATCTCTTCGGACTGCCTCTTGAATGTGTGGACGGGCTTTTTGGCAACGTCGGCCTTTACCTGCTCGGCGATGGCCTTGTACTCTGCCTCCGCGGCCTCCTCGGCAGCCTTTTTTGCCGCGGCCGCCTTCTCTGCGGCCTGTTTTGCGTCCAGCTCGGCCTGCTCGGCCGCCTTTATGGCGGCGTCGGCCTTTTCCATGGCCGCGCGTGCGCTTGCGGCCTTGTCCTCGGGGGACTTCTCTTCTTTCTTATCCTCTGCCTTTTTTGCAGGCGCGGGCTTGGCGGCTGCGGGCTTGGCGGCTGCGGCGGGCGCGGTGGTATCAGACGAATCCTTTGCCTCGGACAATAAGAGGGGCATCCAACTGCCAGAATTTTAAGATTAGCGTAGGAAGGGGAAGGCAGGTATGCCCTACCGACGTGACACGGGTCTTGCGTGCGGCCAGATCGTTTGCCGGATTGCTACTGCCACCCGCCCGATCTGGTGGTGGCGCATCTTTTGTAGGATCCGATGCAGAAGTCGCACCGCCAGTTGGCCGCGCCAACCCCGGAAGCCGTAAGGCGCCCCGTATCCAGCACACTAACAGTCCAGACGGTGCAGTCAGTGCCATTGCCCACACCGGGCTCTTCTGCGATGTGCGTCCGACCCCGTGTAATGTCAAGCTCAAGCGTACATGCAGCGTTTGGCTGCATCTCTCCTCCGGCACGCAAAGGCATCTGCTTTGCCGGGGCCCGCCCCAGTCTTTTAACAGCAGTCACGTACCAGATTCGAGTCGTGCAAAAAATGGGAGGCCAGCCGGAATCAGTGGCAGAGTTAAAACCAATTACGAAATCAAAAACTCAAACGACAGCGCCTGCTGGCTGAATCCCAAGTGCCGGTAAAAATCATGAGAATCCATTCTCTGGTTTCCCGACTCCAGCCTAATACGGTGACATCCTCGCGTGCCGGCGATCCTCATGCACTCCTCGGCCAGAGCCCTGCCAATGCCCCTGCCACGGCAATCAGCGCGTACAACTAGTTCTGGAATGTACATCTCCGGCCCCGCGTGGTTGCACCGGGCAAGAAACATGATGGATACAAGCCCCACTACTGAATGGTCGGATTCGGCCACGAGTAGTCCCTTGTCCGCATCCGCAATGTATCCAGATATGACCCTCTTGAACATGTCTTCCTCCTGTTCGCCTGCAGGCCGGGGCCTTCCAAGCTCGTACAGCAAATCAAGCACGAATGGCACGTCGCCGTGGGCGGCATCTCGGATTGTGGACATGTATCCATGACGGAGTCGTCTTTTTTAAGATTTGAAAGGACGAGATTAATCTGAGAATGAACAATGTCGCGTGTCAAGCATAGCATGCGCTGTACAAAGAAGATGGCGCCCTCGGCGGGATTTGAACACGCGTCTCAGCCGTGACAGGGCCGAATTCTAGACCTGGCTATACTACAAGGGCACGGATCTGGCTACAAAACGGGCCAGATTAAAAGTTTGCTCAGGCGTGACTGGCCGCTCAATTCCCGTGGCACCACGTCCTCTCTCCGCCCCTCCCCCAACGGCGACTGGGTGGACGGTACATGATATTCGGTGACCGGCACACCAGACAGTTGATGAGGGGAAGAAGGTTGAACTGTTACACCTGCATCCTGAAAGGACTAAATTGTACACACAAAACGCAGTACGCTGGGGGTCTATGGCGCAGCCAGGTAGCGCTCCGGACTTTTAATCCGGCTGTCAAGGGTTCGAATCCCTTTAGACCCGCTTCCACCATATGCGAGTTGATTTCAACCCGATCTTTGCCACCCGATTCCGTACCTGTCAACGTGCAGATTCAAGGGAAACTGAAATTTAACCCTGCTGGTTGAGTTCGAATTTGACCCGACTCGAACTCTACAAAATACAGATTCTAAGATTGACGTATCAGACGCACCGGTCAGGAATCACGGCAGCTATGATTGCATTTGGATGCAGGCATGTTGCCAGAACGGCAGAGGTGACATCCAGACTGAATGAGATGTAATGAATAGCGGCTATTGTAACCCCAAGAGTGAGGGCCACCAAACAGGACAATCCTGCAAGACATGCCCACTCAAATGACATTCGAGGTATAGCTGCGATCCAAAGTTCATGCGTATTCTGATGTCTTTCTATTGATGTATTTGTATACGTCGAGAGAAAATCT
>JAGWAX010000105.1:3575-4030 GCA_021296175.1 Nitrosopumilaceae archaeon | reverse complement strand
GCGCGGGGGGCGCGTGCCGGCCGGCATGGCCCTGGAACGCGTCAACGCCTCGCGCAAGACGCCCGCCAGGCTCGCGAGGGTCAGGGCGTCAAAGTACGACGACCGCGGGGACGCCATGCACGGCGTGCGCGTCGAACACACGCGCGTGCGCCCGGACGGGCGCGTGCTCGTGGTGGACGACGTGCTCGAGACCGGCGACACGATGCGGGCCGTGCTGCGGGGACTGTTCGGGGGCGGGGGGGCGCCGCGTGACGTCCGTGTGGCCGTGCCGTTCAAAAAGTCATCGTACGTACGTACTGACGTAATGGGGAGCAAGGTATACTACGGCGAGGACGTGCCCGACGACGTGTGGATCATACCGGAGTGGGAGAAGGCTGCATACCGAAAGGCGGCTGGACGCAAGGTACGGCGTTGACAACCCCCGCCTTTTAATGACTTGGCGGCCATGCTTGCAT
>JAGWAX010000105.1:0-3290 GCA_021296175.1 Nitrosopumilaceae archaeon | reverse complement strand
TACGCGTGCCTCCTGGCCGAGGAGATGTCCATACACAACGACAGCGGGCGGTGCCGCTGGGAGGTGCGCGGGCCGGCGGGCCTGGCCGACATGCTTGACGCAGAGAGGTGCTGCGTCGTCCACGAGCGCGCCGCGTGGCTGCACCGGCACGGGGGGAGGCGGAACAAGAAATGGAACCAGGGGGGGCGCATGGTTGTGTGGATGACGCGCGGTAACTCCACGACCGTGGCCGTGCTGCCCGCCAAGTCCGTCGCCGTCGCGGTGTCCACGTGCAATACTGACGATACGGTGGTCGTGGCCCCCGCCGTGGGTTACCCCCCGATGACGGCGGAGGCGCCGATGGCCGCGTCTGCACATGCAACGGCCGCCGCGCGGGGGGCGTAGCCGCTTGGTGTACCGCCATACCACGCCCTCCATGGCCGGCAGCACCGGGTGGGCCAACAACCGCCCGTGGGAGCATATTGTATGGACGTGGCCCGAGGGTATGGACCTGCATACCGCGCTGAAAAACCTGCATGCCGGCAGGTGCTGGTGCGGCAAGCCCTCGCGTAATTACGAGTGGTGGTCATGCAGTACAGAGCACACCGGCCTGTGGTGGCAGCAGTTCGAGCGGTGGGGTACGGTGCGGCTAGAGGTCATAGACCGCGACAATTACACGTGCCAGATGTGCGGACACACGCGGGAGCGCAATATGGGTTTCTCCCGGTATGGCTTGCTGGAGGTAGACCACATTGTGGTCATATCAAACGGCGGTGAGTTCTGGAACCGCGACAATATGCGCACGCTGTGCGGTGAGTGCCACCGCAAGAAGACGGAGGAGGACCGCCGCAAGCTCGCAGTACGCCGCAAGCACAAGAGAAACAACATACCCCAAACATTGGGGGCGTTCGCCTGATGTACCGGCATGCCACGCCCTCCCTGGCGGCATCTGGCGGGCGCCCCGTCGAGCACATCGTGTGGACGTGGCCGGAAGGCGTGAGCCTGTACACCGCGCTGCAAAATTTGCACGATGGCAGGTGCTGGTGCGGCGGCAGGCCCATGACGGGAGGGCTGCGCCCGTACCAGGATGCATGGGCGTGCTCCCGCAGGCACCGCTATACATGGTGGGACCAGTTCGAGTTTTGGCCCGGCGTGAGGTTCCAAGTATTGCAGCGTGACAAGTACAGGTGCGTGCAGTGCGGAGCCGGACCGGGGCCGGACGGCGAATACGTGCCGCGCGACATGCACGTGCTGTGCGTCGTCCGCCGCACGCCAGTCGGCAATGGCGGCGCGCCCTGGGACCGCTCAAACCTGCAGACGCTCTGCCGCGCCTGCCACGGGGTAAAGGCCAGGGCTGCCAGACGTAAATTGTCCGGGCAGGGGCGCCGGGAACTCCTGCAGTTGCGCCAGTTGGAGGAGTTTGCCTGACTGTCACCACGAGAAAACTGCTTAAATTGCAGCCGCTGCATGCGGCGCATGGGCAATATCATGGAGTGTGAAAAAGCACGTCACTGACCGGCGGTGGGGAACGCACCCCCCGGAGCCGATGGTGGTACGTGCTGCCCATATTCCTCGATGTCGTGGGCGGCGTGATCGCCTATTTCGTGCTGCGGCAAGACGACCCGCAGAAGGCAAGGAACTGCCTGCTGCTGGGCATCGCGCTGTTCGTAATACACGTGGCCGTGTTCGCAATATTCCTCGTGCTCGAGTTTGCCCTGATGGAATGGTAGGGACGTACACCGGAACACCCCCAAGAGGGAATGATTAGAATCCGCGCCGGTGATCCGAAGACCACCTTGTCGGGAATAGCGTATGCCCGTACACGGTGCGACCGTGCATGATGATTGTAGGAAACACGTGTATTTAAAATTGGCTGCGATGCGCAGGCGGTGATCGTGGCGGCTGTCCTGGCGCCCTTTTATACGGCATGCCGCTGTGCAGGCGATGGTTACGTGTAAAACGTGCGGCCGCGAGTGCGAGGAGTACGGTGAACTGTGTAAGGGCGGCTGCGGGCAGATCATCAAGGATACCATAGAATGCCCCAAGTGCGGCAACGGGTACGTTGTCGACAGGTCTGACGGATGTGAGTGCAAGAAATGAGGCTGACGCTAATTCAAGGCATGGAGGCCGAAGGGTGATGTCAGATTCCTGCCCCAACTGCCAAACCGGCACCATGGGGCCGAATGGTCCCGTATGCGTGCCCGGCGACCGCCGCAAGTCCTGGAGGATGTGCGACTCCTGCCAGCACATGGACAACATGCAGTATCACGACTGCGACAACGACCGGTGCGACGTGCACGGAGGTGGACTGACATGACGCCACCCACAGCCTACGGCCTGGGCGGCTACGTGTGCCCCCACTGCGACTACCGCGGGACCAGGCGCGAGGTCGACGAGCACATACCGAACGCGCACGAGATACGCGACCTGGGGGTCGCCGGCGAGGGGGGGTCCGCATGAGTTACTGCTGCGGCGAGAAGTGCACAAAGTGCGGCGGCGAGATAAAGTCCGAGACGGTTGGCAGGTGCGGCGACTGCAACGAGGACAAGTACGTCATGAAGTGCTCGGGGTGCGGCGCCGCGTTCGACGAGCACAACTGCGGCTAGCGACTGCTGGCAGCCCGCGGCGTCTTAAATGTATCACGCGGCCTGCGTACCGCGGAGCCGTTCTAGTCTTCATGCTGGCGCCGCGCGGGCGGTGGGAGCCGCCTGTCTTCCATCCGGGATTTCACTGGCATAATTTTAGTACATTTACACTATATACAGTAATGTGGTTTCGGTTAATTATAACGTAAAACATATATACTATTTTTGTGTAAATATAAAACATGAGTAATGAGAATTGGATTACGTGCTCGATCAGGCGTCCCCTGATAGGGGCAGTGCAGAAATTTGTGGCCAACCGGAAAGACCCACACATCACGAACTATTCGCAGTTCGTGAACCTGGCCGTCAGCGAGAAGCTAAAGCGCGACGGAGGGGGAGATGTCAGTTGCTGATTGCAGGATGTGTGGCGTGGCGTGGTACTATGCTCCCCGGAGGACCATTACGGACTGCGCCATGGCGTGTGCCTGAAGTGCGGCACGCCGGCGCGCGTGGACTCGGCGGAGTCACTGGACAATTTTACTTGCATGAAACAAGAGGAGGTGAAAGCGAAAAACATGAAAGTTGATAGAATGAGTGGTGATTACCTGAATGCTGAGTTCGTGAAGGAACGCAACCTGACAACCGTAAGGATAGTCGATGAAGGCGTGTGGAGCGAGTTTGAGCAGAAGGGGGAGCTGAAGAGAAAACTATGTGTTGGCATTAATT
>JAGWAX010000104.1 GCA_021296175.1 Nitrosopumilaceae archaeon | reverse complement strand
TGTCCCATAGTTCGCCAGGGGTCGCTTCATCACGGCTGGTACGTTGAAGGGGTTATCAGGTATTCTAACCGGTAACAACCTCGCCGGACCGAATGCATTGTGATCATGGTTCAGAGTCTACATTTGTTTTGGCTTTTTTTGATATAGTATTATATAGAACGGCCAATACCGAGTATCCGTTGATCAGTTCTAAAAACCAGAGCGCCAAAATAAAGGCGACGATAAACTCTTTTCTCGACCAGGGACTGACAGACAAGCAAGTCATCTACAACAAGGTGGTCGACGAGCTGGGTGTCCCAAGGCCCACGGTACGGCGAGTCGCAAGGGATCTGAGAAATGAATTGCTGGAAAAGATAAACGTTCTGCAGTCCACAATGCCAAGGGAGGCAGCCGCCGGGACGGATGTCGGATCCCGCGGTGTCGGTGCGAGGAACTAGGATTACTTTTAACCCCTGTTTTTTAACTTGGGCGCGGGCCGGCTGCGATGCGCCGCTTACTGTATAATCATAAACAGGCGTGAATCCGGATTATTGCGCGGGCCGGCGTTGCCGTCGCCGGCCCCCCGTCTTGCGGGCGCAGGCGGGTTTTTGGGCATTGTTCCTGATTATGCTCGCTTTAGAATTAATCGCGCACGGTATAATCTGCCGCCGCCGCGCCTGCCAAAAAGATCATATCGATGGTGGGCCGAGTGAGATTCGAACTCACGATCACCGCCGTGTCGAGGCGGTATCCTAACCAGCTAGACTACCGGCCCATCGGATCACAAACCTTGGCGCAGGTATTATTAAGGTTTAACAGGGATGGCCCCTGACGCATCAGCATGGCCGGTAATTCTTCAGACGATTTCAGCGACGAGGAGAGGGGGGGCCTGTACAAGGCCATCTACACCAGGAGGGACGTGAGGTCGCACTTCAGGCCGGGCGGTATAAGCGACGAGACGGTCGCCAGGATCCTCCACGCGGCGCATCACGCGCCGTCGGTTGGCTTCTCGCAGCCCTGGAACTTTATACTGATAAGGGACGGCGCGACCCGCCGCAGGATAAAAGAGTCCTTTGAGGCCGAAAGGAAGAGATCGTCGGACATGGTGCGGGATGATCCGAAGAAGAGGTCAAGGTACCTGTCCTTCAAGCTAGAGGGGATACTAGAGTCGGCGCTCAACCTGTGCGTGACGTACGATCCTGCAAAGTTTGGCCCGTTTGTGATCGGGAGATCGAGCATTCCGGAGACGGGGCTGTACAGCGTCTGCTGCGCCATCCAGAACCTCTGGCTGGCGGCCAGGACGGAGGGCATAGGGGTCGGATGGGTCAGCATACTCTCAAACGACGTTCTCAGGGAGGCGCTGCAGATACCTGGTCACGTCGTGCCGGTCGCGTACCTGTGCCTGGGACACGTTGACAGGTTTGCGCCGCGGCCGGACCTGGAGGAGGCCGGTTGGCTTCCGAGGCTTGCGCTGGGGGACGTGACATACTTTGAGCGGTGGCGCAACGAGGAGGCCGGCGGCGTCTGGGAGGGAATGCAGGACATGATCAGGGGCATGGCCGCCGACGGCGTGTCGGCAGGTTCCGGCGCCCGTGCCTCCTCGTCCTCCCCTTCCACCTCCCCCTCCGAGTAGGCTTAAATAATTAGCGACATTTCTCACGCTGGGCTTGTGGCGCAGAGCCTCTTTGGCGCGCAGTATGGATAGCGTGGTAGCCTCCTAAGTTACAGGTCGAGGGATCGAAGCCCTCCAAGCCCGCTCTTGCTGATGCTGTCGGTGGGCCGCCTTGCGCCCCCCGCGCTTACTTTGACTTAAATGAGACGGGCGCAGCCGCGTGACATGCGGGTGGTAGTAATATCAGGCAGTCCCAGAAGGAACGCCAACACTGAGACGATGATGAGGTACGTCTACGAGTACGCCATGGATAGGAACGGCGGCGACGGGAGCGCCACCACGTTTGTCAACCTGTCGGAGGGCCAGGTAGAATGTTTTCACGGGTTTGACGTGGAGTATGGCGAGGCCACAAAGTCCGCCGCAAAGGCGATAACGGAGGCCGACGTCTGGCTTGTCGGAACGCCGATCTACAACTCTTTCTTCAGCTCGGCCCTGAAGAACCTCTTTGAGTACATAGACTACAAAAAGACGCCGGGAAAGACGGCGGGCATGGCCGTAATGGCGGCAAGCAGCATAGGCTTCACCGACGTGCAGACCGTGCTGACGCAGCTCATGTCGTATTTCGGCGTGGTTACAAACCCCAAGGCCGTCTTTATGACCACGGGCGACGTGGCCGACGGCGCCATAAGCAGCGCCGACGCGCAGGCAAGGCTCAGGGAGATGGTGGACGGGACGCTTGAGATGGCCTCGAAGCTTGCCCAGAACAGGTAGCGGCGATGGATCCCGCCAAGACGTGCACGTGCAGGTGCCATTTCGGCGGGGCCGTAAGCTGCCCGTCCTGCAAAAAGAACCATTCTGACGGACGCGGCAAGAGCTGCTGCCACTGCTCCGATTAATCATCGCCCGGGTGTGGTGCGGTGACGGCTATGGCACCCAGTCGCGCCGACGCCGCCTCTCATTTCTTGTGCTTTGATGCCAGCATCTTCAGGTTTGCCAGCTCCGCCTTGAGGGTCTCAATCTGTACGAGCGTCTGCAGGTTTGCAATCTGCCTGTTGAGCCTCTCAATCTCGCTGTCTTTGAGCTTGAGGGACTCTTTGAGCCCCTCGAGGTCGGCTGCAAGCTCGCTCTGGACGCTCCGCAGGTCTGCTATCTCGCCCCGTCCACCCTCATGGCTCCCGGCCGTCGTCGTCGTCGTCACTGTCAAGCTTTTTTTTTCGCCGTACTGCAGCACGATTCCCGCCGAGGCATCGTCGTTGTTATGGTGGAGCGAGTGCATGTAATCGGCGCTCTTCTGGGCTATCCAGCAGGTAAAGACCAGGAACCACATGATTGGAACCGCCATTATAAAGACAAAGTCCAGCACGGGTGCAAAGTCGACAAAGACCGGCCAGAGCACGGTCAGAACCGCCGCAAAGACGCCGGTCGCCACGGTGGCCAGGTGGTTGCCCAGATAGCCCATGGACTGAATCCGGGTGCTCACTATTTATGTGGTATGCGGCCCTGTCCGGAACTGCTGGCCCCTGGTTTGCCACGCGTTAGCAGTATTGCATTCGTACGCGCCCCCAAGCCCCGGTTTGTACCTAGAATGGCTGGCTCTCGGGCTTTTGCGCACGCGGCGCCAATCGGTTCGGATGTGCACACATTTTCTTTCATAGTTAGTTGCACAACTCCCGCGTCCTACATGCTCGTACACCTATGGTTGCATGCGGGCACTTCATTCCTACGTCA
>JAGWAX010000103.1 GCA_021296175.1 Nitrosopumilaceae archaeon | reverse complement strand
TGGTGCAATATTGTCCGATCTATAAGCTTTTGGTTCATGATCATACTTTGGCTCCAAAACTTTTGCGCGACACTATACGCCACCACTTGGCGGAGGAACCGGTTTTTTGATCGTCTGGCGGCTACAAAACGTTATTAGTCCACTTCTAGAAAGCCGTGTGAAGAAACATGGTCTTGAAGCGCGGCGGCCCCGGCCAAGAGGTGCAGGCCGTGACAGTAATTGCCGCGGCCGCCATGGTTCTGGCCGCGGCGGGCGCGCTGTTGCACGTGGCAGAGCAGTCTGCGCACGCCCAGCAGCCCGAGAGCAGGACAATCGGCATAATTGTAATCCACGACAATTCGGCCATAGTGGAGAGAATGGAGCGTACATTCATGGTCGCGCTGGAGGACTTTAACGGGAAACTGGCCGAGGATGGAAGAGACTGGCGGCTAGCAGCAGAGTTTGTCACTATACCGCACGCCGACGGCACGACTGATGCAATCAACGGCCTGAACGCAAAGGGGATAAAGGCGGTGGCCGGATTCATAAGCGACGCGGGGGTCGCAAACGCGTACCGCCCCATACATCAGAATGGCATGATAGTAATCACATCCAGCTCCGGACTGCCGGAGTTTTCCCGGCCCGACAACATATTCAGAACGGCGTCCACATATGACACCGTGGCAGACGCGTTCGTAAACATAATGCAGTCGGAAGGCAAGACGGAGATTATCAACTTGTTTTTGGACTTTCGGGTAGGACAGACATTCAACTCGACAATATACGAGACGCTCGAGGGCATTGACGGCATGTCCATGCTGGGATCTGTCAAGTTTGGCAACGACATAGCAGGCGATGCCGCGAGAATAGGGACCGAGATGAGCCGGATACTCCGAAGCACAGACAACCACGAAAATGTAGGAATCTTTGTCACCGGGATCCCCTCCAGCGCGGGGGTACTTGGCATAATGGCAGGCCTGGACCGTGGGTCCGACTCGGCCATAGGCAAGACCACGTTCTACGGAACCGGAACGCTGCAGCCCGGCATCGAAGGCAGCAAAAGGATACTGCAGTTCATGGAAAAGACCGGATACAAGGGAGTTGAAACGGCCATACACGAGAACGAGCTTAACATACGACTCGACAGCCTGCTGGGCAACGCCCTAGCGACCCTGACGTACGACGCGTACTCGACGGTTCAGATACTGGGGAGGGCCATTGACAGCGCAGGCTCGGCCACGGATACGGCCGCCATAAGGCAGGGCATGCAGCAGGCCTCCCTGGACTACTCGCCCGTGTCTGCGCGCGGCATAAACGCGGCTTTTGATAGGAACGGCGACGCTGCAGAGAGGGACGTCCACATATCGGAGATAAGAGACGGTAAATTCGTCACCACGCAAGAGTACGATCCCGACCACGGCATAACTCAGCCCGCCCCGTTCTCAGAGCCGGACAGGCGGAAGCTTGGCGCAATCGTGTCGGAGACCGGAGACCTTGCAGGGGAGATGGTCGCCGCAAGCACTGCCATAAGCCTAGCCGTGTCCGACTTTAACATAGAGCAGTTCAGGGCCGGAACCGACTACAGGATAGACCTGATAAAGCGCGACGACGGCACCGACCCGTCACGCACCGCGCAGCAGGCAAGAGCCATCGAGGAGCTCGGCTCAAACGTGATAGTCGGGCCCGCGCACAGCGGAGGGGTCGGGGGCATAGTGTCGCTCGACAGCGACAACATCATAGCAGTGAGCTACGGGTCAGGCTCGCCGGAGTTCAGCATCCCGGACGACAACATATTCCGCGTGCTGCCCGACAACGTGGCCACCTCAAGGGCGTACGCGGAGATGCTAGAGCATGACGGAATCGAGAACACGATAATCGTGTACCGAGACGACGCATGGGGCAGGATGACCAGTGAAGCCATGTACAACGCCTTTGCAGAGCGCACGAACGTCACGCTGATCGACGGCGTTGCGTACACGCCCGGCACGGCCGACTATTCGACAGTGACGGACCGACTTGCCGACGCGCTCGGCGCTGCGGGAGCAGGGGGCGCGCCCAGCACGGCAGTTGTGCTACTGGCCTTTGATGAGGAGGATGACATAATGAGGTCCGCCGCATCCGACTCACGCCTTCAGGAAGGCAGGTGGTACGGGATCTTTGTCCGGTCGCAGGCCGACAATGCAGGCATTGCATCATGGATTGAAAATGTTGGATACACGACGGTGACCACCAAACACGAGCCCAACGCGCTAAACGCGCGTATCGATTCCGAGATTCCGGGCGCGAACATCTATACGTACCACGCATACGACACGACCAAGCTTTTGATAGAGGTGTTGCAAAAGGAAGACGCCGTGACTGGCAGCGTTCCGCTTGCGCGTGCAAGCAGCGGCATTTACCAGAACACGGTGGAGCCCACTGCGCTAGGGGTGCCGCTGGTATTCAACGAGAACGGCGACCTGGACGCGAACTCGATAAATTACAGCATTTACCGCACTACAGGGGGAGAGTCCGTGCTCTCGCTGGTCTTTGATTCCGCGTCCGAGACGATCAAGTCGGCAAAGCCCAGCCCAATATGCAGATGACATCCCGAGTGGGCCGCGCCCCGGGGCCGTGCTTCCGGATGCATCCCCAGTACGGAGATGGCAGCGGTTAAGAGGAGGGGGCGTCGGCTCAGGGCTGCGTCTTGTCCGTCGAAGAAAAATCTAGTCGGTAGGAGCGGCGCCGACGGCCGAAGGCATACGGAACCGATTCTAGGAGCATTGGATGCTACAGGCATGGGACGTGCCGCGCACGCCGGGCTTTACGGCCATCGGACCGCGGCCCGTCGCCCGGAGTCGGCGTCATTGGTGAAGACGGCCCATCACAAGGGGCGCACCTGCAAGCACAAGTGAGGCGGGGTTTGTACAAAGAGTTAAAAACAAAATTGGGAAGAAGGCGTCATGCAGATCGAGACAGCACGAAGCCGATGTTGGTTTCTACTGCCCATCTTTCTGGGCATAATGGGCGGCATAATTGCGTACTTTGTGCTACGGCACGAGGATCCGGCAAAGGCCAAAAATTGCATCTTGCTTGGCACGATACTGACTGCCATACCGATCGCCCTCGGAATGGCGTTGTCCGGATTCGCGGAGACCGTAGGGATTCCATACGACTGACAAGCGCCAAGCGCGAGTCCAACACCAGTTTTTGTTTTTCAATTGTTGTAATGTGACTGGGCATGCGCATGTTTTGCACCATGTTATAGCTGGAAGCATAAATTCGTGAGCAATACTGTGCATTAAAAGAAACCTTTATTGATCACACACGCCGGTACATGGCATGGTCAAACTGTCCGAGGAAAAATTCAAAGAGGCATATCGGCAAGAGAAGGATCCCAAGGTGATAAAGAG
>JAGWAX010000102.1 GCA_021296175.1 Nitrosopumilaceae archaeon | reverse complement strand
CACCAAACACGCCGCGCGCCACGCCGTCTGCTGCCCCATAGTGAGTGGGATGCCGATGACGACTACACCGGATGCAATGCTGGACGCCCTGCGCCTCGTCAGGGAGGATTACGCGAGGCGGCTGGCCGAGTCGAATAACAGCCGTGGCGGCCGCAGCGGCAACACTGGAACCCGCCAACCTGACGTCCCCGGCCGACGCGCACGCGCGGGGGAGTCCTGATTGGACTGCCCGGGGTGCGGCCACCCCGCAGAACACCACGACGGCGACTGGGACTGCGCGGGGTGCCTGTCTGACGGCCACGGCGGGATGTTCGGCAAGGAGGGCTGCAGCTGCGGCCTGTCAGAGTCCCGCGTGTACGAGGAGGCCAAGCGCTGCGCGTCGTGCGGGCACCAGAGCTTACGCCACGGCGGAAAGGGATGCAGGGACTGCGCGGGGTGCGGCGGGTTCGCAAAGTCCGACAGCACGGCGTGTACTGACTGTCCCCATTCTGACACGTTGCACTACCTGGGCACGTACGGTGAATCCATAAGACGCGCACGCAGAAAGATCCGGCGGCGCTGCCTGGCCAAAGGCTGCGAATGCGAATTGTTTCAGGGGGCGCCCATGCCGCCATCAACACCTCCCACTCCGGGTAGTCCAACTCCCGCATGACACCACATGCAGCACGGGTACGCCTGCCAGCCGCCGGTCTAAGGGTAAGGAATTCCCTACCCATAGACTGGGAGCACTGACGCCTGCCATCAGTAGCATGTCCGCTCCGCGCCCACCAGTGCGGTTCAAGTATTAATAGTGGAATGTAAAAAATAACCCATGCGGGTAAGAATCTTAAAGGATTGTTCCGTGTCTGCGGAATGAATTGCAGCCCCGGCGGGGGGACTTCTCCCGCACGAAGCGTGTACTGCCTTGATCGTGCGTGAACATGATGTCGGTGCGCCATAGCGCGGCATATGTGACGCTTGGGCCCCGGGTATGAGGACGCCAAACCCGCAGGGAGCGCCTGCCGCGCGCCGCTCACCTCCCCACCGGCTCACTCTTGCTGAACAACGTTAGCAACACGCCCGCCATCGTGGCTCCTATTCCGGCCAGCCCGACAAAGATTCCAGTGTTCTTTACGAGCCTTTGCGCCGGTTCGAACTGGCCCGTCTCGATTGAATAGAACATGCCCAGTCCTGCCGCGAACATAATCATCCCGATTATCATGGTCGCGGCCGAGTTCTTCACGCCCTGTGTGGGTACCGCTGCTATTAATCTCATGGGCGCGCGCGTGCGGCCTGATGCCGCTGTCGTCGCCTGCTGGCGTGACCGCTGGTGTGGACACCAGTGATGTGGACAGTCTCCTCGCATCTGCCGTGCCCGCACGATTCGGCTCCTCCTCATTCCTCCTCCTCGGCCGTGCGTGTATGCGGGGCACTCGCGTCGCAGCCCAAACCGGACCGGGCGTGGGACCGGTGTCGGTTATCGGTTAGGTTGAGTACAAGGTCAAACTGGGGTTGGTACCTAATGACGATATTCGTAATGCCGACCCGATCAATTGGCAAGTTTTTATGATCTAATTCATGCGGGTTAACGGAGCCAATAAATTCTGAATATCTGCGCATTTGTTATCTTCTGAAACGCCATATGACGATATGGGAATTCCAAGTTCGTTGGCGCACCGGAACCTGTACAACACCCTCAGGTTCCATGCAATGGCGCGGAATTTGCTAGACCTGTTTTGGCTGTCCTCTAAAAGAAACCTGCAGTGCAGCTGGTGGCGCCTTGTCTCTTCGGCCCCGAATATTCCCTCAATGAATGATCTCTGCGCGTATTCGGAGGGGTTGAACGTCCCCCCCGGCCAATGCCCGGCATGTTTTTGCGGGGTTTGGCGGGGCGCCCCTCTGGCCCCGATACTGACGCTGCCGTATGTTTGGAATCATGCCACTCTCAAACACCTTCTCAAAGTTGTCGTCGGAGTCATACCCGCGGTCCGCGTTAAAGTACCTGCCAGAAAAGTCAAACCCGAATTTCCTTATCTTTTCAAGCATGGCCGGCAGCATCCTGCTGTCGTGGACGCTGCCGGGGGTCGTAATTGCGGTGAGTATGACCTGGTGGCCCAGGACGGCCGTGACGTGGTATTTCAGGTACGTCTTGAACCTGGGCCGCTCCGCGTCCGGCGGCATGAAGTCATGCAGGGTCACTCCTGGCGCCTCTGTGTATTCGTATCTCGCGGCCTCGGCCCCGCTGCTGTCGGCGCCCAGAGGGGCCGCGGCCCCGCT
This sequence comes from Nitrosopumilaceae archaeon, assembly GCA_021296175.1. Taxonomy (GTDB): domain Archaea; phylum Thermoproteota; class Nitrososphaeria; order Nitrososphaerales; family Nitrosopumilaceae; genus Nitrosopumilus. The sequence continues at coordinate 1,149 of JAGWAX010000102.1, read as the reverse complement.
TATCGCAAGCTCCTCTAGGCACAAAAACGCCGTCTTGGCCAGTATGCAGTCCAGCCAGCCTGCGTCGATGGTCTGCATGTGCTCGACCAGTTCTTTATGGCTCAAAATCGGCTCGTCCCAGACGTGCCTCATGCGCCACAGTCTCCGGCAGGCCGAGCGGTACGGATCATTTTCAGAGGTCATGCCAAGGCACGCAAAGTCGAGCTTTGTCTCCGAGTGCGCCGGCCTGGCGCCGGGGCCGGACGTCCTGCGCGCCGGGCGAGGGTGATCATGCAGCAGTCCGAGTATGGCGTCTTCCATGAACCCCTCCATCGTTTTTGCGGCCCGCTCATAATACCGCCAATAACCGGGGCGCCGGTTGTGCCTGCGGGTCATTCCGTCCACGCCCCCGCCATCGTTGCCGCCGCCTCCGGCGAACCGACCGGGATCAAGGCAGGCGCGCGCGATTCGACGCAATCGACGCAGTTGCAGAACCAGATGCCCGGTGCTGTTAATTCGGGAAGAAGCACCAGGCCATTCTTGCAGCATTCATTTGTCACAAATCCGGCCCTTGTCTTTCCATGCGCGTCAATAAATTCATAAGCGCAATATTCCTGCAGGGTGTTGCGCCCCAATCGATCCATTGGTAGGCCATAGGATCAATTGGGGTATGATCTTATATTTCTTTCGTTTGCGCGCAGATATTTTTTCATTTTTCGGACATGATTATATCCACATATGCATGCCTCGTGCGCGCAAGATGAAGCGGGGGCAAAGTGCGGATTTCGTCTGAAAATGACCGTTTTTGGAGCATTAGGTACCAACCCCCTGATGATCTAGAAAGTTTGACCTTGTGCTCAACCTAACCGGTAACCACGAAGACCGTGACAACATATTTATGTAGGCCAACCGACACAAGTTCAACAGCAATGCTAAAAACGACGCTACTCCTGATCTCGGCAACCGTGCTGCTAGGGGGAATACTATTTGGATCGACTGACGCCCATGCATATCTTGGGATTGGTTCAACAGACAAGACAGTAAGCGTCAATTCTGACAAGATCATAGACGCAAGCATCTCAACAAACGGCACGATTCCAACTGACGGCAGCGCGGGCGCGTTTGGTTATGGCATAATATACCTTGGAGCAGACGGCAACGCCGACCTGT
>JAGWAX010000101.1:5257-5747 GCA_021296175.1 Nitrosopumilaceae archaeon | reverse complement strand
TGACGCCCCGGCCGACGCGGCGGGCAACAATGCAACCCGGGCAACCAGGACCGTAAGCGTCACGGTAACGGTAATCACGTTGGGCAGCACGGTCGAGATAAACGACTCGACCGCGAACGGCCCGGTCTTGAGCAATGGTGATGCCTTTGGCATATACGTGGCAAACATAGGCGACTTGGATGGCGACGGGATACATGACATCGCGGCAGGCGCGCTTTGGGATGACAACGGCGGCACCAACAGGGGCTCCCTCCACATAATGTTCATGAACTCCAACGGCACCATCAAAAGCACGGTCGAGATAAACGATTCCACGGCAAACGGCCCGGTCTTGAGTAATTATGATTATTTTGGTGTATCCGTGGCAAACATAGGCGACCTTGACGGCGACGGGGTGAACGACATCGCGGCGGGCGCAAATGAGGATGACAACGGCGGCACCAACAGGGGCGCCCTCCACATAATGCTCATGAATTCCAACGGTACAGTC
>JAGWAX010000101.1:4555-4947 GCA_021296175.1 Nitrosopumilaceae archaeon | reverse complement strand
GGGCGCAAATGAGGATGACAACGGCGGCACCAACAGGGGCGCCCTCCACATAATGCTCATGAATTCCAACGGTACAGTCAAGAGTACGGTCGAGATAAACGACTCGACTGCAAACGGCCCAGCTTTACATAATAATGACGAGTTTGGCATATCCGTGGCAGACATTGGAGATCTGGACGGCGATGGGATACAAGACATCGCGGCGGGCGCAGTTTTTGATGACAACGGCGGCACCAACAGGGGCGCCCTCCACATAATGTTCATGAATGTTACGTACACGACTGCCGGCCAATAGTCACGCTGACTGAGAGCGGCCCGTGCTTTGTAGTGCAACCCACTCACTTTGACAGCGCCGCGCATGCCGTCCTTGCGCCCGGAAGAAAGGGAACGAC
>JAGWAX010000101.1:4036-4351 GCA_021296175.1 Nitrosopumilaceae archaeon | reverse complement strand
GCTGGCTCCCGTCGTCGTTGACTCGCGTACAATCAAGCTGCCGCGCTTCGGAACAGTCACGTGCAGGGGCCCCGTACCAAACAAACTACTGGAGCACGAGCCCAGGTCGTACGAGTTCGTGGACGCGTCTGCTGGAGGGCGCGGTGGGAAACCCGGCGGGAAGCCCCGGTATATGCTGTACGTGTCGTGCAGGGTAAGCGTACCGGAGCCCTGGAATGCAACTGCAACGGCGGCGGCCGTTGCCGGACGCGCCACGGTCAAGGGCATCGACCGCGGCGCTGTAGAACCAACCGTGGTGGCGGCTTTGGACCAGCG
>JAGWAX010000101.1:3497-3918 GCA_021296175.1 Nitrosopumilaceae archaeon | reverse complement strand
GATACGCAAGAGGATGGCGCGCGTGGCAAACCGGCGCACGTACGCGGAGTGCGTGGCGGCCAAGCACGTGTGCGGTGATTATAATCCCCATACGATCGTATTTGAGGACATGAGCCTCAATGGAATGACCCGGAAGGGAAAAGGGCGGTACAAGCGCGGACTCAACCGCGAGATGCGATTCGTGCGCCATTACGCCATTGCGCAGCGCATCAGGAACAAAGCCGAACTGATGGGCATCACCATACGAACTGTAAACCCGCAGTACACGTCGCAGGAGTGCGCGAGGTGCGGACACGTTGCAAAAGAGTCCCGCGTGACTCGTGACATGTTCAGGTGCGTCAAGTGCAATTACATTCAACAGGCGGACGTCAATGCCGCCATGATAATCGGGAGACGCGGCCTGCCACCTGCTCCCGATATG
>JAGWAX010000101.1:0-3410 GCA_021296175.1 Nitrosopumilaceae archaeon | reverse complement strand
AGCGCCGGCGCATCACCTTGCCAGGGGCATGGAGAAAGAACGTCACAGAGTATCCGATGGTGGGACGCCGTCGCGCAGGACGCGGCGGCGTCCTACCTAGAGATATAATTCCCACCTGTAGTGACTTAGCGGCCGCCGCCGAACAGGTGCTTGCCAAACAATTTTTTGGACACGTACGCCGCTATAACCAGTAGTACGGCGGCCCCCAGGAACACGCGCCACCCCGGGTCGCTTGAGACCGGGGCGGCCCTGAACTCCGCGGGCGGGACGTCCCCGTGCGCCTCTCCCCCCCACTCGTTGTATACGGTAACCCGCACCGTTTCATTTGACGGCATGCTAGTAAGCAGGCAGCCGGCGGTGCACTGCACGTACGAGTCGGTGCCGTTGACCCTTACGCCAGTAATGGCGCCAAAGTTGTCCGGCTGCCGCACGGTGATGCCCGTGCCGTTGGCCCCGATGCGCTTCACATCTATAGTGTTGTCCGTCCTGACGTTGATGTTTATGGTCTCGGACACGCCGAACGCGTAATACTTGTGGTGCATCACGCGCTCGGGCCCGCCGTTCACCGACACGTACACGGAGGTGGGCGGCAGCATGGAGAGCCCCACGTCCAGGGGGGCTGACATGCGCAGGGTGTCCGGCCTGTCGACCAGGCCGGACATTATGTCCCCGACTGACTGGATGATGCCGCGCGGCACGTCGCCGGACGCAATGTCGAGGACGGGCGCCAGGGAGGCGTTCATCTGCTGCTGTACGGCCATGTCCGAAAAGTATGCCGACGTGCGCATTACGGTGGCGTCCACCTGCCCCCGCCCCGCCCACTCCTGTGTCATGTCGTACGTGTCGTTGAGCACGGTCCCCGTGACTACTGGGTCGCCCCCAGTGTCGTGCATCACCTTGTCGCGCATGTAGTCCGCGATGGTCTCGGCTCCCTCCAGGCCGAGGGGGTTGTCCTGGTCACTCTGCTGCTGCTGTATCTGCTGCTGCAGCGGAGCGGAATCTTCACCACCGTCCCCAAGTTCCGTGGAATTTCCGCCCCCGCCCTGCAGCCACGGCAGCCACGTCAGCCATGCATTGCCGCTCAACACATCCTCCCACGCCTCCACCGTCCACGCCTGGTCCTCCGCAATGTCCGCATAGGGCACGACGCGCAGCGTGATTGTATCGCCCCACTGCGTGTTCCCCTGCTGGTCGACGGACCTCACCAACACCTGCTTGGTGAAGGGCATCTCCGGGTAGCGCATGGCGTCGCCAAACAGCGTAACGTTGGCGTGCCCGGCAAACTGCTCGCTCCTGAACTCTGACTGCGCCGTGACGTTCTCGTACTTGGCGCCCCGTGCAGTCTTGTTCGTGTATACGTCCACCAGTTCTGCAAACACGTGGTCCGTGACGGGCCACTCCATGTACAGCACGCCGTACCCCGCGCTCGTGAACATGGCGGACTGCGCGCCCGCCGCGTGCTCCAGTACTGGCGGCTCCGCGTCGGGCGGCGCGCTGCGTGCCGCGGACAATGCATGCGTCTGGTTGAACTCCTCGTACTTGAAGGGTGTGTGCCCGCCGCCGGACGCGTTCCACCAGTTAACAAACGACCTGCGCTCCCCATATGTGTGGCCGTCCTGCAGGCTGCCCGCATATTTCACGACGATGCCGCGCCTGTCGTCAAAGGCGTACTCCTGGGCGTCGGCGAGCACGGGATACGAGTACACCGTTTCGTACACGGGCTCGTACGGGACCAGTGTGGCGTTTATGCTGTCGGTGCCGTTGTTCGTGGACACGGGTACGCCCATGTTGTACGCCGTCATGTTGTACGCAAAGTCGTACGTGCCGAATGCAAATCCCGTATCCGCCACATGTACGGTGCGCCCGTCGCCGTTGCCGTACTTTTTCAACTGCCTGAGCCAGCTGTCCGACGACGTGTCCGTGGAGTTTTGGCACGTGCCAAACGAACCTGGGATGCCGTCCTCCTCCTGCCTCAATGTATCGCAGTCGTATTCGTCGTCTATGGGTATTACATTGTGCAGCCGCACCGTGGTGAAATTGATGTGCGCCGCCCTCGCCTCAGACCACCCCCATGACGGCTCGTGCCTGATGTGTATGGGGTCGTCATGGTAGTACGTGCCGTCCAGGTTCTTGGCATCGTACATGCCGTCTGCATGCAGCAGCGGCGGCTTTGTCAGTATGGCGTTCAGTATGGCGTGCACGTCGGGACTCCGGTCGGCAGTTACGTTGGTGTAGCCGCGTATGGGGTACTCGATGCCGGCCTGCACGCGGTGGGACGCCGTCCAGTAGTACCCGCCGATCACCAGCTTGAGCTGCGGGTTGCCGGCCTCAGACGATATGCACGCGTCCCCTGCGGGCGGCTCGTACTGCGATACGGGGATGTTGGGCGGCAGCAGTGGCGGCGGCGGGTCGTCCTCTTCTGTCTCATGTATGTCCTTGATGCCGTCATTGTCCTTGTCGGGTTCGGACATCCACTTCTCCCCCATGATGCGCTCGGCCTCCGCGTACAGGCATGTCAGTCCGCCGTGCGGCTTTATCTGGGCGGTGCCGTACATGCAGCCCGAGTCGGCGCCCAGGCTGCCGCACACCTCCGACACACGTGTATCAAACGCAAGCCGCGTGCCGTTGTCGGCCAGCACGTCAAATGCATGCGCGTGCGTGGCATTCACATCTCGGTAGAACTCCCACTTGTGCGTGGGCGTGTAAAAAAAGTCCTTCCCGTTCTTCCTGTATATCTCGAGCTCGTGCGGCGCGTCAGACCCGCTCTGGCCCTGGCCGTGCGCGAACGCGCATGATTCCAACCAGTCAAACGACCCCTTCCTGCCATCTGTTGACCAGATGGTCCACGACGCGTCGCCCCTCTTGCGTGCGCCAGCTTCGGCGTTGGTCAGGTCGGGGGATTTCTGCTGCTTGACCAGGGAGGGCTTGTCATATACGACATACTTGGTCCACCGTATGGACCAGCTCTCGCCGGGCTTTGCAAACGTCGTCTTGCATGATTCGGCAGGCCCGTCGGTCCTGTAGTAGCTTATGTATGGCATGAGCCTGACGGAGGGATCAAGCGGCTTGTGCTGCATGCCCGAGCCGCCCGACCCGAACACCACGCTGCCCGTGCCGGGGTCTAGGGGCCCGACCGTCCTGCTCGAGTGGTTGAGCCACAGTCCCTCCGTCTCGAGTATGGGCTTTTGCATGGAGCACTCGCCGGGGTCCGAATAGTCACGCCACCAGAACAGATAGTAGAAGGCGTCCCCAGGATAATACGAGCCGTCGGGGTTGTTCCGCTCCCTCTCCAGGTACGTGACCGGATATCGTTCGCCGTGGGCGCGCAGCACGCACTGCGTGGCCTGGTGCTTTGACCACGCGTCCTCCGGGACCGACGCCGCCAGTACAATTGCAACGGCGGCAACAGA
>JAGWAX010000024.1:29782-37075 GCA_021296175.1 Nitrosopumilaceae archaeon | reverse complement strand
AGCATCCACCGGTCAAGCGGGAACGCGTCCGGCCTCTCAAGTGAGAACAGCATTATGCAGTCGGCTACCTTGTTCCCGACGCCCGGTATGGCGAGCATCGCGTCCATCATGCCGCCATAGTCTTTCATCTTTTTGATGCGCCCAAAGTCGATCTCGCCTGACTCGACCATCTCCGAGGCCCTCTTTATGTACGCGGCACGGTACCCGACACCGCACTCCTGTATCTCTCGTATGGTTGCGCCTGCAAGCGCCGACGGCGTGGGAAAGAGGTGCATCATGCCCGCGCCGCCCTCCACGTCCACGGGCCTGCCAAACGTCTCTGCCATGCGCGAGAGATTATTTGTTATGCGCCGTATGTTGGAGTTTGCAGACGTGATGAACGATACCATGCACTGGTACGGGTCCTGCCTGATGATCCTCAGGTTACGGTACCTGCGCGCGGCCTCTGCCGTCGTATCGTCCTGCGGCATCGACTCTGGTATGCGCCCGGGATCGTCTGAATCCCTGAACAAATCCTTTTTGTATGCGGCCCACCTGCCGCCCTTCCGGTACGAACTGGTCCTTCCCGTATATCCGTCGACCCTGAGTATCTCTTGGCCATGGACGCCGTACCACCACAGTCCCTTTCCCCTCTTCTGGACTGCTCTCCACATGAACACCTGTCCGCTGTTCATGGTGTCGGCTATATTGACTGCTGCGTGGCCCGCCCCGTTACTTGAGCCGCCTGCACGCTGCATGTCAGACCTGTATCGTATCGTTTGCGGCGGGGACCTGCGCCTCCCACCCGAACTCGTCGTGGATCTCCTGCGCAAACGCAGTGCAGGACTCCCCGTCCCCGTGCACCGCAAGCACCTTGGGGTTGCCCTCTATCCTCTTTAGCATGGCAAAGAGCTCGTTTCTGTCCGCATGCCCCGAAAACTCGAACTTTCTGACCTCGGCCTCCACCTTGATCTCCTTGCCCCGCGCCTCCACCTTGCCGGTGTCCAGCAGCATCCTGCCCGGCGTGCCTTCGCCCTGGTATGACACGAGGGCTATCCCGTTTCTCTTCTCGAGCGCCAGCTCCTGCAGGTAGAAGACGGCGTTGCCCCCGACCAGCATCCCGGCAGGCGATATCACGACGCACGGCTCCGCGTAGCTGCCGTCGGCGGCCTTTGTGTCCCTCAGGGCGCGCTTGCGGTGGGCGTGGTCCCTTATGGCGACGGAGTCTTTTATGGCGCTTGCAAAGACGTCCGGGTCGCGGAGGTACTCGGGATGCTTGAATATTATGTCGTTCACCTTTAGCGCCATGCCGTCCATGATTATCCTGTGCTTGAAGTTGGCGGCGCGCAGCACGCAGGCGATCTCCTGCGACCGCTCCACGGAAAACGACGGTATGAAGAGGATGCCCTTCCTGTCCATTACCTCGTTTGCAAACTCCACCAGGTCCCGCTCGGACTCGGCCCTGGGGGTCTGCACCGTCTGCGAGTACGTGCTCTCGGTGATCAGCATGTCGATCTCCCCTACGTCGAGGTCCGCCTCGCGGAGCATCCGGGATCCGTTGGTCTTTATGTCGCCGGTGTAAAACAGCCTCTTTGAGCCGGACTCTACCAGCACGGTGCTCCCGCCTATGACGTGGCCCGACTCGCGCAGCTCAAACGTCGCGTCGCCCTTTGACACGCGTTCCTTGTACCCGATGCCCTTTGCGCTCTTCATCATTCTGCCGAGTTCCGGCATGTCGAACTGGTGCGCGTTCTTCTCTATCTTGAGCATGTCTGCTATCAGCAGCTCGGACAGGTCGAGCGTGGGCGGCGTGGCATAGACGTCCGTCCTGCCGCTGACAAACATGGACGGGACGCATCCGGAATGGTCCAGGTGCGCGTGCGTTATTACGATGGCGTCCAAGTCCTTGGGCCTGACGTGCAGCGGGTACGTGGGCGGGGTCCCCCTCCTGCCGAACATCACCCCATAGTCTAGTAGTATGCTGGCGCCCTCGCAGTTGACAAGAAAGCCGGACCTTCCAACCTCGCCGGCTGCTCCCAAGACTCGCACATCCAAGAATTAACATCCAAAAACGTCTACGTTAAAACCTTCTTTTTTGCCCTCATGCGGCACGTATGCAGATCGCAGTACGGCCGGCCCCCCCGCCCTGCAGCCTGCCTCGGTGCGGCCCTTTATTACGCGCACTGTGAAATCTTCAAAAGCTTTAATTACTATAATCTATTCCTGCTGTTCATGGGTAGAACCTATGAAGAGTGGCTTGCCCAGCAGGACGCCGATCTCGTAAAAAAGGTCCGTGCCGGCGACGAGGACAACAAGCCCCTTCTGAACCAAATTAACTGGATCTGGGTTAATAATCTGATGAATCAGAAGGCTGACCTGAATCCGAGTTCTGCTGAACTGCTTGACTGGGTTACATCCGGTCAGATCGACGCAATGAGAAAGTAATATCGTGGCTTTGAGCCCGTTTTCTCTTTTCTTTTATTTTGTGCGCATCAAAGGACTGGGATCCGTTTCATAACAGGGTTATGATATCAGCTCACAGTTTAAATAGTAAATAGCCAAAGATGACTTGTAATGCCTATAGCAATACTGCCGGACAATGACGAGCAGAGGTGTATTGGCTGCGCGCTGTGCGTGGAGATCTGTACAACTCTGGGACCCGATGTCCTCAGAGTAAAGCCAGTCGAAGGCTGGAAGAGAGGTAAGGCATTTGTCTTTTATCCGGAGAGATGCATCTCTGACGGCGCGTGCATTGGCGTGTGCCCGACAAAGTCCATCTTCTGGATGAGGCCGATGCACTATACCGCTGGCCAGCCAGTACCGCTCCACAAGAACGGTGTCTTCGTAAACGGCTGGGCCGAAGATGCGGCACTATAACCGCTCTTTTTCTTTCTTCTTTATTTTGATTGGACGGTGGTGCCTCGCGGCGCGGTATCGGTCCGGCGCGCCGCGGCTGTCGCCGCCCCCCTCAGGTTGTGCTTTTTCACGCCCTTGAGCCTCTTTGCAAAGTGGCCCAGAAACGCGTCGTTCTTGTCGTACCAGACCTCTGCAAATCCGTTGTTCTCAAAGAACGCGTCCCACGTCTTGGCAAACTCCGTGCACGCTGCGGGATCCACGCGTACGCGCGCCTGTTCGTGGTGCGCCGCCGGATAGATGTCAGATACCTCGATTGGTATTATCCCGAGTATGGGGCTGTATTGGCAGAACTGGACATCGTCGTCGTCCCCCCTCCGCTTGTACAGTTCCCTGTACTCGCGTGACATGTATCCTGGCTTTGTGTGGGACTCGGGGGTTATCGCGACGATGCTCTTTCTGGTTCGGAACTTGCGTACGATATCGTGGTATGCGGCAACCTCGGGCCTGTGCTGGTCCTCCGCCCCGTACAGGAAGGCGGCCTTTTGCTTGTACTGGGGCGTTCCGGCCCTGAACATGCCGCTGATATCCGGCGGCGGCGCCGGTGTTGACGGCGACGGTTGTGATGATGTTGACGTTGACGATGACGACGGTGATGATGATGATGACGATAATGGCAAAGAAGAAGACGACGGCGTCATCAGGTGCGTGACGGCCTCGTACAGCCTGGGGTGTGCCCTTGACTTTTTCATGACGTACTCCCACAGCCTGCCCTCGGCAACCGCCTGCTTTGTCCTGTCCACCTCGAGCTTTATCGCGTACAGGTTGTGCACCGCTATGTTGTTGACCTTCTGCTCTCGCGGCATGAGGCGCAGCTCGCCGGGCTCATACCTGGAGCATACGGCGCAGCAGCACGGAAAGTACTCGATCTCGTCTAGCGTGCGCGTGCCGTCCTCGGTCATGTACCGGTCCTGCCTTGCATACAGTATGTATGACGCCGAGTCGAACGTGTCGCATCCGAGCGCGACGGCAAGCGGTATTGTAAGCGGGTGGCCGGCCCCGAACAGGTGGAGCGGTATGCCGTGCGGCATGCTGCGCTTTGCAGTTGCGATCATCTCGGCCAGCAGCCTGTACTCGTACGACTCCATGAACTCCACGGGGCTGCCGAGCGCCAGCATCTCAAAGCCCATCCTTACCAGGCTCTTGGCCGACCTTGCCACCAGGTCCCGGTGCTCCCCGCCCTGGATGGGGCCTATCCATGTCTGGCCGCCGTCGCCATCTCCCCCACTACCGTTGCCCGCGCTCTCGGCGGCCCGCAGGGCCTCCCTTGAGACCCTGAGTGTGTCCCTGACATATGCCTCTGCAGCGTCGCGCCTCATTCCGAATCCCGTGGGCTTGTCAAGCGGGATGGCAAAGTCGGTGCGTATCCCCCTCTCAAACTCGGCCATCTCCGGCGGGGTGACCCCGACCTTGCCGTATTCAAGCACCTGGTATCCGCCCGAGTCGGTCATTATGGCGCCGTCATACTTGATGATGTCGTGTATGCCGCGCCTGACGGCCTCGTCGTGGCCGTAGGTGTTCCTTGTGATGTAGGCGTTTGTTATTACGATGTCAAAGCCCATCTCCTTGATGCGGGATGCCGGAATGGTCTGCTTTGCGGGGTGTATGACCGGCACGTACGCAGGGGTCTCCACCGTCCCGTGCCCCGTCTGCATCCTGCCTATGCGGGCGGCCAGATCCGTCCTTTTAATCTCAAACTGCATGAGTCGTCGCGTCGTGATTGGCTAATTAATCATACCGTGCCGCCGGGCCAGCCGGGCATGATGTCCCTGAGCATCCTCTCGTGTGAGGCCTTGTCGGCAAGCCAACCTATGTGCTCGCCGGGCCCCCGGGTGTCCTCCACGCCCGGCGGCGTCGCCTGCGGTGCCCGGCCGCTGCCGCTGCCGTCGCGGCATACGCGCTCCATGTCGGCCAGTATCACGCGCGCAGTCTCCTGCGGGCCCCTGCCGGTGGTGTCGTACTGGCCCGTCGCCCCGTACCGCGCAGCGTACGTGTCAAATGATATGGTCCCGAGCATCTCGGCCCCCGCGTTCTCCCTTGCCTTGCGCGCCGAGTATCCCCTCTCCTCGTATACCTCGATCAGCTCGTACGGGTTCCTCCTCAGTATGGCCGCAAGCACCACGTTGTCGGCCGGCACCACATACGGCGCCAAGTGCCCCACGACTATGTACCTGCCCGGGGCCGCGAGTGCGCCGCGCACCGCGTCTGACAGCGCGCCGGTATCCACGTCCGTCGTGTCCGATGCGGGGTCGTAATTCCCCGCGGCATCAAGCAGTCCGGCTCCGCGCGCAGTCTCGTTTATGTCGACTGTCTGCCAGCCCCCATCCTCCCCCTCCTGCGCCATCTGGGACCGGGCGGCCCTGGCCACGGTATGCTTGCCGACCCCGGGGGTGCCGGTTATCAGCAAGATGCGCCGGCAATCCTTTCCCTCCATCACGATGCATCCCCGCCGTCCATGTGTGACCATTGTCGTAATGCGATACTAATATGAAGCAGGCGGCCGTCGACGCCTTATGCAGATTGGGCTGCTGGGCAAGGCGAACGTGGGCAAGTCAACCTTCTTCTCGGCTGCGACGGAGGTTGCCGTACAGTCGGGAAACTTTCCCTTTACCACGATCGAGCCCAACGTGGGGGTCGCATACGTGGAGACTCGGTGCGCCTGCGCGCACTTTGGGATCGAGCACCAGAACGACCTGTGCCGGAACGGCACCCGGCTGGTGCCCGTGCGGCTGATCGACGTGGCCGGGCTGGTGCCAGGGGCGCACGAGGGCAAGGGGCTTGGAAACAAGTTTCTTGACAATGCGCGGCAGGCCGAGATTCTGATCCACGTGGTGGACGCGGCCGGGACCACCGACATACAGGGGCAGCCGGTCGCGGCCGGCACGCACGACCCGGCCGAGGACGTCAGGTTCGTGAGGGACGAGTTTGACCTGTGGTTTGCGGACATACTGATGCGCGACTGGGACAGGATAATCCGCGAGGTGGAACAAAAGCGCGCAAAGCTGGCAGACGGCATCGCCGAGCGGTTCTCGGGGCTGGGCATAACCGCGCCCGACGTGCACCGCGTCCTTGCGGGGATGGGCCTTGAGGGGCGCGGGCCCGCCGAGTGGTCCGAGTCTGACACCGTGTCCTTTGCGCGCCGCCTGCGCGCAGACGCAAAGCCGATGATAATCGCGGCAAACAAGGCCGACCTGTGCGGCGGCAGCATCCCGGACGTGGCCGCGGCCCTTGCCGGCGCGTCTGACGGCGCGCGGGTGGTTCCGTGCAGCGCCGAGACGGAGCTGCTGCTACGAAAGGCGGCCAAGGCGGGAATAATCACGTACGCACCGGGCGCCGGCTCGTTTGAGGTAGCGCCGGGCGCCGGGGAGAAGCTGGCGCCGCAGCAGACAAAGGCGCTCGACATGGCGGCCGCCATACTGTCCCGCATGTCAGACACGGGCGTGCAGAGGCTGCTTGACGCGGCAGTATTTGAGATTCTGGGGTACATCGTAGTCTATCCGGTGGAGGATGAGACCCGCCTTACAAACAAGGACGGGCAGGTGCTGCCCGACTCCCGGCTGGTGCCTAGCGGGTCCACCGTCCGGGATCTGGCCGCCTCCGTCCACGCGGACCTGGCCGAGGGGCTCCTGCACGCCATCGACTGCAAGACAAAGCAGCGGATAAGCGGGGACAAGCAGCTGAGCGACGGCGACGTGATAAAGATCGTGTCGACCATGAGCAGGGGATGATTGTAACGGGACGGGCTGCGTGACGCGTATGGCGGGAGTGACAACTACGACTGCGGCCAAATCGAGCGCCGCGGCCGCGAGAAAGAAGAAGAAGGTGCTCGGGCTTGGCATCGAGAGCACCGCCCACACGTTCTCGTGCGCCATAATGGAGAAGACCGGATACGACAGGGGCCGAATACTCTCCGACGTGCGCCACGTATACAGGCCCGACGACGGGGAGGGGATACACCCGAGGGAGGCCTCGCGCCACCACGTGGAGCATGCCCCCCAGGTGCTCGCCCAGTGCTTGGCGGAGTCCGACAAGTCGATTGCCGACGTCGACTTGATATCGTATGCGGCGGGGCCCGGGCTGGGCCCCTGCCTGCGCGTGGGGGCCGTGGTGGCAAGGTCGCTTGCGTCGTTCCACGGCATTCCGATCTATCCGGTGAACCACGCCATAGGACACATCGAGCTTGGCAAGCTGCTTACGGGCGCAAGAAATCCGCTGGTGCTGCTCGTGTCGGGGGGGCACACCATGCTGCTGGCGTTTCTGGACAGGCAGTGGCGCGTGTTTGGCGAGACGCTTGACATTACTCTGGGGCAACTGCTTGACCAGTTCGGGCGGGCGCTGGGGCTCGCGTCACCCTGCGGCAGGGACATTGAGGAGATGGCACAGCAGCAGCAGCAGCAGCAG